>NZ_MPPC01000029.1:0-1202 GCF_001896635.1 Aminobacterium sp. EBM-42
AAAAATGGCAAAAGAGAAATTTGAAAGAGCGAAGCCCCATCTTAACGTGGGCACCATAGGACACATTGACCACGGTAAGACGACACTTACAGCAGCGATCACGAAGTGTTTGTCGACGAAGGGTTGGTCGAATTTTGAGGCGTACGACATGATCGACAAGGCGCCAGAAGAGCGTGAGAGAGGCATTACGATCAACATTTCTCACGTAGAGTATCAGACAGAGAACCGTCACTATGCCCATATAGACTGCCCAGGTCACGCAGACTACATTAAGAACATGATTACAGGTGCCGCGCAGATGGACGGGGCTATTCTTGTTGTATCCGCGGCAGACGGTCCCATGCCCCAGACCCGCGAGCACGTTCTTTTGGCCCGGCAGGTCAACGTGCCGGCCGTAGTCGTTTTTATGAACAAGACAGACCAGGTAGACGATGATGAGCTTCTTGATCTTGTAGAGATGGAGATCCGCGAGCTTCTGAGCAAATACGATTTCCCCGGAGACGATGTCCCCATCATTCGCGGTTCAGCTTTGAAGGTATTGGAAGAGGGAACAGGAGAAGAGAACGACCCTGTGAGCAAATGCATCTGGGAGCTCATGGCCGCCTGTGACAGCTATATTCCAGCGCCTCAGCGGGAAACAGACAAGCCTTTCCTTATGCCTATCGAAGACGTGTTCACCATCACAGGCCGTGGCACAGTTGTAACGGGCCGAGTAGAGCGGGGCATGATCAAGTCAGGAGAAGAAGTGGAGATCGTGGGCATGAAGGCGGATACGACCAAGACAGTGGCCACATCCCTTGAGATGTTCAGGAAGATTCTTGACGAAGCCATTGCCGGCGACAACGTGGGCATTCTTCTTCGCGGCATAGACAAAGAGGATGTAGAGCGCGGCCAGGTATTGGCTAAGCCGGGTTCCATAACGCCTCACACGAAGTTCAAGGCAGAGGTATACGTACTGAAGAAAGAGGAAGGCGGCCGACACACCCCGTTCTTTGCGGGCTACAAGCCTCAGTTCTACTTCCGTACCACAGACGTAACAGGAGGCATCAAGCTTCCGGAAGGTGTAGAAATGGTTATGCCGGGAGACAACGCGACCTTTGAGGTTGACCTTATTGTACCTATCGCCATGGAAGCGGGACTTCGTTTCGCAGTCCGTGAAGGTGGTCACACAGTGGGTGCTGGCGTTGTCACCGAGATTCTTG
>NZ_MPPC01000015.1:0-4701 GCF_001896635.1 Aminobacterium sp. EBM-42
AATGCCCAGTGGTACGACTATGATGAGTACTGGGGCTCTATCCAGGGCATGGCTGACGCCATTGACGAAAGAATAGACGAATTCAACAGATTGACGGGTTTGCTGTAAATAGGGACGTTGTTTTAAAGGGGAAGTACAAGTTGCTTCCCCTTATTTATACACAAAGGTTTTAGTAATAAGGGGCAGTTAGAAAAGAAAAGGGGGGAATATTAATGGAGTTCTTTAATTGGTTCGCAGGTGTTCTCTGGGGATGGCCCATGATGATTTTGATTTTTGCATGTGGCCTTGTTTTTAGCGTACGGACAGGTTTTTTTCAGATTTTTCATTTAGGGTATATTTTGCGAAGCACCATAGGTAAGGTTTTAAGGGGAGAAAAGAACGTGGGCGAAGGAGTCATGACCCCGTGGCAGGCTGTTTCAACCGCATTGGCAGGTACTGTAGGAAATGGCAATATTGCCGGTGTGGCAACGGCTATCGCTATTGGCGGACCAGGTGCGGTTTTCTGGATGTGGGTCGTCGCGATCTTTGGAATGATGACGAAGATGGTGGAGGTATCCCTTGCCGTAGAATACAGAGAAAAGGATGCCCTTGGAAACTTCTATGGAGGACCTATGTTTTATATTGAAAAAGGCCTTGGTCCCAAATGGAAGCCTCTGGCACAGTTTTTTGCGGCCATGATGGTCTTGGGAGCTCTTGGTACCGCGGTATGGGTTCAGCCTCATACCATGGGTATGGCCATGGAGACAGCCTTTAATATTCCTCCTATATGGACAGTGACAGCGTCTGTAGCGCTTACTGCTCTCGTTATTATAGGAGGTTTCAAAAGAATAGGCTCTTTCTGTGAGAAGCTTATTCCCTTTATGTGTCTTTTTTATATCATCGCTTCTCTTGGAATAATAATTGTGAACATAGCAGATCTTCCAAGGGTTTTCGCCCTTATTTTTGAAAGTGCCTTTAAACCTGCTCCAGCCATCGGTGGATTTGCGGGATCGACTATATTGTTGACGATGAAGAGAGGTATGTCCAGGGGCATGTTTTCCAATGAGGCAGGAATGGGATCTGCCCCTATGGTACATGCTACTGCCATAACCGATCACCCTATTCGTCAGGGCCTATATGGTGCCTTTGAGGTCTTTACCGATACAATAATAGTGTGTACCATGACAGCCCTCGTTATTCTTACTGCAGCTCCAGATGTCTGGCATAGTGGTCTTAATGGGGTTGAACTCACCTTTTCGGCCTTCCAGCAACTTTACGGAGGATGGGGAACGGCAATAGTGGCAATAGGGGTTTTGCTTGCGGCCTATTCCACTATGGTAGGTTATTATATAGAATATGAAACGTCAGTTGTCTATCTTTTTGGACAAAAAGCAATCCGGTTCTTCCGATGGATCTACCTCATTCCTCCTTTTATTGCAGTAAGTCTTTCAGTTGAGTTTGTATGGACAATAGTGGATGTTTCTACAGGAATAGAGGGTATCCCCAACATGTTGGCCCTTCTTCTCCTTAGCGGCAAGTTTGTTCAATTATTCAACGATTTTAAAAAGAAGGAAAAACTATAAACCAAGGATTAAAGGAGTAAGGCTTCCTCTCTTGTCAAGAGAGGAAGCCTTACCTGCGCAGAGATGAAAGGAGCGAATAGAAGTGGGATTTCCAGTAAAGTTGCAATGTGTTCTGTGCGGAAAAGAGTACGACCCGCAAAGAGTGAAATATACGTGCCCTGTTTGCGGCCAGGATGGGACCTTGGATGTTCTTTATGATTATGATGAGGTCTCTCGCATTCTGACTCGCGAAAGCCTAAAAAAAGACCCAACTCCTTCTTTATGGAGATATGAGCCTCTTCTTCCGGTGATAAATTCAAAGAATATTCCTTCCCTGATGGTGGGATGGACACCTCTTTACGAGAGTAAAAGAGTAGCTGAAAAATATGGCGTATCTAAGGTTTTCATTAAAGATGATGGGAGGAACCCCACAGGATCTCTGAAAGATAGGGCCAGTGCTGTTGGCGTGGCCAAAGCTCTGGATTTTAAATATACAACAGTGGCATGTGCCTCTACTGGAAACGCGGCAAGTTCTTTGTCTGGTTTTGCAGCGGTGGCAGGTCTGCCCAGCTTTATTTTTGTACCGGAAAAGGCTCCCGAAGCTAAGGTTGCGCAGCTTCTCGTTTACGGTGCAACAGTTGTTCTGGTGCAAGGTGACTATAGTGATGCCTTCAACTTGGCAGCGGCGGCTATCGAGCGCTACGGCTGGTACAACAGAAACTGTGCTATCAACCCCTACCTTGTGGAAGGCAAAAAGACCAGTGCTTTGGAAATTGCGGAGCAACTTGGGTGGCAGGTGCCTGACCGTGTCTTTATATCTGTTGGTGACGGTTGCTGTATAGGCGGCTTATACAAGGGATTCTGGGATCTTTTAAATCTCGGCTTTATTGACCATATGCCTAAGATTGTTGGTGTTCAAGCGGAAAACGCCTCTCCCATCTATGAAGCTTTCAAGGCAGGGGCGGAGCGTGTTTTGTTTGGTTTTGTAGATACCGTGGCAGATAGCATTTCGGTGGGAGCCCCTAAAAACTGGGCCAAGGCTCTCAGGGCAGTTCGAAAGAGCAATGGTGATATGGTAACGGTTTCAGATGAAGAGATTCTTTCTGCCATACCCGAAATGGCGAGGGCTACGGGCGTATTTGGCGAACCAGCTGGAGCCGCCGCTTACGCGGGCTTTAGAAAAATGGCAACCCAGGGACAGCTTGATAGAGACGAAACTGTGGCTATTGTGGTTACAGGAAACGGTTTGAAGGATATTCAGAATGCCCGTAAAGCAGCGGGAAAACCATTATCTGTGGCTCCCGATATTGAAGCCTTTGAAAAACTATTGCAGAGTGACGCTGCCATTTCCTTATAAGATTAAGCAAGCTCTTTATAATATTTTTATTATGTTTCTTATAAGTAATTGATTATTGCAAGTAATAATATTAGAGGTGTCCTTGTATATAGAAGCTAATCACATCGTGTAAATACTTTATATGTTCTCGACATTAGACTTTTCTATACAGATTTGGTTTTAGTTGATTTCTCTTCCCATTGTTTCAGAAACGATCTTTTTTACGAGCTGTTTGTATCGCGCTTACGTTTTTAAAGTGTAAGGTTAAATCGGAACGCAACTCCATTTTAGATTGGTAACATATGGCAAGTCTTATATGGAGTAAAGGTGAAGAATGCGAATATAAACGAACAGGAGTGAAAGCGAATGATCGATCTGACCATTCACGAGAAAGGGCTCAAGAAGGCAATAGAGCGAGCCAAGGAGCGCAACGTAATAATACCCACCTTCAAGCAGATGAAGGATCCGGATCGTTATACCCCCGACAAGATCAAGGAGCGTCTTAAGAACACCGGTCTTTGGGATGTAGACCCAGTAAACCTTTTCCGCATAACCTGGAAGAACGAGCCCAAGAAGCAAGGAGGGCTGTTCGGCAAGACCAACTACGTGGAGATTCCCCGTGAAGTGACGGGAGTAAACGCCAGGATAGTTGCCATAGTCGGCAAATGGTTCCCGACGGGAGCCCACAAGGTTGGAGCGAGCTTTGGCTGTCTAGCTCCTCGTCTTGTGACGGGACAGTTTGACCCCACTGCCCAGAAGGCCGTATGGCCCTCCACGGGCAACTATTGCCGTGGCGGCGCCTATAACGCCCAGCTTCTTGGGTGCGAATCCATTGCCATATTGCCTGAAGGCATGAGCCCTGAACGTTTTGAGTGGCTTAAGACGGTGGCAGGAGAGGTCATAGGTACTCCGGGCACGGAGAGCAACGTCAAGGAGATTTACGACAAGGTCTGGGAGCTTCGTAAGACCCGGGACAACATCATGATCTTCAACCAGTTCGAGGAGTTTGGGAACCATCTTTGGCACTACGAGGTGACAGGCAACGCCATGTACGACGTTCTGCAGGAAGTTTGCGGTGAGAAGGACCGGTATTTTGGCGTTGTAATTACATCTGGATCAGGCGGCACCCTTGCGAGCGGCGACTTTTTGAAGAAGAAGTATCCCCTGAGCAAGATAGCGGTAGGGGAGGCTCTTCAGTGCCCCACTCTGTTGTGGAATGGATTTGGCGCCCACCGGCTTGAGGGCATAGGCGACAAGCACGTTCCCTGGATCCATAACGTGAAGAACACCGATATGGTTATAGATGTGGACGACGCAGACAGCATGGCCATGATCCGCCTCTTCAACGAGGATTCGGGCCATGAGTATCTTCGCAAGAACGGAGTTTCCGAAGAGTTCATAGAGAGCCTTCCGCTGATAGGCATATCAGGTGCGGCAAACATTCTGATGGCCATCAAGATGGCCAAGTACTATGAACTTGGCAAGAACGATGTGATCATGACAGTTTTGACAGACTCCATGGAGATGTACGGTTCCCGTGTGAAGGAAATGGCCGACGAGACAGGGCCCTACACAGAGATGATGGCGTCTGTTGACCATAACCGCCACGTTCTTGGAGTAGGCATAGATGCCATGGAAGAGCTTTCCTACTACGCCCGCAAGCGAGTCCATAACCTAAAGTACTACACGTGGATCGAGCAGCAGGGGCGCACGTCTGAGGAACTGAATGCCCAGTGGTACGACTATGATGAGTACTGGGGCTCTATCCAGGGCATGGCTGACGCCATTGACGAAAGAATAGACGAATTCAACAGATTGACGGGT
>NZ_MPPC01000010.1:0-280223 GCF_001896635.1 Aminobacterium sp. EBM-42
AGTGGGCTTGTCCTTTTGGCCATTGTTAAAACCTCCTGTTGTCAGTATATTTTACTTCACCGACTATGAGGAAGTTTACACAAACTTATAGGCACTACCCTCTAATGTGTTGGTAGGCGAGGTTATACCTTTTAAAAATATTGTCGGTATCGCAGTTACTAACATAGCAATAGGGGATGTAGGCGCCGTATCTATTTCTGGTGTATATCAAATGCCAGCAGTGAAGACAACGGCATTTGAAGTTGGAGACAAGCTCTATTGGAATGATACGGCAAATCAGTTGACAGCTACAGCTACAGATAATACATATGCTGGTATTTGCGTTGAGCCTAAGAATAGTGCTACTGAAATTGCACTAATAAAGCTGGGATAAACGGTGTCGAGATTTAAAGATTTTGTCCAGAGTGATTTAACAACTTTCTTTAATTCCTCAGAGTTCGCTTCGTACCATGTGATAAATGACAAAGAAATCCTTTGCGTGATTGATGAAGCCCTCATACACGAGCGCCGCCTACAGTCGAGAACAGAAGCTGTAGACGGCGTTTTTTCCAAAGAGATCATTCTTTATGCTAGGGCTGCTGACATGGAATGTGAACCCTTACGAGGAGAAGAGTTCCGGCTGGACGGATCTCTTTTTTTTGTAGGGGAAGTCGGGCATATCGGTGGTGTTTTAGAGATTACATTGGTGGCGAATGAATCATGATCGATTTAAACACAGAAAATATAGAACATACTCAGAAAGCATTAGCGGGAATTAAGGGAGGGGCCGAAAAGGCCCTTTCCCGTTCCTTGAATAAGGCAGTAAAAGGAATCAGAACAGATGCTGTTCGATCGGCGCGAGAAGAATATGTTGCTAAGGCAAAAGACATACGGAGTACGATTCGTATTTCACGCTCGAAGCCCAATGCATTAAGAGCAAGTGCAGTATCAAGAGGAAAGAGGATATCTCTTTATAACTTTAAGGTTAGTAAACAAAACGTAAAACAGAAACGGCCGGTTAGGGTGCAGGTAAAGAATACTGGGGGAGCCATGAAACCATTAGCTCATGCCTTTGTGAGAACAATGAACGGTAGTCAAACAGGAGTTTTTGAACGTGTTGGCAAAAGAAGACTTCCAATAAAAAAACTGACAGGCCCGGCTACTCCGACAATGATCGGCTCAGAAACAGTTCGCATAGCTATAGAAGAAAATGCCTTGCGACGTTTTGAGAAAGAGCTTGACCATCAAATCATCTACTTAATGGAAGGAGGCCGCTAAATGTGAATGACCTTGTCGATTCAATTTGTGCGTTTCTGGGTACTGTCGTTGCAAATTATTCGCTTGAAACAAACCAAAAAGCTACAAAGTCTCCGCAGGTTGTCGCTGGGTGGCTTCCTCCCAAAAGATCGAGCGACATCCCCGACTTCCCTTATGTCATTGTACGAGCTTCAGAAGGCAAAGACTCTGAAGAAATGGCCACTGTTACGGTAAAAATACTGGTTGGCACATATGCGGAAGATCCGAACGGATTCCGGGATGTTCTGAACATCATGGAACGAATTCGCATTGCATTTGGAGAGCAGCGTGTTTTAGAGAAAAAATATAGGATGGAATACCCTTTTTCGTGGCGGTTGTTTGATGACCAGCCATATCCTGAATGGGCTGGTGAAATTACAACAACGTGGGTTGTGCCACTTCCACAGGAAATAACCGAGGTGATGTAAATGTCAAAAAAACGAGACAAGAAAACTCTACCTGAAATTGATTCAGTTGTTTATTGCGGGCCGAACTTACCAGGAGGTAGCCTAGCTCAATTTACAGTGTTTCAAGGTGGAATACCTCCCCATGTAAAAAAAATGGTAGAAAAAACTCCAGCGATTGGAGCTCTTATTGTTCCAATCAAAGGTTTGAGCAACACTCGAAAAAAAATCAATGAACAAGGGACAAAAGAAAATCTTCTATACAGACAGGCAAAAGCTCATATGAGAGGTGATGAGGATGTCGTATAAACATGGCGTTTATGTTTCTGAGATTCCAACTGCCATTGTTCCACCAGTAAGAAGCGATGCGGCTCTGCCTGTCGTTATTGGCTCAGCTCCAGTGAATTTATCTTTAGATGGCAAGGGTAAGGTAAACGAGCCGGTTCTTTGCTACTCTTATCAAGAAGCTGTGCAAGCATTAGGCTATTCTGCAAACTGGAAAGATTACACGCTCTGTGAGTTTATATATTCGCAGTTTGCCTTATACGCCGTTGGGCCAGTTGTGCTTATAAACGTGCTAGACCCAGTGACCCATAAATCTTCAGTGCCAACAGAATCTGTAACATTAAATGCAGACGGCGAAGCCATTTTGAAAAATAAAGGCGTTCTCTTGTCTTCTGTTGTTATTAAAACCGATGCCACAACAAATAAGCTTAATACGGATTACGTTTTATCATTTAATAATGAAGAAGAGTGTGTTATTTCCCGTATACCTACAGGAACAATCACCGAAGGAGCTACTCTTACAGTTGAGTACGATTATCTTGACCCTTCTGCTGTTGCTTCGACGGATATTGTTGGAGGAGTAGACATAGCGACAGGTAAAAAGAAAGGCCTTGAGCTTATTAATGAGATATTCCCTCGATTTAGATTAATACCTGGTCAGATTGTCGCTCCTGGTTGGAGCGATGATCCCGTTGTTGCAGCAGTCATGACGGCAAAGGCAAGCAATATTAACGAACACTTCAAAGCCATTGCTATAACGGATATCCCGACAGATGAGGTAACTCTATATACAGATGTTGCTGCATGGAAGAACACGAACAATTATATGGACAAGCTTCAAGTTGTATGTTGGCCAAAGCTCAAATTAGGAGACAAGACTTTCCACATGAGCACTCATGTAGCTGGTGTTATTTGCAAAACAGACGCAGATAACGAAGACATCCCGTACATGAGCCCATCTAATAAGTCTTTCCAAGCAAATAGTGTTGTTTTGGACTCTGGGGAAGAAGTTTGGCTTGGGCCAGACCAGGCAGCCTATTTAAATGGGCAAGGTGTTGTGACAGGATTAAACTTTATTGGCGGTTGGAAGTGTTGGGGAAATAGAACTGGTGTTTACCCCTCTGTAACAGATCCCAAAGATGCATTTATACCACTACGACGCATGTTTAACTGGATAGGGAATACGTTAGTTCAAACCTTTTGGCAGAAGGTGGATTATCCCATCAACAAGCGGCTAATAGAAACAATAGTCGATTCAGCGAACATCTGGTTAAACGGATTGTCTGCGCGGCAATTTATTTTGGGTGGGCGAGTAGAGTTTTTGCAAGAAGAAAACCCTACTACGGACCTCATGGACGGTATAGTGAAATTCCACGTTTACATCACACCTCCTACTCCTGCCCGTGAAATAGATTTCCTTCTTGAATATGACCCGGCATATTTACAAACACTGTTTGCTTAGGAGGTCAGATAAATGAGTAACCCAGTACCTGAAAAACTAATAAATTTTAGAGTGTATCTAGAAGGTTCAATTGATTTACTTGGCGTTGCGGATGTTGAACTACCATCGCTAGAAGCCATGACAGAGACTGTTAAGGGCGCAGGCATTGCCGGAGAGGTAGATTCACCAGTGCTCGGGCACTTTGGCTCTATGGGCGTTACCTTAAACTGGAGGACTCTTACAGAGAAAGCAACTACCCTAGCAAAACAAAGAGCGCATGCGCTAGATTTACGTGGATCTGTTCAGGTTTATAATGCTGCCTCAGGAGAATACAAAACAACACCTATAAAGTTAGCCATCAGAGGTATTCCTAAAACTATCGGTTTGGGAAAGTTTGACGTTGGAACAACTTCTGATTCTAGTGTTGAATTTGAAGTCGTATACCTTAAGCTTTGGTATGACGGGGTTCCTCGAATAGAAATCGATAAGTTTAACTATATTTGTGTAATAGATGAAGAAGACTACCTAGCTTCTGTGAGAGAAGATTTAGGTCTGTAAGGAGTGGGTGAATATGAAACATGAATTGAATAAGCCTCTTACATTTGAGGGGAAAGAATATAAAGATATCAATGTTCCCCTAGAATCCCTAACCGGTGATGATATTGTTGTGGCGGAGAGGGAGTTTGTGGCCACGGGTAATGCTGCTGGAGTTGCAGAGACATCAAAGGCTTTTCAGGCTTATGTGGCAGCAAGGGCAGCGAAGGTTCCAGTTGAGCTCATCCTTTCTCTAGGAGCTAAGGATTTTACGGCTATAACATTGCAGGTGCAGAATTTTTTGCTAATGCAGGACTAGCCAAGAACGCCAGCAACCAGATCCGCGATATTGTAACTCAACTTGCCATATCATCTTCAACTTCTATAGCATTTTGGCTCAATGTCCCCCTTCGTGAACTACCAGCATGGGCTGAATCATTAAAAAAAGCACTGCCAAGGGTGTGATAGCATGGCAAAAATTTATGAGTTAGCTTTTCAGTTAGATGGGAAGCTAAAAAGCTCGTTTAATAAGTCTATGCTGACAGCAACTGGGGCTTTGCAAAATCTTAACAAAGAGGTTTCTGTTCTTAACAAGGTTCAAGCGGAAATAGGTAACTTTAAAAAGCTTGGATCTCAGGTGACAGAAACCTCTTTGCAATTTCGTAATGCGAAGGCAGATTTAGAGCGTCTCGCACGCGAAATAAAAAACACCCAAAACCCTAGCAAGGCACTCACGCAAGATTATGAACGGGCGAAAAAAAAGGTTTCTGAATTAAGTACAAAGCTTAAAGGGCAGAAAGAAGATTTTAAGTGCTCGGCTGAATCTATGAAAGCTGCTGGAATATCTACAAAGAACTTGAGCGCAGATACCGCTAAACTAGCGGCTCAAATAGAGAAGGCTACTCGGGCACAAAAAAACCTCCAAGCCACAAGGGGAGCAATAGAAGCAAACCGTGAAAGAACATCAAAACTTCGAGGTCAGCTTTTTGACGCTACGGCAATGGCAATTGCAGTAGGAGCACCTGTGCGTGCCGCGATGAATTTTGAGGCTACCATGTCTGAGGTGGGAGGCATTATGGATGCATCCGCCCAGGAAATGCAGGCTCTTAGTGTTGAGGCTAAACGGTTAGGGCGGGATACTGTTTTTTCTGCATCTCAAGCTGGCGAGGGCATGAAATTTTTAGGCATGGCAGGATTCAAGGTAAATGAAGTATTAGCAGCCATGCCTGGTATGCTGGATTTGGCTTCTGCAGGCCAACTCGATTTAGCGCAAACTGCTGATATCGCATCAAACATATTGTCAGGATTTAGTCTTAAGGCAAAAGAAATGGGTCGAGTGGGCGATGTTTTAGCGAAAACAGCCACAACATCAAACACTAACATTATCCAACTAGGCGATGCTATGAAATACATAGCTCCAGTTGCTTCTGCTATGGGAATCTCTATGGAAGAATCTTCGGCGATGGTAGGACTGCTCGGAAACGTTGGTATTCAGGGGTCGCAAGCCGGAACAACGCTAAGATCAGCTATTGTAAAGATCGCAAAACCATCAAAAGAAGCGTCTGATGCATTGGAATCACTTGGCCTATCGACAATGGATGCTCAGGGGAATTTGCGATCACTCCCGGCTATTTTGAAAGATATTGCACAAAAAACAGAAGGGATGGGGAGTGCTCAGAGAGCTGCTTTTATAGCTACTTTATTTGGTCAGGAAGCAGTCGCTGGCATGACAGAGCTTATTAAACAATCATCGACCGGAGCCTTGGATGAATATATCTTGCAAATTCAAAACGCAGAAGGCGCGGCGCAAAAGATGGCAAAAACATTTACTAGCAATGCCAAGGGGGCTATAACAAAATTTAGATCTGCTATGGAGTCTATTTCAATTTCTGTTGGAAATACTCTTTTACCGACAATAGCAGCTTTGGCATCTAGAGCTGCTACTGTTGTTTCGTTTGTTTCTATGGGGGCAGAAAAATTTCCTACCCTTACTAAAGTTGTTGTGGGCCTGGTTGCGGGGCTCATGGCATTACGAATTATTACTATAGGCACTTCTTATGCTTGGTCTCTTTTGTACGGAGGTTTCTTACAGGGGAAACTAGCATTGCAGACTCTTCAAGCTCTTTTAACCTCATCTCAGGTTAAGATGAAGCTAGTTACTATTGCTACTAAAGCTTGGTCAGGCGCCCAGTGGTTATTGAATGCGGCGATGAATGCAAATCCAATAGGCTTGTTGATTATGGGTGTTACTGCGTTAGTAGCTGCTGGGGTCATCTTATATAAAAACTGGGATGTCATAGCCGCTAAGTTTGGAGCTTTTGCAAATGGTATAAGAGAAAAATGTGCAGCTCTTGTAAGTTTCATAAAATCAATCCCAGCAAAAATCCTTAGTATTTTCAACTTTGACCTATCTGAGTCTGGAAGGGCCTTGATACAGACTTTTGTCGCAGGCGTAAAGAGCGCGGCCTCAGCGCCGGTCGAAGCTGTTAAAGGGGTGCTTTCTCGTGTCCGGAAGCTTCTGCCATTTTCCGACGCTAAGGAAGGACCTTTATCTCACCTAACGGAATCTGGGCAAGCGATAATGAAAACACTAGCCCAGGGTGCCAGGTCTGTTCCTCAAAGCACCTTGAGCACCCCATTAGAAGCAACACTTGGCCGTTCATTCAGCGATAGCATGAAAGGTTTTTTAGGGGATGCGGCATCAGCACCGACAATGCGCGATGGAGGATCTCATAACAACATAACGATAAACTATTCGCCTGTCATTCGTATCTCAACGAGTGAAACGCGAGACACCCGGCAAGATGTTGAAAGAGCTGTTGCCTCTGGTAACGACGATTTACTTGAAAAGATGCGAAAGATGTTTGATAACGAGAGGAGGCTAAGTTATGTCTAAATACAAGACGGTTCAGGGTGACACATGGGACCTCATTGCCTTAAAGACATGTGGGGACGAGCATTTTATGTCAGATATTATCGAAGCTAATCCCCAACATAGAGAAACAGTTTTTTTTAGTGAGGGGGTAGATATCAAAATACCTGACGTCAGTAAAAAATACAGGTTGCCAGACTCTATGCCTCCTTGGAAAAGGAAGAGACTTTTATGAAGAGTCGACGGACAGCGGTTTCCCTATTATACGAAGGTACTGATATTAGCGCAGACATTTCTGCCTTCCTTCTCTCAATTACATATACGGACAATGCGCATGGAAAAGCTGACGATATAACAATTATCCTACAAGATAAAAAGGAGCTTTGGAGAGGAGGGTGGATGCCTCAAAAAGGAGCAACTATTAATGTATCTTTTAAGACAAAAAATTGGAGAGCCGTTGGTGATGAAAAGATACTTCCTTGCGGCTCTTTTTCTATTGATGAGATTACATTATCTGGTCCACCTGGGGTTGTTGAAATAAAAGCTATTTCAATTCCTGGGAAAAGTTCATTGCAAAATGAGAAGAAAAATCGATCATGGGAAAACATTTCTCTTTCAGGCATTGCTGGAGATATCGCTAAAAATAATAGGGTTGAGCTTTTATACGATGCAGTTGATTCTTTATATGAGAGACGCGATCAGCGAGATGAATCTGACCTAGCTTTTCTTCAGAGACTTTGCGAAGAAGCCGGATGTTTATTAAAGGTAACAGATGAGAAAGTGGTTATTTTCGAAGAGCAGGCATATGAGCAAAAAGACGCGGCTCTAGTTATTAAAAGCGAACTTAGCTATGTAGAGCGTTACTCCTTTTCATCGAGTTTAGTCGATATTTTCGCTAAATGTACTGTGAAATACTATGACTCTGTAAAGAAAGAAGAACAAACTTATACATACACCGTTCCAGATGCTGAAGAAGGCCAGACGCTGGTGATAAATAAGCGTGTCGAATCTTTAGCCGAGGCTATGGATTTGGCACAAAAAGAGCTTAGGAAAAAAAATAAAAAGCAGGCAACGAGCAGTATTACGTTAGGTGGAGATCCGCGCATTGTCGCAGGTATCAATGTTGAATTTAGTGGCTGGGGGCATTTCGACGGTAAATATTTTATTGACAAAGCAGTGCATTCATATCAACAGGGAGGCTATTTAACTGCTTTGGAAGCTCACCGGGTGTTGGAGGGGTACTAATGTTCGACTATTATCAAGCCCTCATGGATATAGAGGAACGACTAAATAATATTTTGCGTGTAGGGACGATTTCATCGGCTAATGCCGAAGAAGGCACCGTTCGAGTGCTTTTTCGGGATAAAGACAGCATGGTAAGCTACGATTTACCTGTTCTAGTGAGGCAGACCTTGCGCAATAAAGACTATTTTATACCCGATGTTGGAGAGCAAGTGTTATGCGTTTTTTTGCCCAATGGTATGGAACAAGGTTTTTGTCTAGGGGCTATGTATAACGCAAAAGACAAGCCAACGATCGGTGACCCCAATAAACGCCGCATAGATTTTGAGGATGGTACATGGATTGAGCATGATCGTAGCAGTGGAGCTACGACGGTGCATTCCACAGGAGATATCGTAATTGAGAGCGAAAGTCATATAACGCTTCAGGCACCTCGAATTGATTTAAACTCTTAAGGGAGGTGAAGACGTGCCTGCTGCAACTAGGTTAGGAGATGTTTGTACCGGCCATGGCTGATGGCCATCTCGGCCTTCGGTTGAAGGATCTCCTAATATTTTTGTTAATGGCAAAGCATGGCATAGACAAGGCGATGCTTGGGCTGAGCATTGTTGCCCTGATATTCCAGAGTGCCACGCATCTGTGTTGGCGTCTGGTAGTTCGTCTGTGTTTATAAATGGCAAAGAAGCCGGAAGAGTTGGGGATCCTGTAGCGTGTGGATCTTCCGTTGCTACAGGATCAAATAACGTTTTTGCAGGGGGGTAACTTTAAATGATAGGTAGCTTTGATGATGTTGTTTTTGAGACGTCAGCCGATAAAGTGAGAACCCCTGAAAACTTTCAAAGGCAAGGTGCCGCACGATTTGGCACACATGAAGTGGCAGGCCAAAAGCCTGTATTGGAGTTTATGGGGCCTGGGCTAGATTCTGTGACAATGACAATTTGTTTTAGGGTTGCTTTGGGTGTAAATCCTCGCGTTGAAATAGATAGATTGCGCGAAATGAGAGACGATGGCATTTATGCACCTCTTATTTTAGCTGGAAGACCGTTGGGGACATTTGTTATAGAGAGCATAAACGAAACATGGTCACAAATTGATAATCATGGGCGCCTGCTTCGGGCTACTGTTGATTTGACTTTACGCGAATATGTGGAGGAATAAACAATGGAATATGAGGTGATCGGAGCACAAGGTGCAATTGATTTTGGGCCTAAAACGGAGGTTGCAGAAGTTTTACAAAACATTCGTACTATCCTCACCACGATGAAATATTCTGTTCCACTTGATCGCGAATTTGGACTCAGTGCAACCATGCTTGACGAGCCAATACCCAAGGCTCAGGCTGCATTGTCAGCTGAAATTGCTAGCGCGATTCAAAAGTTTGAACCTAGAGCGAAAATAACGTTTGTAGGTTTTGTTGAAAGCGATCATTTTGATGGAATTCTGATCCCGAAAGTGAAGGTGAGAATTCGTGACGTTACCTAACATAGACTTTACAGAAAAATCTGCAGCCAAGATCGAGGCTGAGATCATAGCGAAATATGAACAAACAGCAGGCCGGATTCTCGCAAAGGGGGATCCGGTCAGACTTTTCTTGGAGGCTGTAGCGGCTGTTATAGCGCAACAGCGTGTAATTATTGATTTTTCAGCGAAGCAAAATTTGCTGGCTTATTCAACGGGAACCTATCTTGATCATCTTGGTGACAGGCAGGGGGTTGTGAGGCTTCCTGAGCAGTCGGCAATGGCCACTGTTCGCTTTTCACTGCCCATAGCTCAAACATTCGCCGTTTCTATACCTCAGGGAACTCGCGTTACTCCTGGAGATGGGCTCTTTTTTGCTACGCAGGAAGCCCTCGAGATAACCCCAGGAGCAACGTATGTTGACGCTGTCGTTACCTGTACTCAGAGCGGTTCAATCGGGAATGGTTTTGCAATAGGGCAGATCAGTAAACTGGTGGATCCTCTTCCGTATATCTCAAAAGTGGAAAATATAACTGCTTCCACGGGTGGTGTTGATGAAGAATCAGATGATAATTTTAGATTGCGTATAAGGCAAGCTATGGAAAGGTACTCTGTTGCAGGGCCTCGACTTGCCTATGATTTCTGGGCACGTACTGCACACCAGGGAATAATTGACGTGTCGGTAAGATCTCCTGCTGCGGGAGAAGTTGAAATAAGGCCGTTGATGGAGGGAGGGGAACTCCCCAGTTCCGAAATTCTTGATGCCGTTTTAAAGATTTGTTCAGCTGATGACGTGCGCCCACTGACAGATCGGGTATCGGTTTTAGCCCCGGAACGGGTTGCCTATTCTATTGATATTACATATTTCATAGATCGCGTAGAAGCTATCTCTATTTCTGCGATACAGGCTCAGGTGGAAACTGCGGTGGGGGAATATATTGCGTGGCAGAAGGCGAAGCTGGGCCGAGATATTAACCCCTCGGCGCTTATCAAGCGTGTGATGGATGCTGGGGCGAAGAGAGTTTCTGTAACATCTCCAGTTTATACGGCATTAGAGTCATGGCAAATCGCTCAGGAAGATAGTGTGACGGTAAATTATGGAGGACTTGAAGATGGCTAGCGGGCTGAGGCAGCTTATCCCTGGAAGCATTGCTGAAGATCCTCAGGTGGAAGCCGCAACTTTAGCGTTAGATGACCAACTGGCTGATATTAATACCCATTTGATTCAAACTATCATATTGCCGCGTATCGATGAGCTGTCCGAAATGGTTCTAGATTTATTACTGTGGGAGTTTCATATCACCCTTGATGAGGGTGCGGGGTTGGCCGTTTCGGTTGAAGAGAAAAGAGATCTTGTTAAAGGGGCTGTTGAGATACATCGTCTGAAAGGAACGAAAGCGGCGCTGCTTCGCATTTTCGAAATGCTCTCCATGCGTGGAGTTATTTCAGAATGGTATGAATACGGTGGGGAGCCGTACAAATTCAAGGTAGAGATTCTTGAGCTTAGCGAGCGTGGACTTGATGAGCAGACCTATGTGCTTTTAGAGCGACTAATAGATGAGTACAAGAACGTTCGTTCGTGGCTCGACGAGTTGAATGTATATCTTACTGTACGGGGTGTGGTTCCTAAAGTTGCAATGGCAAGCCTCTTTGGTGAAGAAATTACAGTTTATCCGTACAACGTGACGGAAGTTGAGAGTGCAGCATTTTGGCGATGGGGCATTGGAGCCCAAGTTGTTGAAACTGTTACGGTTTATCCGCTTTAGGAGGTGGTGATATGGCTGAAAACTTTTATACGATTTTAACAAATACGGGAAAAGCTAAACTGGCTAACGCCCAAGCGTTGGGAACAACAGTGCAGTTTTCTTCCATAGCTGTTGGAGATGGCTCTGGAAATTATTACGATCCTATTGAGTCGCAAACAGCTCTTAAAAATGAGGTTTGGTGTGGCCCGATAAATCAGATAAAAACGGATAGTGAAAATCCCAACTGGATTATCGTTGAAGTGGTGATTCCGACATCAACAGGAGGTTTTACCGTTCGAGAGGCCGGAATTATTGACTCAGAGGGCGATTTGATAGCTCTGGGCAAATACCCGGCTACATACAAGCCAGCTCTGGCTGAGGGATCTGGAAAAGATCTTTATATCAGGATGATTTTAGAGGTGTCGAATACGTCTGTGGTTACGTTGAAGATTGACCCTGCCGTTGTGCTGTCAACACGGGGATATGTGGATGATAGCATTGCAGAGCATAACACAGCGCCCTTGGCGCATGGGAATTTGCCTTATCTAAAAACCTCCGAGGTAGTAACCTCTCCGGAACCGAACAAGGTTTTAAAGCTCGATGCGGCGGGGAAACTCCCGACGAGCATAACAGGAAATGCAGCAACCGCTACTATAGCCACTACTGCTAACGACTCTTCAACCCTCAACGGCAAACCCGATACAGCCTTCCAGGAAATGGCTGAAAAAGATCAGCCTGGTGGCTACGCAGGCCTGGACGCCGACGGGCACATTTTAGAGAGCGCTCTTCCCGCAATATCTGAGTTGAGCCCCTTCACCATCACGGCCAGGGATTCTCAAGGCGATCCGACGGCATACATCTTGGATGGCAGAGAATATACAGTAGCGAGAGATGCAGGTGGTAGGCTGACGCAGATACAAAGCGGGCTTACAAGCTATATATTACAGTATGACGAAATCGGCAACCTAATGGGAGGCGCGTATGCATGAATATAAATAAACTGACATACCCTAGCGGTAAGGGGCTGGCATGGAGCGTAGATATAAATATTGCCGAAGATTTTTCGGTTACGATTCCCGCCTTCGATATATCTGTCAATGGCGCAACACACAAAATGAGCGGTTCGACTTTTACCCTAAATGACGGCGATACAGTGTACATGACAGCTACGGGGCTTGTAGTTGAGAACGGAAACGAGGGAGCAATTCCTGTAGAAAAAGAATCATTCCAAGAGACGGGCAGTTGCTACTGGCTTGTAAGCCGGAGCGGGGACGACGTTCTTGTATTGGAGGTGCAGAATAATGATCACAATTAACGCTAGAAATTTTCCAACCTACTTCCAAGATGGCATCCTCGTAGAGCCGCTCTTCCTGAAGCCCGACGGAGAGAGAACGCGATACCCCATTGGGTGGCAGGGGAAGGGGCGATACGAAGCAGGGACATTACGGGTGTGGCGAGATGGGCAGAAACTTGTTCCAGGCACCGACTACACGGAAGAGGCAAACGGCGTCTTTTTCAACTTCACCACGTCGCCTCCTGCGAGCGCAAAGTACAGCGAATATATTATTGGGTATGTACCACGAGCGGCAGATCTCGCTTTTGCCCGTGGCGAGACGACGGGCGATGAGATGTTTTTGTTCCCGAATTGGCTTGGTGGCTCATGGATCGGCGATGCCTTTTGGGTCGGTCGGCACCTCGCAAGCAAATCCGACGCTACGGCGGCAAGTGGGGGTTCTACAACGACCCCAACGTCAAGACCTGGCGTTGTACCGTGGTGCAACGTAACCTTTGACGAAGCATATACAGCAATAACATCGAAGGGGACTGGCTGGCACATCGTACGCAACAGGGAGTGGGTAAATATCGCGAAATGGTGCATTCATCACGATATTTACCCCACCGGCAACAGTGTCAGCGGATCGGATGGCATGGGCGTAGCTCACACGCCAGACCCGACAGTTTCTGGCCGAGCGTTGACATCTACAGGGCCAGTAACGAGTGCACACAACCTTCGTGCAGACGGAATCTTTGATCTTGTGGGGAACACGTGGGAGTGGATTGACGGGCTGCAGCTTGTAAGTGGCACTTTATATCTCGCTGATGAAACAGGCAACATGGTATCAACGGGCATTCAGCCCACTTTTGGTACGAGTGGTGGATCTTTTAATTTTCTAAGGGCCGATTTCCCCCTAGAGCTTGTTCCGGCAATAAGCGGAGAAGCGTACAGGGGAACTGACGGCTTTTGGTTCGACACGGCTATTACGGCTCAGGCGTGTCGTGGTGGCCATTGGGGCAACGGCCCACTCGGCGGGCTGTGTGCCTTGATTCTGTGCGCCACTCGCTCGTACTCGGGCACGGACAGCGGGGTTCGCCTCGCTTGTTCCTTGACGATCTGATATCTGGGTTTCTGGTGATCTGTTTTGGAAAAGCTTGTAATAAAGAAGAAATTCGAGGATTGCATGGAATACGTTTTTCAGGCCCTTACGCATTTCCCAAAATCTGAACGGTTCACCACGGCGGCAGAAATACGGAATACGATGCTTCGAATTTTGAAACTTATTATTAGGGCGAACAAAACGAGAAGCAGGCTGACGCTACTCTATGACCTCGACGTTGAGCTGGATGTTTTGAGATCACTGATCCGCATTTCAATGGCTATGGGGTTTATGCCGTTCAAAAAATATGAGCAGGCATCTTTACGGCTTGCGGAGATTGGGAAAATGCTAGGCGGGTGGATTAAACAGACAGCAAGAAGATAAAGACATAGGGAACAAATCGTTAGTGGCGTTTCGTGGTGGCAATTGGAGCAACGGCCCACTCGACGGGCTGTGTGCCTTGAATCTGAACAACACTCGCTCGAACTCGAACACGAACAACGGGTTTCGCCTCGCTCTCCCTTCAGGAAGCCTAGATGTCGCAAGGCCATGGCCTTGCGAAGTGGCAGAAGGAAAAGGGATTTGTTTCCTCTCCAGTAGGGAGAAAGATATATATACGCGGCGCGGTAAGTAGCTTTGCTATGAGCGAAAATGGCGCTGCTTCGTCATTCTGGAAAGAGGTGAGAGAATCGCCTAAAACTTTCAATGGTCTTTGGTTAAGCATAGTATCGTTTGAAAATCTATATAAGGGATACCAAGAAGCACGGAAGCTAAAACGATTTAGATCTGAAATCCTTAGATACGAGAAGAACCTAGAGGAAAGGCTTATTGACACGCAGAACCGACTTATATGGCATGCATGGAGCCCAGGAAAGTGGAAGTCTTTTATCACGTATGAACCTAAAAAACGGGTTATACAAGCCCCGCCATTTACTGACAGAGTTGTTCACCATGCATTGGTACGGGTAATAGAGCCTCTTTTTGAGAAGAAATTTATCTATGATTCGTACGCATGCCGTAAAGACAAAGGCACTCATGCCGCGCATAGTAGAGTTGTTGAATTTTTACGGAGCTTTTCAGCTAAGCGATGCTATGTGCTCCAAACAGATATACGCAGTTATTTCCCATCTATTGATCACGATGTTTTGATGGGGCTTCTTCAAAGAACGATACGAGACAAAAATACTCTTTGGCTCTTGAACAAAATCGTGAGAAAAAGTGGCTTTGAAGGGAGGGGCATACCTATAGGAGCTCTCACATCGCAGCTTTTCGCAAATATCTATCTAAACGAGCTTGATCACTTCGTAAAAGATGATTTGGGGATCAAAAGGTACTTACGCTATATGGACGATGCCTTGTTCTTCTCAAGTGAAAAGGCGTCGCTGAAAGATATTTTAATCGAAGTGCGTGATTTCTTGCGTAATAAGCTAAAACTTGAGTTAAACCCTAAGACTCACATATACAGCGCTGTACAAGGGGTTAATTTTTGCGGGTATAGAACTTGGGCGACTCATACGCTCCCGCGTAAGAGAAATGTAAGACGAGCGCAGCGCAAATTGCGGAAAATGGCGAAGTTATATTCAGAAGGCAGAATTAGTATCGAAACAATAAAATCGGTGCTGTTTTCGTGGCTAGGATACATGCAACACTGCAATGGCCATAAAACAGTAGAGAAGTTTTTACAGGAGTTTAAATTGCGGCCAGAAGAGAAGCAGGAGGTGATTCCATGAAAAGAATCTGTATAGACCCCGGCCATGGCGGGAAAGACCCGGGGGCCATTGGTCCGGGTGAGAAAAAAGAGAAGATAATAGTACTTGCAGTAGCTAAAAAACTTGAAAAATTGCTTCAGGGAATACATAAAGTCCTCCTTACACGCCGGGGGGACTTTTTTGTTGGGTTGAACGACAGAGCTATTATGGCTAACGCCTTCAATGCGGATCTCTTTTTGTCGCTTCATTGCAACGGATCAGCTTCCGCACGGGCAAGTGGTTTTGAGGTATGGACGAGCCGTGGAAAAACAAGGGCTGATGATGTCGCTACGAGTATATCGAAAGCGTGGGCGGAAGCATTCCCTGATGTAGTGATCCGTGGAGACTGGAGCGATGGAGATATTGATAAGGAGTCCAATTTTTGTGTGCTTAGAAGGACATCTATGCCAGCAGTTCTTATCGAACTGGATTTTATTACGAATTCAAAAATGGAGACGCTCCTTTCAAATGCTGCGTATCAGGACTTAATGGCAGTTGCACTCTTTAGAGGAATAGAGGCAGCTTTCAAGGAGGAGCGGTATGACTGAAGACAGCAAGATTCTTCTGGAGATCCGCGACCGAACCGCCAGGATTGAGCAGCGGCTCGATGACAGGGATAGGCAGATGGCCGAGCTATCTTCTGATCAAGAGGGGCAGCATGCAAGAATTAGTGAGCTAGAACGGCAGTATGCAGGGCTCAAGGCGTGGATTACTGCTGCGGGGGTGGTTGGTGGCGTCATCGGATGGACAGCACATTCTCTATTCCCAACTTTCTTAAGGAAGTGATTCCATGTTGAACTGGATAGGGTCAAGGCCTTTGAGAAAGCCTTTAGCGGTTTATGCTGCGGTGCTGGTAGGAGGAGTTTTGATTGCATGCAGAGTTCAAGGTGTTGACGTGCCGCCTAATACAGCAGAACTCTTGAAGTGGTTCGGAGGAATTACCCTGGCAGCCTATTATGCATCATCAAGCTACGAAGCCACAAAGAAGGCAAGGGAGTGAGGGTATGTTTTCCAACAAGCAGTTGAATGTATTTCTTATTATTATGGCCATTCTCATAACGTTTGGGGCTGTATGGCTTACTTACTCAGCGTTTAAGGCTCCTCCAGTCCCAGAAGTGGCACAGCATACAGATTTACAGGCTCAAAAGATCCAGAAAGAAATCGAAGCCTTGGGGAAGAGAATAAACGATCTTGAAGCAGCGACTAAGAAAGAGGTGAGGGTGATTCGTGAGAAAACGATTAAAGAAATTAGTGTTTTGCCTCCTAATGATATTTGTAGCGAGCTTAATCGCGAGCTCTCCAAGTTTCGGATGGCAATACGTTCCGAAGGGCTGGATGACTTCTGAGCCAGGGTACTTTGGCTCCGAGGCTGACGGCAGAGATGCCCTCGCAGCGCTGAAGACATATAAGGGGCAATCTGAAGCCTGGGAGAATGCGTACGGGGATCTGAGATCTGAAATCCTCAGCTATCAAAAGAGCGCAAAAGAAGAATTGAAACTTTTAAAGGAGCAAATGGAAGTGGAAAGGAGAGCCTGGAAGAAAGAAATACAAGTCTCTCAGACAAAAAATACTATCTATCTCCTGCTCGCCCTTGGGATTGGGTATGTAGCAGGAAATTAGGAGGTGATAAAATGAATATGAACGTTTTAGCAGGAATTCTCGTCTTAGCAGCCGTAGGGTGCGTTATATTTAAGCGGACAAAAAATCATTGGCCTTGGGAGAAGAAATGACCTCTCAAAATGCGATTTAAACACCATAACTTTTTAAAGAAGCATCAATAAGTTCGTTAAACCATAACAAGATTTGAGGCCTATTCTGCCAAATAAGGGGGATGGGCCTTGTCTCTTTACTCCTAGAGGGGTATTATTTTCAAATAAGCTCTAAAGAGCGCGCCAAAAGAGAACGCTTCAAAAAGTAGCCACTTTGAACTAACCGGACACACAGCCGGACACAGAAGAAAAGTTATAGCTTAATAATGTAGTATTGATAAGGCTTTGTGAGATTTGTTCTATCCCCACCCTCTCCGCCAGAGAATATTACGGGCACATCGCCGTGCCCGTTTTTTATGGGGAAAGTGCTTGACGCCCCCATGGAAAAATGATATGGTTCCTAACCATGAAGAATATAGAGAAAACTCAAGAAACATTATCGATAAACCGCTTTTTCCTTTATTGGTTTAGCGTGGGTCCCTCACCTGGGATCGACGCTTAATTGCGTTGGTCTTTTAGGGCGGGGCCCCTTTTTTCTATGAGAGGGGCCCCGCCCTTTTTTTATATTTTTATATCTCAGGGGTGGAAAGGAGCAGAGATATGGAGCCCCCATTTCAAGAAACAGAGTTTTAATTATTTTCTTAAGAGGACGGTGAAAAAGATGAAAAAGGATGCCCCAAAGGGTTCTATCATCTCAAAATTACTGGATATTACGCAGGTCAAATGGTTTAGCCGATGGCTGATGATTGGGTTTTTATGTCAGTCTGTGCTTATTGGCGGCGGATACGCAACAGGCAGGGAGCTTGTTGAATTCTTCATGATGAACGGACTTGCCGAGGGTTTATACGGCATGGTAGTTTCTACTGTTTGTTTTGCTCTTGTAGGCATCCTTACCTTTGATTATGCTCGCAAATTTCGTCTGTACAATTACCGCAGCTTCTTTAAGAGCCTACTTCCTGGCTCAACCTGGCTTGTTTTTGAAGCGGGATATATCTTCCTGGTGGTTCTTGTGGGCGGCATTTTATCCTCTGCGGCTGGAACCATTCTTCAGCAATGGTTTGGCATTTCCTACTGGGTTGGCGTAACTGTCCTTCTTGTAGGTACTTCCATTCTCCTGTTTGCCGGAGGAAAAGTAATTTCAACCATTCTTTCATACTGGTCATTCTTCCTGTATGCCGTAATGTTTATTTTCCTTGTAGCTACAGTTCGACACTTTGGAATGGATGGGGTTTTTGGCAGTTTTATTCGAGACCATGGTGTCGCGACAAGTTCAAATTGGCTTATGGGGGGCATAAAATACACCCTTTACAATATGGTCTCATTTCTTCTGGTGCTGTATGCGTTACAAGATATAATAAAAACAAGACGGGATGCTGTCATCAACGGCATAGTGGCTTCAATCCTTATGATGATTCCTGCCTTTATCGAATACCTTGCCATGGCTCCTGTTTTTCCGGCAGTTCTGGAGGAGTCGGTTCCTATCTTTGGCATTCTTAAAGGCCACCTTGGAGGGGGAGTTCTTCTTTCTGCCTATGTGTTGATGCTTTTTGGAACAAGTATAGAAACAATTACGGGTTTTGTACACGGACTCAATGAGCGGATCAATTCGGTTTACCAGGAAAAGGGAGGAGAGATGTCTCCGAAGATGAGAGGTGTTGTAGGGCTTGCCGTTTTAGTGGTTTGCTTCATCTGTGCCAAGGCCGGTCTTGTCGCTCTCATAGCTCGCGGTTATTCTTTCATGGCGTGGTATTTTCTTGCGGTGATGGTTATTCCTCTGGCTACTGTAGGGCTTATGAGGCTGCGTGGCAAAGAGATGCCGGCAGTTCCTGATAAATTTGAGGAGGCGAAAGTGCATGTGGAACCCTAAAGTAAAACCCCACCTCAAAGATTTTGAGCGGGGAAGTTACATTCACGAAGCTCACTATCCTGTAGTCCTTAATTGCAATGGCCTGGAGTCGACATTGCCTCACGTTCCGGGGGTCGAAGAATTCATTCGCAATTTTGACTGGGTTTCAAATATGTGGAAAACGGGGGATACTTCTTACAAAACCCTTTTGGAAGAAATATGTCATTACTGGAAAGACTTTGCAGACATAAGAGAAGATCAGGTAAAAGTAGGTTATGGTTCCATGCAGGTATTAGAAAGGATCAACAAGGTGTTTCTTGATGATCGTTCTTCAGTATTGGGCTATATTCCTCAGTTTGTAGAATATATTACTGAAGTGCGGGTCACCGGGGCTCGCTTCGAAGGCATTGCCATGAACCCTGAAGACAATTTCAGTTTTCATGTGGACCCATTGCTTGGCGCGTTGAATGAAGGGCATACCCTGCTCTATGTAGATAACCCTAATAATCCCACAGGGCAGCTTATCCCTCTTGACCAGATAGAAGCACTTGTAGCCAGGGCCCATAAACTTGGAGTCATTGTCATAGTGGATGAGGCCTATTGTGATTATGCTCCGAAAGAAGCGTCGGCCATGCAGCTTGTGCCGAGATATGAGAACGTAATTGTGACTCGAACATTGACAAAAGGATTTCACTTTGCTGGAACTCGTGTGGGCTATGGGGTGTTTAGCGGAAATCTTGGAAAATTCTACGATAAAGGCGACCTCCCCTTCCCAATGCCCTCAGTAAGCGCCCTTTTAGCACGGGAAGCCCTGCGAGGCGGGACTCTTCTCGAAACAGTGCGTAAATTGATAGGGGAACAGAAAGAAGTACTCGTTTCCGGACTCAAAGAAAGAGGATATAGAGTGGCAACTACATATAACAGCTGCCCCATATCTCTCGTTTCTGTTTCAGATCGAGATGTTCATTTGGGAGAAGTTTTTGCTTCAAAGGGAATCGACGTAAGGTCTGGTGAAGATTACCCAAATCTGGGCAAGAATTATGTCAGGATCGCTACGCCTGAAAAAGCTTCAGACCTCTTTGCCTGTCTGGATCGATAAGCCAGCAAAGTATCCATGGGAGAAAGTCCTTTTAATTCAAGACTTTACAAAAACTCAAAGCTTTGGTAACATCTCGTGTCATTGCATCAGAACAGTTTGCTTAAAAAAAGGAGGAAACGGACCGTGAGAGAAGCAACGATATTAATAGTTCTTATTCTTATACTCGTGCTCATTATTACATGTCGGTCCTATCCTCGGGCGACAGTTCTGTGACGCATGGGCTGTTGAGAGGTCGGGACCTTAAGGTCCCGGCCTCTTTTTTTATACCCAAATATCCCGGGAAGATATATGGAGTACTCCGCAGCTACGATTACACTATTTCAAAAGAGAATTGGAGGAAGTATTCTATGAATTTTTTACTCGCATTGCTGCCTATTGCAATTATTATTGTTGGAATGGCAGGTCTTAACTACTCTTCGAAAGTCGTTGCTCCTGTTAGCTGGATAGTCGCTCTTTTTCTTGGGTTTCTGGTTTTTAAATCCCCGGTAGAAGCACTTTTGCTTACTAGCTGGAATGGTTTTCTCGATGGAATTAGAATCGTATGGCTTATATTTGCGGCCTTTACTCTCCTGATCATAATGGTGGATTCGAAAGCTATGGATTCTATTAAGCAAGGGCTTTCTCACGTCACTCGGGATAAAAGGCTCATGGTATTATTTTTAGCCATTCCCTTTGGAACATTTCTTGAAGGCGCTGCAGGTGCCGGTGCACCGGCAGCTCTGGCAGCCCCCTTCCTTGTAGGTCTCGGAATGGATCCCGTTATTGCAGCCGCAGCTTGCCTTATTGGCAACTCGTGCCCAGTATGCTGGGGTGGGGCAGGTGTTACAACAGTGGTTGGCTCAGGTGCTGCCGGTCTTGACTTTGTTCCTGTTTCTGCCATGACCGGTCGCTTTATGGCCCTGGGCTACTTGTTGCTTCCTGTTCTTATTATCGGATTTGTCTTCGGTAAAAAGGCCTTCAAGGGCATTTGGAAGGATATTGTTGTCATGGGCCTCATGATGGGAAGCATTAACTTCACCATGAGCAACTTTCTGATTTCCGTTACAGAACTGACCAGTTTGATCGGAGGAATGACTGGGACCTTCTTGTTTGGAGCATATCTCTGGTTCAGAAAAGACGCGGCAATGCCGGAAGAGTATAGATTTAACTCTCAGAATGAATCCCTATCAGAAGAAACCTCTGAAGAAAGGAGTTCCCAACTCAGCTTTATTCGTTCATTGTTGCCCTATCTCATCTTGAGTGCGTTACTTGTCGTTGTCCGTCTTTCATTCCCCTTGAAAACTCTTGTTTCTTTTGGCGGCGGCTACACTGTCTGGGTAGGTACAGTTATTTTAGCAAGTGCCTTTGTTGCTTCATTTATATTAGGGTATAGCCAATTTTTTGTATCATCCGCTGTAAAAGCTTTCAAACGGGTTATCCCGGCACTTGTTGCTATGGGGTTGCTTCTTGCCATGGTGAATTGTATGAAACTTTCTGGGCAGATAAGCACTCTGGCTGTCACCTTTGCAACCATTGCCCGTTTCTTCTATCCCGCAGTGGCAGTGCTCATTGGTCAGATTGGAAGCTTTGTTACAGGAACGAACCTCGGGTCCAATCTGATGTTTAATCCATTACACGTAGAAGCGGTTAAGAATCTTTCCATCAATGTTCTTCCTGTGGTTGCAGCGCAGAACACGGGGGGAGCTATTGGCAACATGATATGTCCAAACAACGTGGTAGCAGTGTGTGCTTGTGTAGCCATTTTGGGTCGTGAAGGGGAAGTGATGCGAAAAACCCTTATTCCTTCCTTCTGTTTCTTTCTCTTCTTCGGATCCTTAGCCATGTTCTACACATATGTTATTTTTCCTGCATGAGGAGGAGTATTGATGTATTCGAGCACCATAAAATATGGAAAAGGAGATGTAGCTTTTTCGATTCCCCGGAAGAACCTTCTCGGTGTTATCGATAGCGAACCCCTTGAATCTATCGGTACTGAAGAAGAAGTGACACGCCACGCTCTTGAGAATCCTATAGGTTCACCCAGATTGGGTGAGCTCGTAAAACCGGGAGAAACAGTTTGTATTGTAGTATCTGATGTAACCAGGGCCTGGCAGAGGATGTGGGTATATTTACCATTTATAGTAGAAGAACTTAATAGGGCAGGAGTGCGGGACGAAGATATACTTTTTCTCAGCTCTACGGGAACCCACAGAGAGCAGACGGCAGAGGAACATGCCTTGTTGCTGGGGCCGGAATTATCGAAAAGATTTTCTGTAACCGACCACCGTTGTCTGGCTCATGAAGACATGGTTCATGTTGGGACAACATCCTATGGGACAGCCGTACATTTGAACAAAAAGGCCCTGGAGTGCGACCATATTGTTGTGACTGGCGCCATAGTCTACCATTTTATGGCTGGGTGGGGCGGAGGCCGCAAAGGTATTCTCCCTGGCATTTCTTCCTACGAGACCATAATGGCTAATCACGCTCTGGCGCTTGACCCAGTTCCTGGAAATGGCCGGAATATGAACAGCAGATCGGGGAATTTTGAGAACAACCTCATGCACCTGGATATGATGGAAGCTACAGCTATGGTGCACCCGACCTTTATGCTCAACGCTATCCCTGGAAACGATGGCAAAATAGCCTTCGCT
Source organism: Aminobacterium sp. EBM-42 (assembly GCF_001896635.1). Taxonomy (NCBI): domain Bacteria; kingdom Thermotogati; phylum Synergistota; class Synergistia; order Synergistales; family Aminobacteriaceae; genus Aminobacterium; species Aminobacterium sp. EBM-42. The sequence continues at coordinate 22,667 of NZ_MPPC01000010.1, forward strand.
GTAGCGGGAGACTGGCAAGAAGCATTTTACGAAGGGGCCAGGATAGTTGATAAAAAAGATGGAGTTACTATCCCAGAGTTGGCTGACCTTGTTGTTGCAACGGCTGGGGGCTACCCTAAAGATATTAACTTTTATCAAACATCAAAAACCATCTTTAACGCTATGGAAGCGGCTCCCCATGGCGGATCCATGATAGTGTTGAGCGCGTGCAATGAAGGCTACGGCAATGATGAAGTTCAGTTCATGCTTCAAGAATTTCCTAACACAGTGGAACGGGAAAAGGAAGTCCGCCGTGAATTTACCATTGCAAAATATGTAGGCTATACAATCGGATATGTGGCTGAAAACTGGGATTTCTATATGGTGACTGAAATGCCTCCTTCTAAATTTGAGGGAACGGGCATTACCGTTGTAAAGACTCTTGATGAAGCCCTCGATATGGTCTACCAAAAACGGGGAACCAATCTGAAAACATGGCTCATGCCCCATGGTGCCAACACTTTGCCTAAACTGAAAAAATAAAAAATAGGAGGGCGCAAGCCCTCCTAAATATCGTCTCTCCAGAGAGGCATGGTGGAGCAGCGGGGGCCCCCTCCCCCTTTGACCAGCTCGTCAGCTTCCACGGCTACTACATCTATTCCGCCTTTTTCAAGGGCCTTCATAGTCGCTACATTTCGATCCCATATACAGACTTTACCCGGCTCAAGGTTGAAAGTGTTTCCTCCAGAGCCAGCTCTCTGTTCTGAAAAGGCAACGGCTTCGCTTTCATCCCCTCCCACCTTGATAATACGTATACTATCAAGTTTCAACACTTTTTTAATAGCGCCGAAAAGAGAGCTTTCCCGTTTGACATGAAGCCTCCCCCCCTTGCCGCGGGTAATATGAAGCACAGTGATCTTCTTTTCTATATAAGGAAAGAAAAGAAAGGCATCATAATCAATCATATTGAGGAACATGTCAACATGCACAGTCAACCCTATGGAATCTGTAGAGCTCAGTCTCGGATTTTCGAACATCAGTGCCAGCACATCCGTGATCGCTCCATCTTCCATTGTCCTTTGTGCGATCTTTTCGATAGAAGCTGGGTGGGTTCGTTCATTAATGCCAATAATAAATACGTTGGGGCTATAACAATGGACGTTTCCTCCCTCTACAGGGGTAGCATCATCAGGATCTTCTCCATACCAGGTTTTAAATTCCAAATTTCGAAATTCAGGATGATGTTTAAAAATAGCTCGAATACAATAGGGCTCTTTAATTCGATCCCGATTAAACATATTGCCGTAAACAATGCCGTTTCCCAGCACAGCGGCGGGATCTCTTGAATAGAGTACATTAGACATGGGAAAGAGGCACCACTCATTTTTCTTATCCACCAGGTCTACAAGGGAAACCTCTCCGGCTGCTTTATTAAGCTCATCTTTTGTTATACCAAATAACAACTGGTCTACAAGTTTAGGAGCAGAGAGACCTAAAAGATACTCTTGCAATACGTCCATAGTCTGCCTTGTAATAAAGGATTCTTCAGTTTGAACCAGTTGAGAGATAAGCTCCTTTTTTACTTTCGAAACAGAAAGGATCTTTCGCAAAAGATCTTCCATTAGAAAAACTCTGGCTCCAAATTTTTCTACTGTGGCAACCCATTTCTTATGCTCGTCTTCCGCTTTATGGGGGCTTGGAACGGCGTCCCATGCGAGAGCACCGATATTAAGGGGAGTGCATCGTTCGATGCCTTTCCCAGGAGGTTGCATAATGACGGCACGAAGCTTCCCAATCTCTGAGTTAACCTGTATTTTCATTCCCGTTACCTCCGCCTGTTTCCTCTTCAATTCTAATTTGTTGACCATGAGAAAGACTATCACTCTTTGTTCTGTTCGGCAACGAAATAATGAAAATATTTCTTAGCATACATCATTGCAAAATTCTCTATATTTAGTTTATAATACTTCTAACCGAAAGGAGGGATGAATATGAAAAAAGCTTTGGTAGCTATCGACCAGAGTCAAAACAGTCAGTCACTTATTAGTTACGCCTTTCGTTTTGCTGAGAAAAATAGTATTGAGCGCTTGGATTTTATTCATGTCGTAACTCGTATTGATCTGACCATACCAGGCTATGTAGACTATCCTCCTCACTATAATGAAGATTCTATCCGCCAGTCGTTCCTCAACATGATTGAAAAGGGCATGAGGGAGTCAGGGGCTTCTGCCACACCCTTTGAGTTTGTGCTGGCCACTGGAACACCATACGAAGAGATTTTGAGGATGGCAGAAAAAAATAAATATGAACTAATACTCATCGGCCATCGGGGACTGAGCAATCTTGAACGCTTCTTCATTGGAAGCGTAGCGGCTAAGGTTGTGCGTCATGCTCCGTGTAATATTCTTGTCCACCTTCCGAAGGAAACAGAGGAACCGGCGAAAACATGATAATACGATCGAGTCAAATAGAAGAACTTGAGAGCCATCCTCTTTTTGGCGTTTTAGATGGGGTAGGAAGCCGCACCATTTCCCCTGACGAATTTTATGAAGAAAGTAATTTTCATGAAATAAGCTGGGTGGAAATGGAGCCTCGTGCTCTGATTCCAGAGCACGAGCATGAAGGGTGTGAAGAAATTAAGATTATCATATATGGCATTGGTATGTACACTGAAGGTAAGCAGAAAGAACGGGTGGGTGCCGGAGATGTGATTCTGACAGAGAAGGGATTAAGGCATTCCTTGGAAAATATTGGCAGTTACCCGTTAGTATATATTGCTATTTCTTCAAAGTGTAATGGATAAACACCCCCTCCATTCAACGTGGGCAGACGGTGGCAGGGCCGATCTGCCCATTTTTTTACAGGGGGGTAGCAAAATTTTGAAGAAATTGTTATAATACCCAGCGTTGCCGATAGGGAGAAGTGGCCGAGTGGTCGAAGGCGGGCGCTTGGAGAGCGTCTGAACCGCGAGGTTCCGTGAGTTCGAATCTCACCTTCTCCGCCATGAATATTAAAAGCTGCCTCAATGGGCAGCTTTTTTTATGTCTTATTACCACACTATTGTATTTTTCCCCAGCTTTTTGGCTTCATAGAGCAGCGTGTCTGCTCGTTGGATGAGACTTTGCGCCGAATCATCTTTTTTAAGAGTGGCTACGCCTCCGCTTATGGATAAAAGATCGTTTCGTGTTCCTTGAAGACGTTCCAGCAAGTTTTTCCGAAAACGCTCGCTACACGTTACGGCAGATTCCAAATTTGTCTCAGGGAGGATAACCAGAAATTCATCCCCACCGTATCGACCAAGAATGTCTGTATTCCTAAAGGTTAATATCATGGTTTGGGCAACCCGCAAAATAACCACGTCTCCTTCCTGATGTCCAAATGTATCATTTACGTTTTTGAACCCGTCCAGATCGAATATTCCTACGGATAGGGGAGAATCGTAGCGAAATGCCCTTCGTATTTCTTCTTCGAGACGCTGACATATGTGTTTATGGTTATAAAGCCCTGTCATGCTGTCCCTTATAGAAAGGTCCTTTAATGTCTCAAGTTGTTCCTCTATGATCTTTCCGTCTAGGAAAGTCCTTGTTTTTAATTGAAAACTGATTCTCGACACTATGAAGGCTATCACAACCGCACCTGTCGAAATTAAGATGTGGTTTTGTATAACTGAAGTATTGCTTTGCACGTAAAAAAGAGTACCGACAAAAAAACCATGAGCAATTAGTAAAACACTCAATATGGTAGGGAGAGGTACGTAGAAAAAAGAAGCTGCACAAAAGAGTATGATTAGGTATTCAGAAATAGCTTCAGTATAGAACTGATTTGTCAAACTTAGAGATGCAGAAAAAATAAGGATATCCAAAAGGAATAAAAATTCAATGCGTGGAGAATAGGGGGGTCTTTCTATATATCTTCTTTTATTCAGAAACGCAATAAAAGGGAAAATAAAGAACACCACGCAATAAAGAGCACCATACAGAGGCAAGTATCGATCGGATCCGACCTTATAGACATGGATTGTATCAGCAAAAATAAGGACAAGGCCCAAGCAGCAAAAAATAAAAATATGATTAATGTTCTTCTGCCACAGAAAAAAATCAAACTCGCTTCGGTATTTAGCGTCAATTGATTGTTTGTTAATTCCCATCATTTAGTCTTTTAACATTCCTCTTCTTTTTTTATATTAATTTTATATTGAACATCCATTCTACACAAAAAAATGAAATTTTAAAAGATTAAATTGATAGGAAACGATCATAGTGTTCCATTTTTCGTGGTTATTAGAAATAGTATTGTTTCTGTTCAATGGAATCCATGAAATCCTTCCTTGACTGTGGCAAAAAACCCCTTTATAATACCATTTGTCGTAATATGACTGATTAGTCATATTAATGGATTGTTAGTCAACGGGCAGGGAGGGTTTATATGTCCCGAATTCAATCAAAGAAAAAAGAAGTTATCAGTGAACTAATGAGAGAAACCGTATATAAAGCGGCCCGTTCTGTCATAGAGCAGTATGGCTGGACTGGTACTACCATGGATCGAGTAGCCTCTGAGGCTGGCATAGCTAAGGGAACGGTTTACAACTATTTTAAAAATAAGCGCGAACTTATGATGGTGGTTATGGAGAAAAATATTGAACCTATAAATGAGCAAGTTATTACTATAGTTCAGAGAAAAAAGTTCTCCACGATGAAAGACACCTTATCAGCCATTGTTGAAACTGTCATAGTAGAGCTGATTAGAAATAAGAAAATAATATCGGCTATGATACTGGCCTTTCATGAGGATGGTGAACTTCGGCGAAAATTTGATCCACGGTCCCACCCCTACCAAAATGTGAGGGAAGTTATACATAAAGTAATCTCTCAGGGCGTTAATAATGGAGAATTCAGGCCCATAGATCCGAATTTGGCAGAAGCCATGGTCAATTCTCTTTTCTCAGGAATTTCCCGCCAGATAGCTCTGGGCGATATTGATATATCAAAGGAAGAAGTGGCCAGGGATGTTGCATCTTTTGTTTTGCGCGGTCTACTCGCTCCGGTTGAAGGAGGAACACTATGAAGGTTACAGATATCTCTTTACGCAGGCCAGTTACAGTTTTAATAGGAACCTTTGCTCTTATTTTCTTCGGAATCCTGGCTATGAGAAATATGGGAATGGAACGAATTCCAGACGTGGACTTCCCAGTTGTTGCTGTTTCAACAACAATGGTGGGGGCGAGCCCTACAGTTATAGATAACGACATAACTGACGTCCTCGAGGAAAAACTGAACACCATCTCCGGCATTGAAAATATCCGATCAAACAGCTACGAAGGCCGCTCTCTCGTTATAGTCGAATTTGAGCTGGGCCGGAACATTGACGCTGCGGCCGCTGACGTTCGCGATAAGGTGAATCTCGCCATATCAGATTTGCCGACAGAGGCCGAAACGCCCATAGTTCAGAAGTTCAACGCTGGTGATAGTCCAGTCATAACTTTAGGTGTAATGGGAACGGCGCCCTACAAGATACAGTCTCATTTTGCTGATAAAGTGATGAAGGAACACCTTCAGACTGTAGATGGGGTGGGCAGCGTTGAAACCATAGGCCTTCGAGAGCGTGAGGTCAGAATATGGCTTGACCCAGCTCTTTTAGAATCCCGCAATCTTACGGTTAAAGATATAAAAGATGCCATTAAAGATAAACACGTTGAACTTCCCGCGGGGCGTCTTGAGTCAGAACGCAGAGAACTCAGCATTCGTCTTGAAGGGGAATATGCTTCTGTTCAAGAATTGGAGGAACTTCCCATTGTTTCTAGGAATGGAGCTGTTATCCGCCTTCGAGACGTGGCGAGAGTAGAAGACGGCTACGAAGATCTTCGCTCAATTGCCACTTATAATGGGGAACCGGTTATTTTGCTTGAAATTCGAAAACAACGAGGAGCAAATGAGGTTTTTTTAGCGGATGGTGTGTATAGAGAGCTAGACTCCCTTAACAAGTTGGTTCCAGAGGGAGTAAAAATAGAAATGTTGGATGATACGTCAGGATTTATTCGCAAATCCATGGCTGGTGTTTTAAGTGACACCCTCATAGGCATAGGGCTCTGCTCGCTGATTATGCTTTTCTTTTTGCGTACCATACGCGCTACTTTTGTAACTGTAGTAACCATCCCTGTGTGTTTGCTTGGAAGCCTCATTGTCCTTAGAGCACTCGGGATTACTATCAATAACTTGAGCATGATGGGGCTGTCTTTGGCTGTGGGTATGGTTGTAGACGCCACTACAGTTGTTCTGGAAAATATTCACCGTCATCTTGAAAACGGGAAATTGCCCATGCAGGCAGCTTCTGAAGGAACCAGCGAAGTTGGATTTTCTGTTTTAGCTGGTGCGGCTACAACAATTTGTGTTTTCGCACCGATAGCGTCTATGGGAGGCATTATCGGACGATTCTTCTATGCTTTTGGAATTACAGTGGTTATGACCATCGTGATTTCTCTTGTTCTTTCCTTGACTCTTACACCTTTCCTTTGCTCTCGTATTCTGCGGAAAGATCATCCTGGCAAAATAGCCCTCAGAATAGAAGCATTTTTAGTGCGCCTTGAAGAAGCCTATAAAAAAGGGCTGGCTTTTTCTTTAAAGCACCGATTCATTGTGTTAGGGGCTGCTGCAGGGATATTTGCCCTGGGAATTTTTATTGCTGGATTCTTGGGAACAGGCTTTTTCCCCAGCGAAGATAGGGGAAGCTTTTCTATCAACTTTGAACTTCCTGCGGGAGCCTCTCTTGCGGAAAGCAGAAAATTCATGTCTGAACTGGGCGTCGCTGTCCGAGACCACGCTGAGGTGGCTTATACTTACGGAACCATTGGCTCTGGTATTGGTCAGGAAGTGAATAAGGGGAAACTGGCCGTTACGTTAATTCCCCGAAACCAGCGCGCTACATCTACAGAAATTATGGGTAAAATGAGAAAACAATTCTCCAACTATAAGGACGTAGAACTTACCTACGGAACGTGGAGTTCAGATATTACCCTTACTCTTGTAGGGCAAGATACAGAACAGCTTGACAGAGTGGCACAGAAAGTTAAAAAAGATCTTGAGCAGGATGGAAGGCTTACTGACATATCCACAGACGTAAGGCTTGACAGTCCCCGTATAAACGTCGGGATAAACAGGGGACTTGCTGATGAATTGAATGTGAACATACGGGATCTTTCCCAGGAAATACAGGCCTATTTTGGTGGTGTGAAGGCCGGAATATTTAAAGATGGCGGCTATCGTTACGATATCCGTTTAAAAGCGGAAGAGGGGTACCGACGGAACATACAGGATATTCAAAACATCGCCTTTAAAGATGGCAACAAAAACCTCATTAAAGCCCCAGGGCTCATTAAGGTTGAGGAGGGGCGAGGTCCAACCCTTGTTAAACGTTATGATAGACAGCGTTCTCTTACTATCAGCGCCAATACCGCGGGAATATCATCTGGAGAAGGAATGACTCTCGTTATGGGAACCTTTAGGAAATATGCGCCCACCGATGGTAGCATAAGAATTGTTCCCACAGGAATGTCCAAGCACATGAAGAGTAATTTTAAAGAACTCTTTATGGCTCTCGCCATTGCCATTATACTGGTCTACATGGTTATGGCGGTACAATTTGAATCCTTTATGTACCCTTTTATGGTTATGTTTTCATTGCCTCTTGCCACCACAGGGGTCTTTGGCATTTTGCTTCTTGCCGGCATAGAACTAGACATGATGAGTATGATGGGGATCATTCTTCTTGTTGGCATTGTTGTGAATAACGCTATCATCCTTGTCGACTTCGCCAACCAGCGGAAAGCCTCAGGGTGTGACCGCAGAACAGCTATGCAGGAAGCGGCCCCCCTTCGTCTCCGTCCCATCCTTATGACAGCTCTTTCTACCTCCATTGCGGCTGTGCCTATAGCTCTCGGACTGAGTGAAGGAGGAGAAATACGCCAGCCAATGTCTACTGCGGTTATTGGGGGAATGCTCACATCGACATTTTTAACGTTGTTCGTTATTCCTGCGGTCTATGTCATTCTGGGAGACGTTAAAGAAAAAGCGGCTCAGGTAGCCATGAGTGTTTTTAAAGAAAAAACATCTGCCGTACAGATAAAAGAACCTGGCGCGAATTTGAGTGGAGGGGAAAAATGAGACGCATACAGAAAATAATTATAATAAGTATGGTGTTGCTGTTTATAGGCGGCTCCTTATGGGCGGCTGCAAGCGAAGACACAGTATTGACATTAGAGAAAGCCCTTTCTGTGGCCAAAGAGCAGAACCTTGACATCCTCTCTGCCCAGCAGGAACTTGTCCGTGCGAAAGGCAAACTGACAGAAGCCAGGGCTGGAGGTCTTCCATCCCTTAATCTGGGAGCAGGTTATACCCGCCGTGAAAAACCTGACCTGGCAGGCAATGATGAAGAAAATATTTTTGGCGCTGCTTTAACTTTGACTCAGCCCCTCTATCAGGGCGGAAAGATTAGGGCAGGAAAGCAGCAGGCATCAATAGAAATACAGCAGGCAGAGTACTATTATGTTGAAATAGCTGAACAGGTTGCCCTTAACGTATATAACCGCTTCTATGCAGTTCTTCTTGAGAAAGAGAATGTAAAAACAGCTGAAGATGCCTTTGCTTTTGCCGAAAAATATCTGGATGAAGTCAAGAAAAAACATGTTTTGGGACTAGCGACAGGCTTAGAAATAACGAGGGCGGAAAAGCAACAGGCAGAAAGTAGAACGGCCCTGATTCGGGCCCGTAACAACCTTGAAGTAGCGAAGATCAACCTTCTTGAATTGCTAAATGTTAAACTCGATACATCCTATACAATTGAAGGAAATCTTTCTTACGCGCCTGTTGCTGGGCAGCCTGAAGAGTCGTTGAAAAAGGCCCTCGCCTACCGCCCAGACTACCAGCGGGCAAAATTGCAGGTAGATGTTCAGGATCAGCAGATAAGAATTGCCCAGAGCGGATTAAAGCCCTCCGCGTCTGTTTCGGGATCTTATCGGTATGATGACCCGGAACAGGCCTACTATGAGAGCGGCGACACATGGCAGGTTCGCCTCACTGTAGATATTCCTGTTATGGATAGCGGCCTTACCCATGGACGGATCGTACAGCAGAAAGCTCTGAGAGAGCAAACCATGAGGAACGTAGAAAAGAAAGAAGAAAGTATTCGATCTGAAGTGAGCAGCGTCTATCTTGACCTTAAAACAGCTGCACAAGTTTTAGAGGAAGCCAAGTTAAATCTGAAGCTTGCTGAAGAAACACTGCGTCTTGCAGAGGTTGGTTACAGAGAAGGGGTGGGTATCCAGTTGGATGTTTTGGATGCCAGGGCGTCATTGACCCAGGCGCGGCGTGAGTACTCGGCGGCTGTTAAGGATTACGCTTTTGCTATTGTGCGTTTGCGCAAGGCAGAAGGGGTACTAACCGAAGAGCCAGTTCTTCCTTAGATATGGGAGTGATCATTCTATGAAGTTTACAAAGAAACTGCTTATACTTGTTACCATCATAGTTGCTTTGGGCGGACTGTCTCTCTTCGGTCCATTAAAAAAGAAACCGGAAGCATCTCAAGACGGGTCTTCTGCCCTTCCAGCCGCGGCTAAGGTTTCTGTTATCACGGTAGAAAAAACGCCCTTATTGCGCAAAGGTTTTGAAGAAAACAGCACTATAGAAGCCATAGAGCGAGTTGTTGTGTATCCCAAGGTTACCGGGCGCCTTGAGTTTTTTCATGTCCGCCAGGGTGACCCTATAGAAAAAGGTCAGGTTGTCGCCGTTCTTGACCATAGAGATATCGACGCTCAAATTGCCTCGCTAAAAGCAAGAATAGCTGTGGCAGAAGCTCAGGTAGCAGAGGCAAGAGCCGCATTGAATAACGCGAAAACAGAACGTGAACGTTATGAGCGTCTGTTAAAGGAAGGTTTTTCAACCCAACAGCAGCTTGATAATAAAGTAACAGCCTATCTCCAGGCAGAAGCGCGGTACAAGCTTTCTGAAGCCACTGTTCTTCAGACTCGCTCTGAACTCAAGAATCTCGAGGTAACACTCTCTGAGTATTATATTAAGTCTCCCATAACAGGAACGGTGCTCAACGACTATGCTCATACCACCGGCGCAATGATGGGGCCATCCCTCGCTGTAGTGGAGATTGCCAACGTAGAAACGTTGAAGGCAGTTGTCAAAGTTCCAGAAGCAAGGGCCATTGGTCTGGAAAAGGGTATGAAGGGCTGGATCAGAAGCGATGGCCTTGGCGATAAAGTTTTTGAAGGGGCTATTGAGCGGATAAGCCCTTTCGTAAAAGAAGACACACGGACAGTTCAGGTTGAAGTCTATGTTGTCAATGGCCAAAACGGTTCCCGCCTTGTGCCTGGTATGTTCGCTCGAGTCTTTATCGTTCGCCAGGAAGCAGAAAACGCTTTGGTGGTTCCAGTGGATGCGGTGATAAAGGAAAGTGAAGCAAAAGTACTCCTCGTTAAAGACGGGAAGATTAAAGAAACGCCGGTAAAAATAGGGATAGAAACAGATTCCGTTCTTCAGATAACTGAAGGGGTTGCGGAAGGAGATATAGTTGTTATTTCTGGAGGCCGTCTTCTCAAGGATGGAGATGCAGTTGAGGTGTCACAGCAGGAATAAACTGCGGCTATTCTCTAACAGAGATAGGGATAACAGCGTAAAGCTCCCCGGGAAGATTTTACTAGCCTTTTCGGGGAGCTTTGCTGTAATATGGAGTACCATCAAAAGTATCGGAGGTTTAAAACAGAACAATGAAACGGTTCATATCTCTTCTCGTCATGTTTATCTGTGCTGCTTCTTTTTTCATCGGGCCTTGTGCGGAAGGGGCTGTAACACTTAAAGATGAAAAATCCTACGACCCCCTGGAAGTTTTACAGGCCTTGAACTATTGCACCTACTCGCTGAGTAAAATTGTTTCTTTCAACGATCGTGTCGTTCTATCTTTTGAGTACGACAACATCATCAACAACCTGAACCTCAACGCCATTACTGACGAAGAGATTGTAAAGCTTATGGCAAAGCTTATGGATACCCTAAAAGATGAGATTATATCTGAGCGAAAACGGGAACGTATCGAAAAAAGCTACCAAAAAAGGCTTGAGCGAACCCTTTATAATTTTCTATCAGGAGTGAATGTATCTCCTCAGAGTGTGGTTTCAGCCGCTGTAAGCGCTGTTTCTTCCATGGGGTCCATGTATGTAAACTATCAGAGGCGGATAGAGGAGTATATGGATGAAAGCGAAGAAATAATCGAGGCCCTTGACGATGAAAAACTCAATGTCATTAACTCCATACGCAAAGACATGCTCACAGCTTCGTGGTCTATTATTAAAAAGTACAATATCGATGACCAATATCGCTTAACTGAAAAACAGATCAATGAATTTGTTGAAAATGTAAAGTCGAATCCGGCAGAGATGCAGCATCGAAAACTTGAGCGGCTTTTGCAGGATAACCCTGCCTTTGAATACTTTCCTCCCTTCTGGTATTACTATTCTCTAACGAGAGAGGAAGATGAAGTATTTGTCCTTGACTGTCTTAACAGGTTTTTACAGACCCAGCGTCCCATATTCAGAAGAGATATCTTATGGGCCAGCGTTCTCATGGAGCGCGTTCGTTTACAAAAAGAAACAGACAGTCAAAGTATAAGAGCGGACCTTGAAGAGATTATTCGTCAATCGAATAACTCGGACTGGCAGAATTTTCTTTTTGTCGGTTTAGCCTACACGAAACTGGGAATGGTCGATGAAGCCCGCAGAAACTTGCAGCGCAACATTGATAACGGGTACGAGGTATCACTTAACAGCCGGTTGCTTGCCGAAATTTTGCTGGATACAGGCGATCAGCTGCAATTTGAGGAGACCATGAAAAAAATGCTCTCTGATACCCGCGTATCAAACAGCGATAAATTATATCTCATCGGACGATGCCGAAATGTAACCTATCTCAACAGGTTCAAGGAGGAAATATCGGAAATACGGCTTTCAGCAGTGAATGAGGCAGCAGCCACAGAGTTGGTAAACCCTACCTACCTTCTCACTATACCGAACAAATGGCTGGTAGAGGATGCTTCTTTTGATGTGAGACTTTTCAATGAGAACATAGACCGATCCCACCACTTCGAGTCCATCGACGACCCCGCCCTTGTTATCAGCACTAAAAAGAAAAGAGTCGCTATTAAGTTTCCCGAAACAGGCCATACCATAGCGAGGAAACCGGAAAAGGGAATAACGGTGAATATAAAACACCCCCTTATTGATATGACCCTCATATACGAACTGGAAAAGAAAGATATAGGGAGGGCGGCTAAGACTTTAATAGAAGCAGCGGTTCCCTTTTATTCAGAGGTTTTGGGAAATTACCGGCTAAAAGAAGTTGCTTTTATGGATGAACGGTATATCTTTACGGCGAAAGGAATTCTTGCTGAGAGTAAAAACAATAAATAGCTCCACAATTAGATGGAATAATTAAAGGACCGCCCCAATAGGCGGTCCTTTTTGTATTTTTAATCTATTGCAAATTGACAAACTATAAAGAAGACTCTATTATTGACGAAGGCAAAACTTCATAACAATAACATGAAAGTAGTTCGCACTTCTTTTTTATCCATTATCCGTTATCCATTATGCTCCCTTCCTTCTGCCTCATCGAATGTCAATTGTAACCATAAGGCTTTTTCTCTGTGGGTTCCGGCCGGACTACAACAGAGATCCTGCGAGAGTAATTTAAAAAACAGAGAGGGGATGGTTTGTGTGCCGGAATATGGGTCTATGATTCCTCGTAGCTACAAAACGGCCCTCAGAAAGGCAGTTCGAGGTGAAGGGATGTACCTCTTCGATGAAGAAGGTAAAGCCTATATCGATGGCTGCTGCGGGGCGTTGCTTTCGAGCGTGGGGCATGGCAATAAAGAGATAGCTGACGCTATATACAAACAGCTTACAACTCTTGAGTTTGCCCACCCTTCCCGATGGTATAACGATGCGACCATGGAAGCGTCAAAAGAAGTAGCGTCTATTACCCCTGACGGGCTCAACTATGTCTGGCTCGTCAGCGGCGGAAGCGAAGCCATTGAATCTGCTTTGAAGCTGGCCAGACAATATTTTGTGGAGCGGGATGGAGAGGGCTCTTCTAAGTATGTCATGATAGCCCGTTGGAACTCCTATCATGGGAGTACTATTGGAACTATGGGATTAGCAGGCAGCATGGCTCGGCGAAGAACGTTCTTTCCGCTCTATCAGGATCATCCCAAAATAGCATCCCATTATTGCTACCGATGCCCCTATGGTCTTTCTTACCCTTCCTGTGATCTTAGGTGTGCCCATGCCCTGGAACATGAAATAAGAAGAATAGGGCAACAATATGTGGCAGCTTTTGTGGCTGAACCCATTGTTGGCTCCACCGTTGGCGCCTTGCACCCGCCAAAAGAATATTGGCCCATCGTTAGGGATATTTGTTCCAGATACGATGTGCTGCTTATTGCCGATGAAATTATGACGGGTATAGGCCGCACTGGTAAAAATTTCTGCCTGAACCATTGGAATGTGACGCCAGACATGATTTGTTCCGCAAAGGCCTTATCTGGAGGGTACTCCCCGGTAGGCGCCCTTATAGCAAAAGATGAAATTGTTGAATCTCTAAAAAAAGGCAGCGGAGCTTTTCAGCATGGTCATACCTACAACGCGAACCCGGTAACTGCCGCAGCTGTAACTGCAACCCTCCGTTTGATCAAACGGGAAAAACTTGTTGAAAATGCAGCTTTACAGGGAGAGCGGTTCTACAAAAAACTAGAGACACTGTATCAAATACCCATCGTTGGTGAAGTTCGCGGAATGGGTCTTATGAGAGGAATTGAAATCGTGGCGAACCAGAGTACCAAAGAAGCTTTTTCCACTTCTGTAAATGCGGCTGGCGTAGTTACAGGCGAATGTTTCAAGGAAGGGCTTGTGATTTACCCCGGCCGGGGACAAATCGATGGAATAGAGGGAGACCAGTTCCTGGTGGCTCCTCCTCTTACTGTTACAGAGAGTGAGATCGACGAAATCTTTATGCGTCTAGAAAGAGGGCTGAGGTCAGCAAGCGATAAATTGCTGTCTGGGAAATAAGAGTGGAGTGAACCAAGTAAAAGGAGGGTCCTTATATGAAGAAAAAATGGTTGGTCTTGGTAGCGGTTCTGGCTCTCGTGGCATTTGGCTCGGCAGCTGCGGCTGTCACCTTTGTCACTATTGGGTCAGGCGGAGTGGGAGGAACATACTACCCTCTGGGCGGGGCCATGGCAGAAATTTTGTCAAAGGCCGATATTGGTGTCAAGGCGACCTCTCGTTCAACGGCAGCTTCTAAAGAGAACTGCCGCCTTGTAGCTTCAGGAAAGGCCCAAATAGGCATGTCTATGGGCTCCACTTTGTATCAGGCCTATACGGGCGTAGAAGCTTTTGAGCAGGATGGCAAACTTCCTCTTCGCATTCTTATGCATATGTATCCTGCCCCCCAGCATCTTGTGACCACGACTAAAACCGGTATTAAGTCCTTTGAAGACATAAAGGGGAAAAAAGTTTCTCTGGGAGCTCCAGGCGGCGGTGATCAGATATTGAGCCATATTATTTTGAACGCGGCAGGCATAGACCCAGATAAAGACATTCATAAACAGCAGCTGACCCAGCCGGAAGGAGTTATGGCGCTGAAGGACGGAAACGTTGACGCAGTCTTCTGGAACTTTGCGGCTCCCGGTTCGGCCGTTCTTGAAGTAGCAGCAGTTCGTGATATTGTAATGATTCCCCTTCCTAAGGAAGTGGTAGATAAAGTTGTGGAAAAGAATCCTTTCCTCTTCCCCTATATCATAACTAAAGGCACCTATCCTGATATTAAAGAAGATATTCTCACAGTTGCTGATGGCAACTTCCTTGTGGTTCACGAGGATATGCCAGAAGAGCTTGGGTACAACCTTGTAAAAACAATTATAGAGAATAATAAGGCATTTATGGATATTACACAGCAGGCTGCTCACTTTGTACCCGAAGAGGCCAGTGTGGGAATAATACCCTTTACAACAGGATCGGTGAAATTCTTCAAGGAAAAAGGCATAGAGGTGAAATAAGTCTCTTTTGAGCGGGAGAGGTTAACCTCTCCCGCATCAATGAGACGAAATTGGGGAGGGAAACTCAATGACGAATTCTTCAACATCAACGTCGCAGGATGTTCAGCCAGTAGATGTGGATGCGAAGAAAAGAGAACTCCATGGCTGGCAGTATTGGATTGTAGCTGCTCTGGCCTTGTCGGCATCTGTTTTTCACCTCTATACGGCTGTTTTTGGGTTGCGTTCAGCAATGTACCAGCGAAGCATCCACTGGCTCTTTATGGGAGGGCTTATGTTCCTTCTATATCCAGTGAGTAAAAACAGGCCTAAGAATCGCATTGATTGGTGGGACTGGGTTTTCGCCGGGCTGCTTATAGCAGGATGTCTCAATATTATTCTTAACTGGGAAGTCATTACCATGAGGGAGGGAGCACCAATAACCTCAGATATATATTGGGGCACTATTATGGTCTTGCTTGTTCTTGAAGGAACAAGAAGAGCTATGGGGCTGCCCTTGCCTATTATGGCTACGATCGCATTGGTATATGCCTTTCTTGGTCCCTATTTTCCAGGCATCCTGTCCCATGGCGGCTTTGCCCTTGATGAAATAGCTCCTTTTCAGTATCTGCGCACTGACGGGATATTTGGTGTTCCCCTGGGGGTATCTGCCTCCTTTATATTCCTTTTTGTTTTGTTTGGAGCGGTTCTTAGCGTTTCCGGGGCAGGGCAATTTTTCATTGACCTCTCCATCGCCCTGACAGGAAAAAGCCGTGGCGGCCCTGCCAAGGCGGCAGTTGTTGCCAGTGCTCTTATGGGAACCGTTTCCGGCAGTTCTGTAGCTAACACCGTTACGACTGGTGCTTTTACCATTCCTCTTATGAAGACGGCCGGATATCGGTCTGAGTTTGCAGGCGCCATAGTTGCGGCAGCCTCTACTGGAGGACAAGTTATGCCTCCCGTTATGGGAGCGGCGGCCTTTATTATGGCCCAGTTCTTAGGCATTTCCTATTGGGATATTGTTGTAGCCGCGGCTATTCCTGCGGCACTATACTTTTTTTCCATATGGGCTATGGTTCACTTCAGAGCCGGCAAAAGAGGAATCAGGGCCATGACCGATGAAGAAGTTCCCAAAATAGGGCCTGTATTGCGGGAAGGCTGGCATCTGCTAATTCCTATCATTACCCTTGTCCTTTTTCTTGCCACTGGGTATTCCGCGGTAAAAGCAGTTTTCTGGTCTATCGTTTGTCTTGTCGGCGCATCATGGTTAGGAGATAAAAAATACCGTATGACCCCCAAACGAGTTCTCAACTCCCTTATTGACGGGGCCATCGGAGCTGTTGATGTTGCGGCAGCCTGTGCCTGTTCAGGAATAGTCATTGGCGTTATCGGGATTACCGGTGTTGGTCTCGCATTTTCATCATTTGTTATGAGTCTCTCCCATGGAATACTTCCTCTGGCCCTTATCTTAACCATGATCGGCTCAATTATCCTTGGCATGGGTGTGCCTACCACTGCCCAGTACATTATTACATCGACTCTGGCAGCGCCGGCATTGGCCCAAATGGGCGTTCCCATGATGTCTGCCCACCTATTCTGCCTATACTTTGGAGTTCTGGCAGACGTGACACCCCCTGTCGCCCTTGCCACTTATGCCGCGGCGGGTATTGCCCGTTCCAATGCCATTAAAACTGGATTTACGGCCCTTGTTGTTGCTGTCGCAGGTTTTATAGTTCCCTATATGTTTGTGTATAACAGCTATCTTCTCTTCCAGGGCAGTTTAATCAGAATTGTTTTGGGCTGCGCTACGGCCTTTTTGGGAATCATTGGATTGGCGGCAGGCGTTCAGGGGTTTTTTGTTACCCATCTTGCCCTCTGGGGGCGGGCGGCTCTTCTTTCGGTTCCATTGCTGCTGATCCATCCTTCTCTTATATCGAATTGTTTAGCCGTGGGAATTATAGCGCTTATGTTTGTTATACAGAAACGAAGAGCAGCACAAGTTGTCTCTCCCGTGCTCGAAGAAAATCCGGAACAATAATGAAAGGGAGGTTCGGCAAATGCCCAAAAAAACCATTAAACCTGTTATGTCGGCAGAAGAAGCAGTTCGTTTTGTCAAGCCAGGCGCCTCTTTGATGGTCGGCGGATTCAACTATGGTGGTGTGCCTTACACGCTGGTTGATGCCCTGGTTGCTGCTGATGTGCGGGACTTGCATCTCATAGCCAACGATACCTTATATGCCAACGATAAATTTCCCCAAGGAGTGGGACACGGCAAACTTGTAGTTAATGGCCAGGTGCGTAAAGTAACCGCTTCTCACATTGGGCTCAACAGGGAAACCCAGCGCCTCTTCAACGAAAACAAAATGGAACTTGAGCTTGTCCCTCAGGGAAGTTTTGTAGAGCGCATTCGTGCTGGTGGGTTTGGCCTGGGAGGCATTCTGACGCCGACGGGTGTCGGCACATGTTATGAAGAAGGCAAGCAAACAATAGAAGTGGAGGGGAAAAAATATATTCTTGAGCTTCCGCTGCGTGCCGACATAGCTTTTATTCGTGCTTACAAGGCAGACAGATGGGGGAATTTGACCTATTTTGGAACGAACAGGAACTTCAACCCGGCTATGGCTACGGCCGCGGACATTGTTATAGCAGAAGTTGATTCCATTGTGCGTGAGGGAGAAATAGATCCCAATGACGTAGTTACTCCTGGAATCCTCATAGATATCCTTGTGCTGAAAGGAGATGGATACTATGCTTCCAGAACTTGATGAAAAGATTGTACGGGAACGAATTGCCAAGCGGATAGCCCTTGATTTCGATAACGGCGCGGTTGTCAATCTGGGCATAGGTATTCCAACACTCGTTTCAGATTATATTCCTGACAATGTTCGGGTCATCATGCAGACTGAAAACGGTGTTGTTGGAGCAGGCCCCTCTCCAGAAGAGCCTGATCTGCGCTTCATTGGCGCAGGCGGACGGGGCCTCAGCCTTATCGACGGTTCTTCTATTGTGGCGAGTGAAGTCAGCTTTGGCCTCATTCGCGGAGGCCATCTGGATGCTACGGTGCTCGGCGCTCTGGAGGTGGATCAGGAGGGGAATCTGGCAAACTGGTGGATTCCTGGCAAGCTGGTTCCCGGAATGGGAGGCGCCATGGACCTTGTCACTGGTGCCAGAGCTGTCTACGTTGCTACAACCCACACTGATAAAAAAGGCCGGCCCAAGCTCGTCAAGAAATGTTCTCTTCCCCTTACAGGCGCCGGGGTTGTTTCTACCATAGTTACAGAATACTGTGTTGTTCGAAAACAAAGTGGACGGATGGTTTTAACAGAAATAGCCCCTGGTGTAAACCTCGAGGAATTGCTGGCCAACACGGGAATGGAGTTAGAGGTAAGCAGCGATCTTTGCTTGATGAAAGGAACTGAAGAAGAAGTGTGCGAGGAGGCATCCAAATGATAAAAGCTGTTATTCTGAGCGCTTGCCGCACTCCAGGCGGAAAATATGGCGGCTCCCTTAAGCCTTTTGAAGCAACGGATCTGGGCGGAAAAGCCATTGCAGAAGCTGTTAAGCGTTCTGGTATAGCTACAGATGACATTGGAGAGGTGATTATGGGGAATGGCTGGCAAGCCGGAGTGGGAGCAAACCCCGCCCGTATTGCCATGGTTAAGGCAAACTTGCCTCAAAACATACCGGCCTTCACAGTGAATAAACGTTGCGGATCAAGTTTGCGAACCATCATGCTTATGTCCGACCGGGCAAGGCTTGGCGACATTAAGGCCGGTGTGGCTGGAGGCATGGAAAGTGCCTCCAATACGCCTTACCTCCTCCCCGAAGCCCGATGGGGTCATCGAATGGGAGAAAAAAAGGTGTTGGATGTACTCCATCAAGACGGATTTATTTGCCCTGTGGCGGGAGATTTAATGGGAACGCTGACAGAGCGCCTTGTTGATGAATATACCATTACAAGGCAGGAACAAGATGAATATGCTCTGTTAAGTCATATGAAAGCCGTGGAAGCAATGGAAAAAAAACTCTATGCCGAAGAAACCGTTCCCCTTATCATTCGAGATCGAAAAAAAGGTGAAATTGCCATCGATAGCGAAGAAATACCCAGAAGAGATACCACCATAGAAGCCCTTGGGCGCCTCCCTGCCATCTTTAAACAAGGGGGAACGATCACGGCCGGAAGCAGTTCCGCTTTATGCGATGCGGGAAGCGCAGTAGTTGTGGCAAACGAAGAGTGGGTAAAAAACGAAGGTCACGCGCCTATGGCACGAATCTTAGGGTATGCCAGCGCTGCCCTCGACGCGGACCGTTTCGGCATCGCTCCCACCCTTGCCATGCCTTTGGCTCTGGAAATGGCAAAAATGACCATGAACGATATGGACCTTATCGAAATTAATGAAGCCTTTGCGGCCCAGATCATCGCCTGTCATCGGGTCATGCCCTTCGACATGCAAAAACTGAACATACACGGCGGAGCTATCGCGCTCGGCCATCCTATAGGAGCATCGGGGGCCCGAATTCTGACAACCCTTCTCTATGCCCTTAAAAATACCGACAAAGAGTTCGGAATCGCAAGCGCGTGTATTGGAGGAGGGCAGGCTGCCGCTATAGTGGTACAACGTTTAAATTAAAAAATAAAATTAAACCTTTCTATTTAATCAATAGGTGATTTCTTGCGCAAGGCTCCCATCATCCTCTATGATGGGAGCCTTTGTCATAGCTAAAAATTCTTGATATAATAAATTCTATATGATTAATTATCCCGATTATTAAGGATTAAACCCCCTTGTTTGCTGGGTAAAAAGAACTAGAAAATGTATGATTTCTCTTGCATATAGAATGCATTTTTATTAAAATAAGATAAAATTTCCCGTTACATGGGTGGAGGAGCCTTTATGAGTGAAGATTCATTCCATGCAAAATTAAAGAGCATCTACGATAAGGTCTGTAAATATGTGGCGTTAAACCTGTCGAGTGTTTCAGTGATTCGTCAACAGGAGTTGCTGAAACTTAAAGAAGTGCGTGAAAAACTTGACTCCAATCAAAAAGACATTGACTACCTTCAACTATCTTCAACAAAAATTGATTCAGCCTTCAAAGCTGCCCAGCAAGAGCTTGTTGAAGCCATGAAAGAAGAGGACTCTGCAGCAGAACTCGCGGCTTACGAAAAAGCAGACACGTTGCGAAAAAAACTTTCAACTCACCAAGAGCGCAAGCAGAACCTGAAACTTCAACGAAGCTTTCTTCTAAAAGAAGAATATGGTGTAAAAGAGTTCCTTAGCAGAAGCGAAGAAATGGCAAACAAGTTTCGTCTTATCCTTGAGTTTTTACAGGAACAGGGAATTAAAGTCGTGTCAGACAGCGACAGTGAAAAAAACATAAAACTCCTCTCTGCCGCTTTTAGCCTGGCAGAGCTTGACAGCCGCTTTTTAGCCCGCAATCTTCATGATGGGTCTGCCCAAAAGCTTTCTGGGGCCATAATGCTCTGCGAGCTTGCAGAGCGATATTTAGAGGCTAAAAAAATAAAAGAGGCCCAGATAGAGCTTTGTAAGGTTAAAACACAAATGCAAGAGGCAGTTTCCGACATCAGAACCCTTCTTTTTCAGATACACCCACAGGGCCTTGAAGAAGGGTTGGATGTAGCTCTTGAGCGATATGCAAAGCAGGCTTGTGACCGATATGGTGTGGATATATCTTTTCAAACAGATGGCAACATTACAGGTCTCTCCATGACATTGCGAAGCAATCTTTTCAGGATTATTCATCAGGCCCTGGATAACGCCATACAAAGAGGCGGCGCTAAAAAAGTAGATATAAGCCTCAGTGCCAAGTCTGATGGGTTTAGCGCCCGTATCGCTGATAACGGCAAGGGCTTTGATGTGGCTAAGGCGAAAACTATTGCCCAGGAACGAGGTTCTTACGGCCTGACAAATATGGAAGAACGAACCCGTCTTTTTGGAGGAAAGCTTACTATCGACAGCTCTCCTGGCAACGGCACTGTCATTTTAATGAGTGTTCCCATTTCGGAGGATGATAGGTAATGAAAAAAATTACAGTTGTCTTAGCCGATGACCACAGTCTTTTTCGGGAGAGCATCCGAAAAATTCTTGACATGGAAGACGACATAGAGGTTGTTGGTGAGGCGCGGGATGGTCTTGAGGCCATAGATGTGGTGAAAAAAACCACTCCCCACGTGGTAATGCTTGATATACGCATGCCCAGGGCCGATGGCATCGAGGTGGTAAACACTCTTCGAAAAGAAGGATGTAAAAGTGCCTTTGTTGTTATAACGGCCCTTGATGCTGAAGATCAGATAACCCGTGTATCGAGAGCTGGTATAGAAGGGTATGTATTAAAATCTTCAGGTTTGGCAGAGCTTCTTTACGCCTTGCGTACGGTAGCCAGTGGAGCGCGGTACGTTGATCCTCTGATAGCCTCAAAGCTCCTTAAATCCTTTTCTCCCCATGCTGAATTTAAATCAAAGATTGAAACACTTACAATTAAGGAAAAAGAAGTTCTCTATTGGGTATCCCATGGCCTTTCTTCACGAGAGGTAGGGCGGCGTATGATTCTTTCAAACAAGACAGTGCAGAACCATATGTGCCAGATATTGAAGAAACTGGATGTGCAGGAAAAGAGCCAGGCCATCGCGCTGGCCTGGAAGTGGGGATTGACAGAACACCCCCCAACAGAAGATGAAGAGGCAGTAAGCAATTGAATTGAAGCAGACAGGCATGTTTTATTTCAATAGAGGCTTAATTATGTTAAAATCGGGAAAATTTCCCAATGTAGTGTATGGAAAATCCCCCTTTTTTAATGAGTTTCACTTTTTCTCTATGATTCTTAAGTTACTGTTAAATCTAAAATGAAGCGTGTATTATAATCCCAGTACAGTAGGGAAAATATCGTAGTAATAAATAAGGGAGGTAATATAAATGTTGAAAAGACTTCGTAATCTTGTAACAGATGAGGAAGGCCAGGGATTGGTGGAGTATGCGCTGATTATTGGGGCCATCGCAATTGGCGCTTTTGTAATTCTAAGTGGTATTGGAACAAAAATTTTAGCCCTGTTTACTGCTGTTGAGACGGAGCTTCCTTCTCCTTAAATCTAATATAGTTTATAGTTTTTAAGCATATTTTATACAGCGTGTAATCGTGAATTTTTAAGAAAGGGCAGGAAAACCTGCCCTTTCTTACTAAAACAGGAGGAGTTGTATGGAGTGGGTGGCGCTGGCAGTTCTTTGCTGGGCAGGCTTTTACGATCTGAAATATAAGAAGGTACCGAACTGGCTCACTTATGGATTTCTGTTGGTAGCGATTCTCTTCCATGCTTCCTATGGTTCTGTAGCGATGTCCCTTTTAGGGGCTGCTTTGGGGTTGGGGTGGTTTTTAATTCCCTATCTGCTGGGAGGCATGGGCGCAGGCGACGTAAAGCTTCTGGCCGCGGCTGGAGCGATGGCTGCATGGCCGGGAGCGCTCTATGTAATTTTGTACTCTTCAATAGCAGGCGGGATAGTGGTAATTGCCCTAGCCTTAAAACGCGTGGATTACCAAGGTTTTTGGGTGGCTCTCGCCGGAGGGCCGGGCAGTTTTTTTAAAAGCATTTTGAAGACAGGGCAGTCAAAACGTAGTGAAAAAGTGCCCTATGCCCTGGCAATAGCAATTGGGTACGCAATATATCTCCTGCTGTGAGCGGGGGTGATGGGATGAGGATGTTAGAGGTTTTGAAAAAAAGAAACCGAGGGCAGGCTCTCATTGAATTTGCTCTGGTGTTGCCTCTTTTGCTTGTTCTTGTAATGGGGATAATAGATTTTGGGTTGATAATGCAGCAGTATCTCACGCTTAACCACAGTGTCCGGGAAGGAGCACGCATGGCCTCTGTGGGCGGGTCAGCAGCAGATGTAACATCCAGGGTAGAAGAGATTCTGGCCGTACGGTGGACCAGTGCAGAGGTTTCTGTGAATGTTACAGAGACCGATAAAGGGTCTTATAAAGAGTCTGTGGTAACGGTGCAGGCTCCTGTCGCTTTTTTGACGCCCTTGGGGGCCTTTGTTGAAGGGCTGGTACCCAACTGGCAGGCCCACGCTTCGGCGTCTTTCAGGGTGGAGTGATAGCTATGAGAAGAGAGAATAGAAAAGAATTAAAGCGAAGCAGGGGAGCCGTTCTGGTGTGGGTGGCGGCCTCCATGGTGGTTTTGCTTGGGGCGGGTGCCCTCTCTCTTGACTATGGCCGTCTTGTTGTGGCTCGCTGGCGCCTTCAGACAGCTGTGGATGCGGGAAGCCTTGCGGGGGCCTGGGAGCTTGGAAACAAATCAGCAAGCCAGGCCCTTCGGGAAGCCAGCGCCGCACAAGTTGCCGGCTCTGTTGCCAGCGATAATAAAAGCGATGGAGCCTACTCCGTGGATTTTCCCGATGCAGATACATGCCATGTTGAAGGGCAAGAAACTATAGCCATGACCTTTGCCCGCATCTTAGGGGTTAACGAGAGTACCGTTCTGGCAGAGGCGGCGGCACGGCTTTCTGGCGCGGGGTCAGCAAAAGGGCTTCGACCCTTTGGTATCCAGAGCCAGGATTTTGTGTTTGGAGACCAATATCTTTTAAAGATAGGCCCCCACGATGGAACCTCCAGCGGCAATTTTCACGCATTGGCCCTTGGGGGGAAGGGGGCGAACAATTACCGTGAAAAAATTAAATATGGATATGATGGCGTTATATCCATTGGAGACACGATTACGACAGAACCGGGTAACATGTCGGGCCCTACAGAAGATGGCATCGATTATGTTGTTGCCCTCGAGATCATTAAAGAAGGCATAGAGTATATCCTTGACCAGTCGGGTCACATTTCGTGGGACTGGTATGCCTCCCACCTGGACGACCTTTATGCGAGCCCTCGTCTAATCCTTGTTCCCATTGTTGATAATTGGGAAGCTCACGGGCGGGATACCGTTGAGGTGGTTGGGTTTGCCAGCTTCTTTCTTGAGGGAGTAGAAGGCTCGGGAAAAAATTCTAGAGTTGTGGGGCGTTTCGTTGAAAGGGTTATACCGGGCAGCTCTGGAGGAGGAAGCACCGAGTTTGGCGGCTATTCTGTCAGTTTAATACAATGAGAGTGAGGTGAGGACGTGAAAAAACGCGGCATTTTTTTAATCGTTTCTCTGTTGTTGGGAATTATGGCAGGGCTTTTGGTATATCAGCAGATACGCAGCTATAAATTAAAGATAGCCCGGGCTGAAAGAGAGCTTGTTTCTGTGGTAGTGGCCGCACGTCCCAAGGATGCTTTTTCTATTATCACTGCTGAAGACGTGAAAGTTGTTCGCATGCCTCGAAGCAGCATTCCGACAGGTGAGGTTCTGTCTCTTGATGAAGTGGTTGGAAAGGCATCTATGCTGGCCCTCTCTGAAGGAGACCCTGTTCTTAAAGGCAAGCTTTCTTTGGATCCTGAAAAATTGGGAGTGGCCTTCCAGCTTCCTGATGGGCGCGTGGCCATTGCCTTGCCCATTGATGAAGTGATAGCGACGGGAGGGCTCCTTCGTCCGGGAGATTACGTTGATGTATTCCATGTCTATCGTGAAAAAGATGCGGTGAGCCCCACTTCCCGCCTTCTTCTCTCACGGGTGAAAGTTCTTGCCCTTGGCGGCGTTCTCACCCGAAAAGAGGAAAAAGAGGGAACCAAAGAAAAAGAAATGCTCGCCAGGTCAGCTGTGGTAGAAGTTTCTCCTGAAGAGGCAGCAGTAGCCGCATGGGCCCAGAGCCTGGGAAGCGTATGGCTGGCCCTGCGTCCTGCCAATGAAGAGACTTTGACTCCCGCAGTGGTCTATAAGGGGCCTGAAGTTTCTCCTGAGCCTCAGAAGGCAGCAGCCCAATCTGCCCCTCCAAAACCGGCTGCGAAAAGAAGCGTCAGGGCTGTTCCTCAAGGTTGGAAAATAGAAATGATACAACCTGGAAATGTATCCACAGTAACTGTATCTCCTGATGGGAGGTCTCGCTGATGGCTTGCCTTAAAAGAAAACTATGGGTGTTTTTTGCCGTTGTGTTTTTAACAGTTGTGGTGGGCGCCCTTCCTGTATTGGCGGCTACCTATCATCTTGATGTGGGCGACAGCGCGGTGCTGAAATACCAGAATGTCAAGCGAATGTCGGTGGGAAATCCAGACGTGCTTGATGCCATTCCCCTTGATAACAACCAGGTACTGCTCACAGGCAAGGTAGAAGGGGGTGCGGCCCTTATTGTCTGGGATGCCGCGGGCATGCATATGGAGAAAATTCTTGTCCACCCTTCCATAGAGGCCCCTTCCTGGGAACTTAAGGAGCTGCTTCAAGCCGAAAACATAGATGTTACAGTTCGGGGAGGCGCCGTAGTCCTCGAGGGAAAGGTAAAAACCCCTCGGGACAGGCTTCGCGCAGTGGCCATTGCCGGTGCTTTTGGCGAAAAGGTTATAAATCTTCTCGAAGTGGATAGCGCTCCCCAGATAAAGCTGAGGGCCGTGGTGATGGAAGTGAAGAAGCAGGATGGCGATGCCCTTGGCATGAAACGTCTTGAAGGTCAGGAGGGTACTTTCTGGGGGATTTTTGATTTAACGCCCGACACAGGCCATATGCTCGATTACACTAAAGGCGCTCACTATTCTGCCAAGATCAATGCCTGGATCAATGCCCTTGTAGAGAACAAGGAGGCGAAGATCTTAAGCAGGCCCTATCTTACTACATTGAGCGGCGAAGAGGCTTCCCTTAATGTAGGCGGGGAAATTCCCGTGCCGGTAGGTGTGGATAACAACGAAATAGAGATTGAATGGAAACCCTATGGCGTCATTATGAAATTTACTCCCGAACTTGACGGAATCGGCGAGATCTGGCTGACCTTTGAAGCCGAAGTGAGCGAAATAGATTGGGAGAATGCCATTGAAACCCAGGGCATTAAGATTCCGGCCATACGAACAAGAAAAATAGCCAATAAAGTGCGACTCGGCCACAACGAATCCCTTGTAGTTGGAGGTCTTCTCGACAATAAGCAGTCAAAGCTCGTTAAGAAGATACCCTTATTAGGGGATATTCCCATTATTGGCGAACTCTTCAAGAGCCGAGAGTTTACTAACGATGAAACTGAACTCGTAATCACGGTAACACCGGAGGTGGTGAGCCTATGATTCGGGTTTACGTTGTAGATGACGATGCTGTTACAAGAGATGTGATTCGGGGCATGATCCAGATCGAGCCGGATATGGAAATCATCGGCGAGAGCGACTGCCTTGAAGGTGTTATGGAAACGGTCACTCGCCTCAGGCCTTCTGTTTTGCTTCTCGATCTTCAGCTGCCCGATGGCGACGGTACGGATTTGGCAGAAAAACTGGCCCATATGCCCGGTGCGCCAGGGGTTATTATGATGTCTGTACAAAAAGACGTGGCCTTTTTGCGAAAGGCCATGCAGGCGGGTGCCAGAGATTATCTGTTAAAGCCCTTTGCCAGCAGCGAACTGGTGGATTCTATCAGGCGGGTAAATACAGAAACCCTTTCTAAAGGGGGAACCCGCCAGGCAGAGCGAATTGCTGTATTAAGCTGCCGCGGCGGGGCGGGAGGGTCGTCTTTTTCTATATCCCTTGCCTTGCAGCTTGCTTCTATGGGTAAGAGAACAGCATTGATAGACGGCGATCTCTATATGGGGGATGTGGCTTTTTTGCTCAATACCCCCTATGAGTTGAACTGGACCAGCTGGGCTAACGAATGCCTGAGCGGAACTGTTGATGGCGAAAGATATTTGGCCCTTGGCCCAAAAGATCTTATGATTATGCCGACGGCCAAGAACCCTGTACAGGCGGAACTGGTAAAATCCGGCATGGGGGACCGCCTTATAGAGTCTCTTTCTGACCGGTTCGATTATATTGTTGTTGACCTCCACCGAAACTTTGGAGATATAACCATTGAATTGGCAGAAGGATGCCAGCGGATCTGGCTCGTTACAGATTGCAGCTGTACCGGCGTTAAAAATCTCCACTTAGTGACAGGTTTGCTCGATCAGCTGAGAATATCGTGGATAGAGCGGGGGGTTATTGTTAATAAGGCGGGGCGGGAAGACCGGTCTATTGTAGAGAAGATACAAAGGGAATATGGTGTAAAGGGTCTGCTTCCCTTTGACGAAAAGCTTGAAAAGGGTTGGCTGAAGGGAGAGCCCCTTATTTTAAGCCAGCCTCGGTCTCCCTACTCTAAAGTCATACGGGAGATAGCCTCAGAGCTTGTTGGTAAGGAGAAGGTGAGCCTTTAAATGAGCCTTTTACGACGGATTGCTGGAAATACGGGGGGAGACAGGCGGGGACGAGGAAGCGTATCAGAGCTCTACCGCGAAACCCATCGCCGCATTCTCTCTCGTCTGGCCGATGAGATAGATATGGAAGAGGTTGCCTCGAAGCCCGATTGGGGAAAATCCCCTCTCGTTAAAGAGCAGATTACCCTTGAAATACAAGCTTTGCTCGAAGAGGTAAAGGGCCTCAATGCCTTAGAGATCAGTCGCCTTCACGATGATCTTTTGAACGAGGTCTTCGGATACGGCCCCATTCAGCCCTTGCTCGATGACGACACAGTGACAGAAATTATGGTAAATGGCTGCGAGCAGATTTTTGTAGAGCGGTGGGGCAAAATCGAGCCTACCGATGTATTCTTTAATAATGATAATCACATACGGCGTATTATCGACAAAATAGTGGCACCTCTGGGGCGGCGCATCGATGAGGCCTCCCCCATGGTGGATGCCCGTCTGCCCGACGGCTCCCGTGTCAATGCGGTGATTCCTCCTGTTTCTATTGATGGCCCCACGTTGACGGTGCGAAAGTTCAGACGGGAGCCATTTACAGCCCAGGACCTCATTGCCCTAGGCACTCTTTCTGATGAGTCTGTGAGCTTTTTGCGGGTTGCCACAGAGGCTCGATATAACATTATTGTCACAGGGGGAACAGGTTCAGGTAAAACCACCACCCTTAATGTGCTTTCAAGCTTTATACCAAACAGAGAGCGTATTGTTACCATTGAAGACGCGGCAGAGCTGAGCATGCAGCAGGATCACGTAGTGCGTATGGAATCCCGTCCCGTTAATATAGAGGGTACGGGGGCCATAACCATTCGCATGCTTGTTCGCAACTCCCTGCGCATGAGGCCCGATCGTATTATAGTGGGTGAGTGCCGCGGTGAAGAGGCCTTTGATATGCTTCAGGCCATGAACACGGGCCACGACGGTTCTCTGACCACGCTCCACGCCAATTCCCCCCGGGACGTACTCTCCCGTCTTGAGAGCATGGTTCTCATGGCTGGGATGGAGCTTCCCGTCCGCGCCATACGAGAACAAATATCCTCCGGTATCGACCTCATTGTTCATCAGGAGCGATTAAAGGACGGAACCCGCCGCGTTACTTCCATATCTGAAATTACAGGTATGGAAGGAGACACCATCCAGATGCAGGATCTGTTTTTGTTCAATCACCAGGGGTTCGATGACGCGGGAAGAATACGGGGTAACCTCGATCCCACGGGTATTCAGCCTCATCGCAGCTATAAGTTTGATATGGCTGGAGTGGCTTTGCCCAGCGACATATTGAGGTCTAGAAGGGGGATCTGACCATGGGAGGGATGTTGTTTGCTCTCATTATAGGGCTGCTTCTATTTTTAATGGTCTGGATTCTTTTCTTTGTCATGGTGGGAGAAGAAAAAGACCAGATGACACGAACTGAAGCCTGGTTTTTTTCAGACCGAGCGGGGAAGCAGACGAGTGAGAAAAAAACAGGGGGCAGGCCCTTTGCCCCTGATAACTTTCAAAAAAAGTTTGAGGCAGAGCTGAGCAAAGCCGACCTCCCTTTAAAGTTTCATGAAGCTTTGCTGATTTGGCTTGGCCTTATTATAGTCGTGCCTTTTTTGCTTTTTCTTCTTCGCGGCGCCTTCGGCCTGGCTGTAGGCATAGTGGTTGCAATAATTGTTCCCGTAATTATAGCCAGGGTGCGAAAACAGCGCCGTCTGCAACGCTTTGAGCGCCAGATCCCCCCCATGCTCGATATGGTTTCTTCGGGCTTGAGGGCAGGTTTTAGTTTTTTGCAATCCCTGCAGAATGCCGGGGCTCAGATAGAAGCGCCGCTGGGAGATACACTGCAGCAGGTAGTGGCAGAAATTTCTCTGGGGCTTGACCTCGAAGATGTACTCAATAGGTGGGTAGAACGGGTAGGAAGCCTAGACCTCGAGCTGGCCGTGACCTCCATATTGATTCAAAGAGAAATTGGGGGAAACCTGGCCAAAATTTTGGAAAACATTGCCAGGGTTATGCGGGATCGCCAGGATGTGGCAGCTCAAATGAAGGCTTTGACGTCTCAGGGACGTTTTGAGGGAGTTATTATCTCAGCGATGCCTCTTATTATGGGAATTGTCCTTAATTTACTAAGTCCTGGATATTTGACCCCCTTGTTTACCACTCCAACAGGGCAAATATTGCTTATTGCGGCAGTTTGTCTAGCACTTATAGGTATTGTTATAATTATGCGCATAGTGAAACCTCGATACTAAGGAGGTGGTGGAATGGATCTTCTGGTTATTACTTTTATAGCGATGGTTATAGTGCTGGGAGTTTTTCTTATATTGAATGTCATTTCTCCCGAAAAGGAAGATTCCTTTGACAGGGCCCTTCGCTTTGCAGAAGAGTGGGACGATGAAACAGCCTCCTTTAAAGAGCGGGTGGTTGATCCCTTGCGGGCAAGGATCAGCCGCATTGGCCGTTTTTTCTTTCCCAAGGAGGCTATTGCCCGTATGGATCGATACTGCCTTATGGCCGGCCGCCCCAGAGGGTTGCGGGGAGAAGTTTTGGCCGGGCTGAAGGTTTCTCTTGCCCTTATTTTGGCAATGGCTTCTTTTTTTCTTATTCCTGATCCCTTTCGCATCTCTGGAGCTCTTATTTTAGGGGCTCTAGGATATATGATTCCGGGACTCTGGATTACCAACAAGGGAAAACAGCGCCAGGTTGAGGCGCGAAACCAGCTTCCCGACGTTATGGATCTTATGGTGGTGAGCGTTGAGGCCGGTCTTGGCCTTGACGCGGCCATGTCTCGTGTGGCAGACCGTCTTCGTGGTCCCATGGGGGAAAACTTCGCCAGGGCCCTTCACGAAATAAGTTTGGGAGAGAGCCGTCAGGCTGCCTTTCGCGGCATTATGGAACGGCTGCCAATTGAGGAGGTGCGCCACTTCATAGCAAGTCTCATTCAGGCAGAAGAGCTGGGAGTGGCCGTAAGTGAAGTGCTTCGAAGCCAGGCAGGAACCCTTAAACGGCTGCGAAGGCTCAAGGCAGAGGAGCATGCCCGCAAGGCTCCCATTAAAATATTGTTCCCCATGATCCTTTTTATTTTTCCGTCTCTTTTTGTGGTTATTTTAGGGCCTATGATTATAATGATAATGAAAACGCTATAGGTAAAGAGTTGTATTAAATGACAGATCTGATAATTAATAATTCATTATTTAGCCTTTTAAATCAGGAGGGGAATCTTCTTTTCTTTCCTCTTTTTTATGCGGATTCTTTTTGGAGCCGTTTTCGGGGGCTTATGTTCTGCCCCCCCAAAAAGGGCTATGGCTTAATTTTGGTTCCCTGTAATTCCATCCACACCTTTTTTATGCGGTTTTCCCTAGATGTGTTCTTTCTTGACGAGATGGGACGGGTTCTAGATATTCGCTGGGACCTCGCCCCCTGGAGAATGGCTGTGTGCCGCGGCGCCCGCATGGTTGTTGAGTGTCCAGCGGGCCATATTCCTCATGAAAAAGTGTCTATTGGGTCGCGGCTTACTTTTCATTAACGGCTGTTTTTATTGATTTTTGGCCTCCTTTTTAACACCAAATAATATTTCTTCACATTCTCTTTGTTGCCCCCTTTTCAAATAAGAAAAGTAGTTTATAATGTGCGCACATAACGTTATACCAGAGGATGGTGAGTCTCATGACGACCGGAACGAGAGAAACACTGAAAGAGCTTTCTCTGGACCTTGTGCGGAAGTATATGGAAGAGACAAACTTCGAAAACATTACACTTATTGAGGGAGCGACCATTGTCCATAACATCTACGGAGAAGGGGAGATTGTGCAAGCGGAAGTTTCTGAAAAGGGAGTTTCGTACCTTCATATCGAATTTAAGGATCCTTCGAACACCGCTCCTCTCGTTAAAAAGTTTCCAGTGAAAAATGTTGTAGAAGCCTTCTTTTCCCGTCTTCATATTTCCCCAGAGCTTTATTCGAAGATTTGCCCCGATCGGCCATGTGAAAGGGGAGAAAAAAAGTCACCTCTCGAAGAGCGGTCTGTTCATTCCAGAGTGCTTGACACGGCACTCTCCAATGGCAACGGCAAATCCCGCCAGGAAATTTTAAGGGAGTGTCGGGCAGGGGATACGGTTTACTTTGTTGTCGAAGAAGACCATATTTTCGTTGTGACAGGGCAGCAAGAGCAGATAGGGACATTGCCAAGGGAAGTGGCAGAGTTCATATTCCCGGCTCTGGAAAAAGATTTGCCTGTGGAGGCCATAATTACGAGCATCCCCAGAGAGGGGACGCCTAGAAAACGAGGGTGTCGCCTCGAAGTGTATCTGGACGTGCCAGGGCGGGAAAAACCCACTCTTAAAGTTCTTGCAGAAAAGAATCGCACAGCAGAAAGAGCATCTCAAAGTGATGAAAACGAGATTCTCAGTCCAGAGGAGCGGTCATGGAACGATATGGGCGTGGATATTGACGAAATGAGTGATGAAGAGATTGATGTGGATATCGACCCATGGGAAGGCTACGGTGGATATGAGGATTCCAGTTACGATTCGTAGTTAAGGAAGCATTCTAGGGGCTGCCAGCGTGGCAGCCCCTAGTTTTATATGAAAGTTGCAATATTAATGGATTTGGTTACAATGGGTAGGGTTACAGGTTGACTTATCACATTACAAGGAGGTTCGTTCCATGGATGACGTCCCTAGTAGCAGGGAATGTTTAAAATTTATTACGTCTTTCAGGCAGGCCTCCTCCTTTCAGTATCGCTGATTTTTCACACGGGAACAGCCACACTCTTTTTCGGAGGCCTGATGATGGGCTCTGAATAGGAGTGATACCAATGAATATTTCGTTGACACAAGCTCTGCAGAGTTTTCTGCTGAGCAAAGATTTTTCTTTGATCAAAGAATTTTGTCTTTCTGCTCACCCAGCGATCGTTGCTGATTTTTTGTCTTCCCTTGAGCCTCAGGAAATATGGTCGGTGCTCTCTGCTCTCGATCCTCATAAAAGAGCAGAGGTTTTTTGTCAGATCGATGAAGACAGCCAGGTTGCTTTGGCCAACCGCCTGTCCCGTCTTGACCTGGCGGCTCTTGTAACCGACATGTCTCCAGATGATAGAGCTGATCTATTCAGACTGTTGCCCCATGCCACCCAGGAAATGCTGCTTCCAGCCCTTGCCCAGGCAGAAAGGGATGATATCAGGCGACTTGTTTCATACGAAGAGGGAACGTGCGGATCTGTTATGACATCCGACTATGCGGCCCTGACAGAGGGAATAACAGTGGCACAGGCCATTGAGGAACTGCGCAAGGAGGCTCCTGATAGAGAAACCATTTATTACGTCTATATTTTAGGGGAGGATCGCAAACTTCTGGGCTTCGTCTCTCTAAAAGATCTCATAGTTTCTAATCCTGCTCTCAAGGTCTCAGATATTATGCATCGGGATCTTATTTTTGCCCATGTAACGGAAGACCAGGAAGAAGGGGCTCGAAAAATAGCAAAGTACGATCTTATTGCCCTGCCAGTTGTAAATGATGCGGGCTCACTGGTCGGAATTATTACCCATGACGATGCCATTGACATTATTAACCAGGAGCATACGGAAGACATTGAAAAACTCATGGCTATTGGCGGCCGCCACGAAGTGGCATCCTATTTGAAAACTCCGGCATTGGACCACTTTAAAAACAGGGTTCTATGGGTTGTTGGCTTGGCGGCCATCGGCCTTATATCGGGAATGGTAATTCATCGGTTTGAAGCCACATTGGCTCATTTTATGATTTTGGCTCTCTACCTTCCCATGCTTACAGATAGTGGGGGTAATACAGGAAGCCAGGCTGCCACGGTGATCATACGGGCCTTGGCATTGCGTGACCTCCACCTGGAGGATATTTTTAAAGTACTATTCAAGGAATTGAAAGTATCATTGATGCTGGGGGCCGTTCTTGGGGCGCTTTCTTATGGGAAGGTTCTGTTTTTATCAAGAAGCCTGGCTATTCCGGGAGATATGACCTTATCAATGATAGCTCTGGCTATAGCCCTTGCTCTGGCCATACAGGTGATAACATCCACCCTTATAGGGGCGGCTCTTCCCATGGGAGCGGCAGCCCTGGGGTGTGACCCGGCCATTGTTGCGAGTCCGGCCCTGACAACGATAGTTGATATTACCGGACTACTAATTTATTTTAATGTAGCTCGTTTTGTCTTAGGACTCTGATGTGGTGCCAGGTCTTGAATTTTTGCATACCCATAGGGGTACGCAAAAATTCAAGACCTGGCACCATTCAAAAGGGGGAAGGAGCATATGTCTTCTGTGGTTAAACGTTTTTTACATTACACTGCATTTGATACCCAGTCTGTGGAAGGGACTGGCCTTGTTCCCAGCTCTGGAGGGCAGTTTCTTCTCGCTCATGACGTGGCTGAAGAGATGAAAACAATGGGGATGATGGATGTTTCTGTAGATGGCCATGCCTATGTCATGGGAACACTTCCGGCCAATACTGCCAAAAAAAAAGTACCGACTGTTGGATTTATAGCCCATCTTGATACATCAACTGAAATATCCGGCGCCAATGTAAAGGCGAGAGTGGTCTCCAATTATGACGGGGGCGACATCTTGTTGAACGAAGAACAGAACGTGGTGCTGTCCCCAAAGGATTTCCCCGAGCTGGAAAGCTACAAGGGAGAAGGCCTTATCGTTACAGATGGAACAACTCTTCTGGGTGTGGATGATAAGGGGGGAATGGCTCAAATAATGACGGCAGTGGAGTATCTTATTGCCCATCCAGAGATAGAACACGGGGCTGTTAAAATATGTTTCACTCCAGATGAAGAAATTGGGCACCAGGCCGCGTACCTTGACATAGAAGCCTTTGGCGCTGATTTCGCATACACTGTTGACGGCGGGCCTGTGGGGGAGTTGAACTATGAAACCTTTAACGGGGCGAAGGCTGTCATTACCATCCATGGCAGAAACGTTCATCCGGGAACGGCGAAGGGAAAAATGATAAATGCCGCTCTAATAGGGGCTGAATGCGTTTCGATGTTCCCCCAAAAGGAGACTCCTGCGGAAACAGAGAATTACGAGGGCTTTTACCATCTCCTCTCTTTCAGGGGGGATGTGGAGAAAGCTGAGCTTGAATATATTATTCGTGATCATGATGTGGAAAGGTTTGAAGAGCGTAAGGCCTTTGTAAAAGAGACAATTCTTAGTCTACAGCAGAAATATGGTTTTCGTGTTATAGGTTGTTCTCTGCGCGACCAATATTACAATATGGCGGGAAAGATCAGGGGGGCCATGTATATTGTTGAAATTGCTGAAAAGGCCATGAAAAAAGCGGGCGTGAATCCCACGGTGGTTCCTGTTCGCGGGGGAACTGACGGCTCAAGCCTTTCGCAGCGGGGCCTTTTAACTCCCAACCTTTTTACAGGCGGCCATAATTACCATGGGCGCTTTGAATACGTACCGGTATTTGCCCTTGAAAAAGGAGTAGAAGTGATAGTAAATATTATAGCAAACATCTGTGGTGCCAGGTCTTGAATTTGTGCATACCCATGTACGTATGCACAAATTCAAGACCTGGCACCATTTTTCGCTATGTGGCACCATTTTTCGCTATGGCCTGAAGGGTTTTGAATATAAGGTCAACTCCAATGAAAAGAGACCTTTCGTCGAAGTCGAAATACTTGTTATGATGTCCGGCGGTGAGATTAGATCCCACTATTATATAGGTTGCCTGGCCGCCAAGGTTTTGAACCCGTTTCATCATCCACGTAGCGTCATCGCTGCCTTCTGCTGCGGCAGTTTTTTCTATTTCTGTTATTCCATCTACTTTAACGGCTTCATTGGCGATGATGTCTACTATTTTATTGCTGCTGCGTGCAGTCGTAGCTGCTCCTGTTTCATAGACGACACTTTCAACACCGTACATTTTAGCTGCTCCATCGATAATCTCCCTTGCTCTGCTGTACATATAGGTTTCTATTTCTTCAGTTGCTCCCCTTGTTTCCACTTTCATGAATGCATTGGGAGGAACGACGTTGCGACCCTCTCCAGCTTGCAGCACTCCCACGTTTATACGGCTTATCCCTTTACCATGGGGTGCTATGGCATGCATGTTTAAAGCGGCAGCACAGGCGGCAAGAAGGGCGTTTCTTCCATTTTCAGGAGCGGCGCCGGCATGGGCGGAAACACCTGTATAGCGAACGTCAAACTTAGTAGTGCAGAGAAAACCTTGCGCTCCAGCAGTAACTTTGCCTGTTGGGTGGGACATGCCAAGGTGTACTGCGATAAAGTAGTCACAATCATCTAGAATGCCTTTGTCTGCCATGGCCTTAGCCCCTCTCACCCCTTCTTCCGCGGGCTGAAAGATAAGCTTGTATGTTCCTGTTAGAGAGTTGCTATGTTCTATAATAAGCTCGGCGATGCCTAGTCCCATGGCAGCGTGACCATCATGGCCGCATGCATGCATGGCTCCGTCATGTACCGAAGCAAAACCTTCTTTTACCGGGCGGTGGGCCGGATCCTTTGTTTCTGTAATATCCACGGCGTCTAAATCGAAACGGAGCGCTACAGTGGGGCCAGATCGTTTCGTATCCAGAATCGCCATCACTCCGGGATGACGTTCCATTTTATCTATCCATTCTTTTATCGCCCCTTGCCGGATAGCTGTCTCTACGTGGTGGTCGATGATGTCTTCATCAGGCCTTCCCATAACTGAGGTGAAATCGAAGATGGAAGAACCAAAAAGTAGATCTTTATAGCCCATTTTGTAAAGATATTCAGCGATAAGTGATGCTGTCCTGAACTCAGACCAAGCTGTTTCGGGATGTTTGTGAAAATCACGGCGATAAAAAAGCACTTTTTTTTCTAGTTCCTGAGAGATCACTATTACACCTCCGTAAGTAAAGAAATTGTCCTATCACGGCGATACAGTTAATCATACCTTTTAAATTTAAATTATGGTGTTTTCATATCTCTCGTCTATAATTATATTTATGATAGAAAGGGGGAAGGAAGAGGTGAAACTTACAAGTTCCAGTTTTAATCATGGAGAGATGATTCCCCGACATCACGGGCGAGGATTTGATAACAGCGCTCCCTCCCTGTGCTGGGAGGATGTACCAGTTGAAACTCGCACTTTCGCTCTTGTGTGCAGAGACCCCGATGCCCTTGCCGGTACATGGACACACTGGGTTGTTTATAATATTCCTGCTGAACGATGCTGCCTTCCGTCGGATCTGGGACGCGCTATCGAAACATCAGATGGCATACGACAGGGGCTGAATAGCTGGGGTGAGTCAGGGTATGATGGACCCCAACCGCCATCAGGTGTGCATCGTTATTATTTTACACTCTACGCCCTCGATGAGGAGCTTGATCTAAAGGGTGGAGTCCCATTGCATGTTCTTGAAGAGTCTATGGAAGGGCATGTGCTTGCCAAAACTGAGCTGATGGGGCGTTTTAGTAAGTAGGCAGACCTTTAGGGGCTGCAGGTTGCCAGCATTTCAAAAGGCTGTTACAATACCTTTCGGCGGTCTTCTCCGGGAGATTCAGCCCTGTGCGGCGAAACACCGTGAACCCTGTCAGGCCCGGGAGGGAGCAGCAGTAAGCGGAGCGTTTTGGGTGCCACAGGAAGCTGGATCTCCCGGAGAAGACCGCTTTTATATGCGGTTTATTCTTCTTTTTCCTGCTCCTGGTCTTCTGTAAATACCATGCCGGCAGGAGCTATGTCGATGAGAGCCTCGATGAGTTTTTCCAGGTTGCCAATGTCGGGATCCTTTGCTTCGTGGACGCATTGGTTAATGTAATTCTTCAATATCTCAATGCAAGCCTTCTGCATGGCCTTGCGTGCGGCAGAGAGCTGAAGAAGAACCTCATAGCAGGGTTTTTCTTCGATAATCATTCTCTGAATGCCGCGTAATTGGCCTTCTATGCGGCGCAATCTGTTGAGCATTGCTTTTCCGGTAGGAGACATGTTGTCCAGCTTGTTGATAAGGGAATTTTTAGTCATGGATTATCCTCCTTGAAACTATTGTTTAGTAACTTTACTCTCCAAACAATACAGGGTATACCCTTTTTCTGCAACAGTTGAAGGGCGTTCATAAAATGTGATATACTTTCCGTTGGCCCATATCACACACATAAACTGATGGAAGTGGGGGTGCCTTTGAGCTGCGAAGGTTCCACTTCCAAGGGATGTTTGTGGAGGGAATAAGAAACCAATTATGTAGGAGGGGTTATTATGTCAGTAGTAAGTATGAAGCAGCTTCTTGAGTGTGGCGTCCATTTCGGTCACCAGACGAGACGTTGGAATCCGAAGATGAAACCATACATCTTCACAGAGAGAAATGGCGTTTATATTATCGATTTGCAGAAAACTGTTCGGGGCCTTGAAAAAGCCTATGCTTTCGTTCGTGAGATAGCTCAGAATAATGGTTCTCTTCTCTTTGTCGGAACAAAACGACAGGCACAGGATACTATTCGTGAAGAGGCGGAGCGCAGCGGCCAGTACTTTATCAATCAGCGGTGGCTTGGCGGCCTTTTAACGAATTTCTCCACTATCCGCAAACGTGTAACCCGCATGGTAGAACTTCGTAAGATGGCGGCAGAAGATAATTGGAGCAATCTTCCTAAAAAAGAGGTTGCCCTTCTTAAAAAAGAGCTGGCTAAACTTGAGAAATATCTCAGTGGAATTGCCGGAATGAAAAATGTTCCCGATGCGCTGTTCCTCATTGACCCCCGGAGAGAGGAAATTGCCATTCTTGAAGCGAAGAAGTTGGGTATCCCCGTAATAGCTATTGTAGATACCAACTGTGATCCTGAAATGATAGATTACCCCATTCCCGGTAACGACGATGCGATTCGCGCAATTAAATTGATTTCTGGCCTTATGGCAGATGCCATGATCGAAGGCCGTCAGGGTGAAGATGCTGATGTAAAGAAAGTCGTTGAAGAAGGGGAAGAAGTGACGGATGAAGACATTATTTCCGTGCGAGAGCGGCTCCACGAAGTTTATGACGATACTGAAGAAGTAGAAGAATAATTAAGGGAGGACGTATTGAGCATGGCAGCGATTAGTGCATCTGCAGTAAAAGAACTAAGAGAGCGTACCGGAGCAGGTATGATGGATTGTAAACACGCTTTGGCAGAAACAAAGGGTGATATGGAAAAGGCGATTGACTATCTTCGTGAGAAGGGGATAGCAAAGGCTGCAAAGAAGGCAAGCCGCAGCGCCAAGGATGGAAGGGTCTTCTGTTATATTCATACCAATGCCAAGATTGCCTCAATGGTGGAGTTAAACTGTGAAACTGACTTTGTGGCGAAAACAGATGAGTTCCAGGAGCTTGGCCACGAGCTTGCGATGCAGGTGGCGGCTTCCGCGCCGTTGTTTGTTTCTTCAGAAGAAGTGCCTGAAGATGTTGTAGAAAGAGAAAAAGAAATTTATCGGCAGCAGGCTCTTGAAGAAGGCAAGCCTGCGAATATTGTGGACAGAATTGCTGAAGGAAAAGTGCAGAAGTATTTTGAAACATCATGCCTTCTTGATCAGGCCTATATTCGCGATGGCGATAAAAAAATAAACGATCTTATAATCGAACATATTGCTAAACTGGGTGAAAACATTAAAGTAGGACGAATCGCCCGTTTCGCGATCGGCGAGTAATAATTACAGGGGCGAGGCCAAAAGAGACCTCGCCTTTTTTTTGCCTTAATATTCTGTTGGAGGGGTATGCCATGGTAAAAAGGGTGTTGCTAAAACTCTCTGGAGAAGTATTGGCCGGCTCGAAAAGTTTCGGTCTTGATTTAGAAGCAATACATTCGATTTGTGAAGAAATTGCAGAAGTAGCACGTACGGGAGTAGAGATTGCCATGGTTGTTGGCGGCGGTAATATGCTTCGTGGCAGAGATGTTCAAACCATGGGCATAGAGAGAGCTCAGGCTGATTCTATGGGAATGCTGGCTACGGTCATAAACGCTCTGGCATTGCAGGATGTACTTGAAAAGCTGGGGGTGCCCACCCGGGTACAGACAGCCATTGAGATGAGGCAGCTAGCGGAGCCTTACATAAGAAGAAAGGCCATTCGGCACCTTGAAAAGGGACGGATTGTTATTTTTGCCGGGGGGACCGGGTCTCCTTATTTCTCCACAGATACGGCTGCTGCCCTACGGGCGGCGGAGGTTGACGCAGATTGTTTGTTGAAAGCGACGAAGGTAGATGGTATATATAGTGCGGATCCTGAAAAAAACCCCGATGCCGTGCTTTTGCATAAAATTACCTACATGGAAGCTCTAAAGCAGCAGCTCGAAATAATGGATGCGGCGGCTTTTTCCTTGTGTATGGAAAACCGTATTCCAATAGTGGTTCTTAATGTCCTTAAAAAAGGCAATTTACATAATTTTCTGGTTGATGGGAAAAAGATTGGAACAATAGTTTCGACAGGGGAGGAGGAAGTATACAGTGCCTAAAGAAGCTATAAAAACCATGAGTGAGAAAATGGAGAAGGTCATCGAGCATCTCAAAGAGGAATTTATCAGTATCAGAACAGGTAGAGCACACCCAGGTCTGGTAAACGACATCAGGGTTGACTACTATGGAAGCCAGACTCCCATTAAGCAGTTGGCGACAGTTTCCGTTCCTGAAGCGCGGCAAATTCTGATTGCTCCTTTTGATAGGTCTATTCTTAAAGGGATTGAAAAGGCCATTCAGGCATCTTCTCTTGGCATTAATCCCCAGAACGATGGAGAGAACATTCGTCTTACCCTTCCCGAACTAACAAAGGAACGGCGTATTGAGCTCTCTAAGGTTGTATCAAAATACGCTGAAGAGGCCAGGATCGCTGTTCGTAACATTCGAAGGGAAGTAAACGACACACTGAAAAAGATGGAGAAAGATTCTGTTATCAGCGAGGACGAACAGAGGAAATATACAAAAGATGTTCAGGATATAACAGACGACTTCATCAAAAAGATTGACGAAGTGCTTAAAGTGAAAGAAAAAGAAATTATTGAGGGAGACTAGCCACGATTCACTGTTTTTATTTCAAGGGCCCCCGTCGAGATACTGGATCGATCGACGGGGGCCCTTGTTATCCCTTTCAGTTTTGAAACCGCAACAGCTTAGTTGATAGCCAGTCTGTTAAAAGAATATCTCCTTGAGGATAAATACCACAAAGAGGAAGACCATCATGGGACTGATTTGATATTTGCGCCCGGTGAAAAACTTTACTATGACAAAACTGATTACTCCGAATTCGATTCCTGCCGCAATACTGTAGCTGAATGGCATAGTAAAAATAGCGATACAGGCTGGAACGAGGTCTGTCCACTCGGTAAAATCAAATTGTTTTAAGCTCATCATCATAAAGATGCCAACCATAACAAGGGCAGGGCCCGTAGCACAGGCGGGAACAATGGCAACTAATGGGCTGAAGAAGAGAGCTAAAATAAAAAGGACTGCCGTTACAAGAGCGGTGAGACCTGTCCGGCCTCCCTGTTCTACGCCGCTGGCGCTTTCTACATATGATGTAACTGTTGATGTTCCCAGAATGGCGCCGGCTGCGGTTCCAATAGCGTCGGCAAGAAGAGCTTCTTTTGCTCTGGGAAGGTTACCCTCGGCATCGAGCATTCCTGCTCTGTGGGTTACGCCTACAAGGGTTCCAACTGTGTCAAAGAAATCTACAAAGAAAAAGGTAAAGACAACTATCCAGAAGTTGGGGTTCAGAATAGAAGAAAAGTCAAGTTTTGCGAATATGGGGGCAATAGATGGCGGCATTGAAATGAGGCCGTTAGGCATGTTTGTAACACCTAGTGGGATACTTGCCGCAGTAATGATGAGTATGCCCCAGAGGATGGCTCCTCTGATTCGCCGGGCTTCCATGGTGACCATTATGAAGAAGCCGAGGATGGCTAAGAGGGCAGTGGGGGTTTTCAAATTGCCCATGCCCACCAGAACAGCATCGTTGTTAACAATAATGCCAGCGCTTTGAAGGCCGATAAATGTAATAAACAAGCCGATACCTGTAGAGATGCCTATCTTTAGGGATGTTGGGATGGCGTTGACCACTTCTTCGCGAAGACGTGTTAATGTAAGGAGTATGAAAATGACGCCTTCAGTGAATATGGCGGCCAAGGCGGTTTGCCAGCTGATCCCCATTCCAAGGACTACTCCGAAGGCAAAGAAGGCATTAAGCCCCATGCCTACTGAAAGAGCAATGGGGTAGTTGGCTAGGAATGCCATGAGAAGAGTGGCAAAAGCGCTTGCGAGGCATGTGGCGGTCATTACGGGACCGAAAGGCATTCCTGCACTTTCCATAATACTTGGATTGACGAAAATAATATACGCCATTGTCATAAAGGTCGTTATCCCCGCCAAAATTTCAGTACGCACGTCACTTCCTGCTTCCCGCACTTTAAAACGTTTTTCAAGCCATGAAGCCATGGTTTTACAACCTCCTGTTTCATTGTTTTAATATGATAAGAACAGTGGGAAGTATAATCCATACTTATATAAAATTCAATGAGCTAAAGTACATTTGTGTCATCAAACAGGATAACATCATCCCCAAAGGGGATAAAGAAATGTCTGACCAGTCAGCAGATATGGGCAAAGGTGAAAATGTGAAATATTTTACCTGCTAGAATATTATCATAACCTTTAGCGAATAATTAGGAGGTGGATTTATTGGCTTTGCCTAAAGTATATGTCACCCAAAGGATTTTAAAAGAGGGAATGGACCTTCTCAATGGACATGTGGATTATAAAATGTGGAGAGGGGAGGGAGCCCCAGATCGCGCAACTCTGTTACGGGAGGTTCAGGACGTGGAAGGGCTTCTTTCAATGCCGGCAAACGCAATTGACGACGAGCTTTTTTCCCATGCTCCAAAACTGAAAGTTGTGAGTCAGCACGCGGTAGGATTTGATAATATCGATATTGAAGCGGCAAAACGTCATGGGATCATGATCTGCAATACCCCTGATGTTTTAACTGACGCCACTGCTGATCTGGCTTTCACTTTGTTGTTGGCAGCAGCGCGCCGCCTCGTGGAGTGCAGCGAGTATTTGAGGAGAGGCCAGTGGACTACCTGGTATCCGGATATGTGGCTTGGAATGGATACAGCTGGCAAGAAACTTGGCATTGTGGGCTTTGGA
The DNA here is from genome assembly GCF_001896635.1 of Aminobacterium sp. EBM-42. Taxonomy (NCBI): domain Bacteria; kingdom Thermotogati; phylum Synergistota; class Synergistia; order Synergistales; family Aminobacteriaceae; genus Aminobacterium; species Aminobacterium sp. EBM-42. Next base: position 65,128 of record NZ_MPPC01000010.1, read on the forward strand.
CAAATTGGGCAAGCAGTGGCCAGGCGGGCAAAGGGTTTTGGCATGTCCATCTGTTACTATAATCCATCAGCGAAGCCAGCGGCGGAAAAAGAGTTGGGAGCCCAGAGGGTTTCACTAGATAAATTGCTTCAAACGTCTGATTATGTGACCCTTCACTGCCCTTTGAAGGATGAAACGCGCAGTCTCATTGGAGAGCGAGAGCTGCGAATGATGAAACCTACAGCGATTCTGGTGAATACTTCCCGCGGCCTGGTGGTGGATCAAAAGGCCTTGTGTAAGGCTTTGTCAGAAAAATGGATATGGGCTGCAGGCCTCGATGTTTTTGCAAAGGAGCCGGTACCTTTGGACGAGCCCCTCCTTACCCTTCCGAACGTGACAGTTATGCCCCATATGGGAAGTGCCACGTACGATTCCAGGGGGGGCATGAGCCGCCTTGCCGCGCAAAACTTGATTGATGCCCTGGAAGGACGGCAACCGCTTTATGTGGTAAACCCATAATAATTAAAGGGCAGGGACTCTCTTTTTTGAGAAAGCTCCTGCCCCATCTTTTTTCACGCTATTTGCGAACCTATGGTTTCAGTTTATTTAATTTCCTCAAGAAATTCTTTGAGGCGCCCCATTCCCTCCGTAATTTCTTCTGTTGAGTTCGAATAGGAGATGCGCATATATCCAGGCACCATAAAGGCTGTTCCTGGTACGCCCGCTACATACTTGCTGTCGAGAAGGGCTGAGCAGAAAGAGCTATCATCTGTGATAAGTGTATTCCCGTGTTTTTTGCCAAAGGTCTTCTCTATATTGATCCATACATAGAAGGCGCCCTGAGGTTCCTGAAAGGTGATGAGCGGCATATCTTTAAGAAGACTGACAGCAAGGTCTTTCCGTTTGCTGAATTGACTGTGCATGGCGATTACATCATTGTTTGCCTCTCGAAGGGCTCCCACCGCCGCCCATTGGGCCACAGAACAGGCATTGGATGTAAGGTGCCCCTGAAAAGAACCCATAGTGGCTATTATCTCTGTGGGGCCGAGAGCATAGCCTATGCGCCAGCCAGTCATGGCGAAGGCCTTGCTTACGCCGTTTACGATGATGGTCAAATCTTTGGCTTCTGGGCAAAGATTGAGGATCTGGTGGTGTCTGGCATGGCCATAGACAAGGCGTTCATATATTTCGTCATAGATGATGACAATGTTTTTTTCCACGGCAAGTTCCGCGAGTCCTTTAAGGGTTTTCTCGTCGTAGACAGCGCCGGTAGGGTTGTTTGGCGTATTGAGCATCATGCATCGTGTTCGCGGAGTGATGGCTTGGCGTACTACGTCGAGGTTGGGAACATACCCGGTGCTTGATGTGTCTATGAGCACTTCTTTTCCTTCAAAAAGGCGAATCTGTTCCACATAGCTCACCCATGCCGGAGTAAAAACTAGAACTTCATCGCCTGGATCTACAATGCAGCCTAGGGCTTCATAGAGAAGAGGCTTGGCGCCTGCCCCTACAAGAACCTGATTGCTTTCGTATGTAAGTCCAAAGTGATTCTTGTAGTATGAACATACAGCTTCCTTAAGTTCAGGAATGCCTGCTGCGGGGGTGTAGTGGGTTTGCTCTCTTTCCATTGCCTCTTCTGCATATCGCAGAGCCGAAGAAGGAGAAGGAAAATCCGGTTCACCGGCACCAAAGGAAATTATAGGTTTTCCCTCCCGTTTGAGTGCTTTAGCCTTTGCTGTGACAACAAGGGTCGCGGAGGGTTCCATTCTCTTTGCCCGTTGGGAAATATGCATAGAATATCAACTCCTGATTTTTATAGTAAGTCACTGTATAGGATATTATACTGGTCTCTGCTTCTTAAGTCAGCCAGTGCTTGTTTATTGCTCATATCATGGGGCAATGTTAGAATAAACAGGAATAGAGCAAGATTGGAGGGATGTATATGGACGTACGCTTTGTAGCACGAAATGCTGTAATTGACGACGAGCTCAGAAGTTACATGAGGGAGAAGGTTTCGAAATTAGGCAAGTTTTTTAACCGGATCCTTGATAACCAAGTGCTTGTGAGTTTCGGTCGCGGGATGCACAACGTTGAAATTACCTCCAACGCGAATGGTGTGATTATGCGAAGCGAGGAGAGTGCTCCTGATATGCGAAAAGCCTTTGACAAGGCTTTGAAGAATATTGAGCGTCAGATCAAACGGCATAACGATTATCTCAAAGACAGGGCCCTGTTGCGGACCCGTGATATATCCTTTAATCTCGAGGGCTTTGTGGAAACTGAGCCGTTGCTCCCAGCGGAAGAAGAGATAGTGAAGACCAAACGGTTTCCTCTTCGTCCTATGACGGCCAAAGAGGCGACAATGCAGATGGAGCTTCTGGGCCATGAGTTCTTTCTTTTCAAAAACGTAGAGACTGGTTTAGTTAATGTGGTGTATAAAAGGAAAAACGGTGGTTTTGGGCTCATTGAGCCTTTAGAGTAACACTGAAAGGTTTTCTGTGAAGGTACAGAAGGCCCCCCTTTGGGGGCCTTTTTTTCTGTAGGTGTTGTTGTTAGGGGGAGTACCAATGCATGAAATGTCTCTTGTGGAGTCTGTGATTGAATCTCTTCTTGAGTTGAAAGGCCAGCACGGCTGGAAACGGATAGAGAAAGTAACCCTTCATGTCGGAGCCATGCGTCAGGTCATTCCTGATGTTATGATGTTTGCCTATGAAGTGGCAACAGAAGGGACTCCCCTTGAAGGTTCTCGTATGGAAATTAAGCAAATACCCATGGGCTTTCAATGCAAGGGTTGCCTTAAAGAATGGGGAGAGGATCAAATGGATTTTATTTGCCCTTTCTGTGGAAGTTACGAAGTAAATGTTCTATCTGGTATGGAACTGGATATAGAGTCTGTGGAGGTGGAAGAGGACCATGGCGAAAGTATATAAAATAAGGCAGTCTGTTATGGCCGCCGATGAAGAATTTGCCCGCCGGATGAGGGATGAAAGCCATCACCGTGGCATTCTTGTGATCAATATTATTGGTTCCCCCGGAGCTGGAAAGACCACCCTTCTCGAAGCTACAAAAAAGGCGGCCTCCTTCAGGTTTGCCGTTATCGAAGGAGATATTGCCACATCGCGAGATGCCGAGCGGTTGTCTAAACTGGGAGTTCCTGCTATTCAGATAAATACCCATGGGGGCTGCCATCTCGAAGCGAATCTTGTGAGTAAGGCTTTTAAAGAGCTTCCTCTTGAAGATCTTGATGTTATTTTTATAGAGAATGTAGGGAATTTAGTGTGCCCCGCGGAATTTGATATCGGCGAAGATATGAAGGTCGCGGTGAGCAGCGTTCCAGAAGGTGCTGATAAACCCCTCAAATACCCCCACCTTTTTTCTGAGGCAAAGGCAGTGCTGCTGACAAAAATGGATCTGGCCCCCTACGTCCCCTTCGATATGGATCTCTACAAAAATGATTTGCAGCATCTGAACCCGCGTGTGGAATGTATAGAAATAGAAGCTTTGAACGGAAAAGGGATTGACCGATGGGTGTCACTAGTTGAAACATGGTTGAAGGAGAAACGTTCTGTATGAGTGTAGCTGATTCTATTTTAGATAAACTGAACCCAAGGCAGCAAGAGGCAGTGCGTTATTGTGATGGGCCACTCCTTGTACTGGCAGGGGCGGGGAGTGGTAAAACCCGTGTCTTAGCCCATAAAATAGCTTATCTCATCGAGAAGGGGTACGCTTCACCCAAGGGCATTTTAGCTGTGACCTTTACAAACAAAGCAGCCAGGGAAATGGGGGAGAGAGTGCAGGCCTTGGTCGGAGCCAAGGCTTCGGCAATGCAGGTAAGCACCTTCCATTCTTTTGGTCTCCACTTTCTTTTTCGCAATAGCGACCAGCTGGAATTTCTCGGTCTCAGAAAAGGCTTTGCCATCTTTGACCGGAACGATAGCCGTTCTCTTGTAAAGAAAATTATGGAGGATCTAAAGCTTGATCCAAAACAGATAGATCCGACCAACGTCCTTGACCATATTTCAAAGGCTAAAACAGAAGGAAACCATAAAACCCTTGAGCCTGTAGGTCTTGAAGGAATAGAACATGAGGTCTATAGAAAATATCATGACGAACTTCGCAGGCAGAATGCTGTAGATTTTGACGACCTTCTTATTTTGCCTCTTCACCTTCTTATGGTTGACGAAAAACTTCGTGAGCAAGAGCAATCCCGTCTGGACTGGATTCTTGTTGATGAATATCAGGACGTTAACAAACCCCAGTATTTCTTGCTTCGCAGACTTATTGGGACAAAAGGAAATATTATGGTAGTAGGCGACCCTGATCAGTCTATTTATGGTTGGCGGGGAGCCGATATGACCATGATTCTTAATTTTGAGAAAGATTTCCCGGCGGCCAAGGTGGTAGTTCTTGATCAGAACTATCGGTCTACAGGAAATATATTAAAAGCGGCCAATGCAGTTATTATCAGCAACGAACGCAGAAGGAAAAAGAACCTCTGGACAGCAAGGGATATGGGAGAAAAAATTTATGTCCTCCTCGCCCCTAACGAATACCAGGAGGCAGATTTTATTTTATCTGAGATGCATAGACTTCATAATTTCTGCGGGTACAGGTATGGGGACATGGCGGTATTGTATCGGATAAATGCCATGAGCCGCATATACGAACAAAAATGCATAGAAAAAGGGGTTCCATATCGAGTTGTGCGAGGCACCGCTTTCTATGATCGTAAAGAGATTAAAGATGTGCTTTCATTTATGCGTTTGGCTGTGAATCCTCTCGATGGCGCCTCATTAGGAAGAATAGCAAACGTTCCGACCCGTGGGATTGGTAAGAAAAGCCAGGAAAAGCTTATGGAGGGCCTTGGGGCCATTCCTGAAATGGAAGCTGAACAGCTATGGAGAGCTGTGGCCGATGGAAAAGATCTGGGGTTGACGGGAAAAGCCAAGATTGGTGCGATGGAATTAGGCCGTCATATGTTTAATATTATAAAAAGATCAGGTAGTTTTCATGATGTTCTTCTTTATATTCTTGATAGTATAGAATATGAGGATCAGTTGAAAAAAGACGACCCCGAAGGATGGGAAGAGCGGGTAGAAAATATACGTGAGTTAGGCTCTTTGGTCACTAGTGGTGGTGATCTCGCGGAGGTTCTGGCTGAAGTAGCCCTTTTTACAGACCTTGAAACTACAGATATGGATGATCTTGAAGCTGTGAACTTCCTTACCCTCCACGCAGCCAAAGGACTCGAGTTCCCAGTAGTATTTCTTGTGGGGCTCGAAGAAGCGATCTTCCCTCATTTTAAATGTCTTGAGGTTCAGGAAAGTCTCGAAGAAGAACGGCGTCTGTGCTATGTTGGTATGACTCGGGCTGAAGAGAAACTTTATATGTCTGGCGCCCGGAGTCGACGCCTTTTTGGCACAGTGTTCCGTAATGGGCTTTCCCGGTTCTTATGGGAGATTCCAGACGGAAATAAAAATGTTGATGATCGAGGCGAGGAGGAGAGGACCAATGCTGGTTTTGGGAGTGACAGGAGACGTTGGGGCTGGTAAGTCAACTGTAAGCCAAATCTGGAAAAGCCTTGGCGCTACTATTATCGATGCCGATGCATTAGCCCATGAGGCGTGGAAAGACACCACAGTGCTTCGTAGGGCAAGTGAGCGTTGGGGAACCCAGGTCCTTCTTGGAAATGGCCATATAAATCCGTCGGTGGTGGCCTCCATTGTTTTCTCCGATATGACGGAGTATGAATGGGTTTGTGACATGATCCATCCATTTGTCCGTATCGAAATGGAACGGAAAGTTGCCTCTCTACAAGGATGGGTTATAGCGGAGATTCCCCTTCTTTTTGAAAACAGGATTCCCTGGTGGGTCGATCTCTCTGTTTACGTAACAGCCCCCCTTGATCTTCGCCTAGCAAGAAACGAAGTGCGGGGATGGAACAAAGAAGAAATAGAACGTCGCGAACGTTTTCTCCGTAACGCTGAAGAAAAGCGCGCTGAAGCCGATCTGGTTATACGCAATGATAGCTCAATTGACACTCTTGAACAGAGTCTGAGCCGATATGCGGCCTTATTTAAGAAAATGGCCGCTCTTTGCGAAATAAGAGGCTATTCTTCCGATGAACTTGTTATACGGAAGGCCGCCATACGATTAGGAGCCTCTGGTCAGGTCACAAGAATTGAAATAGTGCCCTTGACAAACGCTCTGGTTCGAGGCGGTTCCCTTTCTATGAACAAAAGATATATGATGAGGGCCTATTCATGTGAGTTTTATTGGGCCTTTGTTGAAAGGACATTGACAGAAGAGGGACTTGAAGAAACTGAGCTTATTTCGATTCGCCGCCTTTCTCGCTCTCTTCGGAACGAGCTAGTGGAGGAGATCATTGGGTGAAAGTAATAACGAGTCATATGGGAAATGATTTTGATTCCATCGCAAGTATGGTAGCGGCGTCTAAATTATACCCCGACGCTGTCCTTTCCCTGTCTGGTTCCACGAGCCGGACGGTGCGGGATTTCTTGAGGAAATTTCCGCAGCGCTGGCCAATTGTGACTCCTCGCAAAGTGCGTAAGGATGAAGTTACTCAGCTGATTATCGTCGATACTCGGTCTCGATCCCGGATTGGTCCCTATGTTACATTGCTTGGGCGCAAAGATGTTTCGGTTCATGTGTACGATCACCACCCTCCCTCTTTCGACGATATTGATGGAGAACTTATGGTCATAGACCCCGTTGGGGCCACTACCACCTTACTTGTAGAGATTCTTCTTGAACGGCAGATACCAATTACACCCCATGAAGCGACCCTTTTTGCCATGGGAATTTACGAAGACACAGGAGGCTTAACCTTTGGCGGCACGACGGAGAGGGACTTTCATGCCATCTCCAGACTCAAAGAGTTAGGAGCCGATCTGACAATCATCCCTTCCCATATAGAGATGAGCTTCTCTGCCCCTGAGCGGCGAATTCTTGATCTCCTTATCGAGAACGCCTGGGTTCGTTATATAAACGGCGCTCGGGTAGTTCTTTCATACACATCTTCCCCTGTATATGTGGACGGCCTTTCTCTCTTCGTTCATCGACTTAGAGATTATTTTGCCGCAGAGATAGCCATTGCGGCTGTCCGCATGGAGAAGAGAACCTATGTAGTGGCGCGAAGCCACGAGAGCATTCTGGATGTATCGAAGTTTCTCGCCCATCTCGGTGGAGGGGGACATCCCCAGGCCGCCTCTGTGACTTTGCATAATGTGCGCCCTCTATCTATACTGGAAAGTCTTGAAAAAAAGCTGGAGGAATCCATTCAGCCCCGTATCAAAGTGGAAGATATAATGACTAGCCCAGTTATGGCTGTGGAGCCGGATTCTTCGGTGAATGATGCCTACAGGACCATGATAAGGTATGGTCACTCCGCCCTCCCAGTTGTTTATGGAGAAAAGGTCAAGGGCATCATTACCAGGAAAGACCTTGACAAGGCCCAGCTTCACGGTTTTGGCCTGGCTCTCGTGAGGGAATTTATGACGGAGGGCGTTATTTCAGTATCAAAAGAAGCTTCCATAGCAGAGGCCCATCGGATTCTTGTTTTTCACAATATAGGCCGTCTTCCTGTGCTTGACGGCCATGTTTTGGTCGGGATAGTGACCCGTACAGATCTCATCCGGGCTCTCTATCCAGAATCCCTCCCCCCTGAAGAAAGAAAGATAGCTCCAGAGATGCCGTGGACAGATAACCTGGAACATCTTTTAAAAGAAACTCTTACTCCGCGCCAGTATGAAATTCTTATTTATCTGGGAAAGGAAGCTCAGTCTCTCGGCATGAAAGCCTATATCGTTGGAGGTATTGTGAGGGATATTATGCTTGGCAGAGAGAGCCTTGACCTTGATGTGGTTGTAGAAGGAAACGCAGTGGATTTCTTGAAAAGCATAAATCAGGAAGGGTGTCACATATCGTTGCACGAGCGTTATAAGACAGGTTCCCTCATTTTTTCTGATGGCATGAAAGTTGATGTGGCCACAGCCCGTCGCGAGTTCTACGAGTACCCATTGGCCCAGCCCAGGGTATCCAGCGATTCCCTAAAGCATGATTTGTATCGTAGAGACTTTACCATTAACGCTATGGCTGTTTCCATAACCCCTGATTCCTGGGGAACTCTTATCGATTACTTCGGCGGACGAAGGGACTTGAATAAAAAAACACTGAAAGTACTCCATAACCTGAGTTTTGTTGAAGATCCCACAAGGGTCATCCGGGGCATACGTCTTGAGCAGCGTCTTAATTTTCACTTGGAAGATAATACTCTTCGCCTTTTGCATAGTTGTTTAAAAGGCGGTCTTCTGGCCCGGCTTTCAGGTTATCGTCTTCGCAGCGAACTTGAATTGACCATGCAGGAAAAGGCTCCTTTCCCTGCGTTAAAGCGGATGGCCGAACTCGGTGTATGGGATATTCTCTTTCCCGGATTACGTATTGGAAAGACAGCTGTGCGGACTATTCGCCGTCTTTCTGCTTTTCTTGCCCGTATATCAAGAGATTTTCCTGACTTCAGAGGATATGAATGGCTGGCGTTTCTCGCTGCCCTAGCCATAGAATCTCATGAAACAGTTCAGTTTGCTATTCTTGACCGTTTGAGTCTGGCACCAAGAGAACGGGATATCATGGTACAATCCCTTGACGGCCTTCGTGCGGCAGAGCAGGATCTGGGAGGTCGAACCCTTGTAAAGAACTCTGAAATTTATGGTTATCTCCGTGAGATATCGCCTGTAACGGCCTTGTTCTGGAGCGCTGCTACGGAACGCTGGCGGGTGAGGCGTCGGATTCTTTCTTACTTGACTCGCCTTTATAGAACTAAGAGCCACCTGACAGGTCGCGATCTGATAGAGATGGGGTACAGGGGGGGGCCTCAGATCGGAGAGATTTTATCTCAGCTGAGAGATCGTTGTTTAAACGAAGAACTGACTACCCTCGAAGAGGAAGTAGCCTGGATAAAAAACAACTTCCCCTTAGAGTTGCGACAAACAAAGCGCCATTGAATATATAAGGAGTGTGAGAGCTATGTTCCATTTTCCATCCCTTCCTGAATTATTATTAAGCCTCCCTGCCGTATTATGGGCCATAACATTCCATGAATTTTGCCATGGCTATATGGCCTATCTTTTAGGAGACCCTACGGCTGAAAGAGCAGGCCGTTTATCCCTCAACCCCCTGGCCCATCTCGACCCCGTAGGGGCGCTGATGCTTCTTGTTTTTCGTTTTGGATGGGCAAAACCGGTCCCCATAGATACGCGCTATTTTAAGAAGCCCAGGCGTGATCTTTTTCTTGTTTCCATTGCCGGTGTAACAGGGAATATTCTGACCGCTTTTGCAATAGGACTGCTTATACGTCTTTTCCCGAGTTTCTTTTTGGGAAATTCCGCCCTCCGTCTCTTTATGTTCCTCATGGTGGCTATCAATGTGGGGCTGGCGGTGTTTAATCTGATCCCAATTCCTCCCCTCGACGGTTCGAAGATTCTGTATGTTCTTCTACCGCCGCAGTGGCTTGAAAAATATTTTTGGCTCGAACAGTATGGGTTTATTATTCTCATGGTTCTTCTTGCCCTAGGAGTTATTCAGGCCTTTATGAACCCCATTGTCTTTTTGTTGATACGTTGGATTCTATAATCAGTGTAGAGTGAGAAGAGAGGATGAGAGATAGTGAAATTACTTTTAACGAATGACGATGGAGTATTTGCACCAGGACTTATGACCATGGCAGCTCACCTCGCTGATAAGGGATATTCATGGGCCGTAGTGGCTCCAGATCGTGAAAGAAGCAGTGTGGGACACGCTATAACCTTGACCCGCCCCCTTCGTCTGTGGAGTGTGAGCCAGGGACTTTATCCCGAGGGACAGAATGTGAACGCTTGCGACGGCACTCCATCGGATTGCGTTGTTTTGGGAATAGAGGAAGTGCAGCCTGAAACAGATATGGTTATTTCGGGAATCAACAGCGGCCCTAATGTGGGAGATGACCTGACCTATTCCGGCACTGTTTCGGCAGCTATGGAAGGGGTCATTATGGGATGCCCGTCAATAGCGGTGTCGTTGAATTGCAGCAGCCGTGATGATACCTGCCATTACAGAACAGCCGCCGTCGTAGTGGAAAAAATATTGAAAGTCATTGAGAAAGAACCGCTGGAAGAAGGAGTATTGCTCAATGTAAATGTTCCTAATCTCTCCTTAACCTTATTGAGAGGCGTCAAGGTTACCCGTAAAGGGGTGCGTCTTTACGAAGGGAAAGTTACGAAACTTCGAGATCCCCACGGACGGGCATATTATTGGGTTTCAGGCCGGCCGGAAGACCAGCTTGTGGAAGGCTGCGACGTCTGGGCTCTGGCCAATGGTTATGTCTCTATAACGCCAGTCCATATGGACATGACTCACTATCCGTCACTGGAGCGATACAGCGAGAACGGACTTCAAAAAATAAACTTTTAGTTACTTTAAAAAAAATAGTTGACAAAGGTTCATTGACGTGTATAATCTTCTGCTATAAATAATAAGCAGTTGCGACACGGCAATGAAAGGGAAGAGTAATCCCTCCGCTATTCAACAGAGAGAAAAGGTCATCGGCTGAAAGCCTTTTCAGAATATGGGGGAAGAATAGAGCCCTTGAGCCGGCCTCGAAGAAAGACATTTTTGTCAAGTAGAGGCAAGAGAGCGGGCAAAGGGAAGGGAACATTACATCTTTTGCCAATAAGGGTGGCACCGCGGGTATCAGACCCGTCCCTGGTTGTACTGGGGACGGGTCTGTTTATTTTTTAGGGATGTTGGAAAGGGGAGTTCTTGAAAATGTTAGATAAGAAAAAGGTAGTTCTCGCGTATAGTGGGGGGCTTGACACATCGGTGGCCACTATGTGGCTCAAGGAACAGGGGTATGAGGTTATTACCATGACCGCCGACGTGGGTCAGCAGGTGGATCTTGAAGCTGCCAAACAGAAGGCACTTAAAAGCGGCGCTTCCAAGGCCTATGTTATGGATCTGAAACAGGAGTTCGTTAAAGAGTTTGTTTGGCCTGCCTTAAAGGCGAATGCCATGTATCAGGGGACCTACCCCTTGAATTCAGCTCTTTCCCGTCCGCTAATTGCCAAAGTTATGGCTATGGTGGCAAAAAAAGAGAACGCGGGAGCCGTGGCCCATGGTTGTACCGGAAAAGGGCAGGATCAGGTGCGAATCGAAGTGTGCACCAATGCGCTAAACCCCGAACTTGACGTTTTGGCCCCTGTGCGAGACTGGCATTTTAGCCGAGAGGCAGAGATGGAGTATGCCCAGGCCCACGACATCCCTGTGATGGCTACTACAGCTTCTCCATACAGTATAGATGAGAACATCTGGGGCCGCTCTATAGAATGCGGCATTTTGGAGGATCCGTGGAACGAACCCCCTGCAGACGCATATACCCTGACAGTGGACCCATGGAATGCCCCAGACCACCAGGAGTTTGTGGAGATAACTTTTGAAAAGGGAATTCCCGTTGCTTTAAATGGCGAAGCAATGGATGGCCCTTCATTGATTCAGACGCTGAACGAGCAGGCTGGTAAACATGGAGTAGGAAGGATCGACATGGTGGAAGACCGGCTTGTAGGCTTTAAGAGCCGGGAAGTCTATGAGTGTCCTGCGGCCATGACTCTTATTGCCGCCCATAAGGCTCTTGAAACTCTGACCCTTGATAAAAAAGTTTTAGCTTCTAAAAAAGAGCTGGAGGTGAAGTATGCGGAACTGACCTATGAAGGATATTGGTACTCTCCTTTGAAAGAGGCAATTGATTCTTTTGTAGATACAACTCAGGAATATGTAAACGGTGTTGTTAAGGTCAGGTTCTATAAAGGTCAGGCAGTGGTACGGGGGATGAAATCGCCCAACTCCATATACCAGCAAAATCTGGCCACCTACTCAGAGGGCGACGCATTCGATCACGCAGCGGCTGTCGGGTTTATCAAGATATGGGGACTTCCTGTAAAAACATGGAAACAGGTTCACAAAGACAAAATGCCAGTTGAAATCTTTTGCTAATGGTGCCAGGTCTTGAATTTTTGCATACCCCCCGGGGGGAGGAGAGATGGTAATGAAAAAGAGTGTAGTGCTAGTAATGTTTTTTGCGCTTCTGTTAGGGGTTGTCGGGGGTCCGGCATTTGGAGCAGGGTCCGTTATGGAGAAGGACACGGTGATTATTGGGACTTCCGGTTCCTACCCTCCCTTTGAGTTTCATGATAAAACGGGGGCTCTGGTCGGTTTTGACATAGATCTTGCCAATGAAGTGGTTGCTCGCCTTGGCAAAAAGGCGGAGTGGGTGGACATGGCCTTTGATGGGGTTATTCCTTCACTTCTGACCGGGAAGATCGATATGATCGCGGCGTGCCTGAGCATCACTGAAGAACGAAGCAAGAAGGTCGCTTTCTCTACTCCTTATATGGTGAGCCTCAGTGCCTTTGTGCTCAATAAGGATAGCGGTGAAATGGCAACCCTTGAAGACCTTAAAGGAAAGACTGTTGCCGTTCAGCTTGGAACGACGCAGGATGTATATATTTCAGAAGTGGAAGGAGTCACGGTAAAGCAGTTTCCAAAGCTGAACGATGCTGTTCGAGAGGTGACTCTTAAACGTGCCGACGCTTCTCTCATGGACGAAACCGTAGCTGAAACATATATAAACAGCGAAGAGTTCAAGGGGCAGCTTAAAAAATCCTTTACAGTGGAGTTGAAGGGTGCCAAGCAGGCTTTGGCCGTAAGCCAAAACGACCCTGCTTTTCTGGAGGCTGTAAATAAAATTGTGGTTCAGCTTCAGGAGGAAGGGTTTATCTCTGAACTCCACAAGAAATGGAACACTAAAAAGGAGTAGGTTTCTCTACTTTATGAGCATAAGAATGAGGGTGCCAGTAAATAGCTGGCACCCTTTTATTTTGCGGACATTTTTAAAAGCTGTACAATAGAGAAAATGTTTTTCTCATTATTCCCGAAAGGATGGGTCGATAAATGGCAGAAGAAAAAAGGTTGCCCCCCCGTGGGAAAATAATTATTGCATTAACCATTTTCGTTATGGTCATTTTTCTTTTAACTGCTTTCCTCGGCAGAGAAACAGTAGGAACTCTTTTTCAGGGAAAACTACGGTACTTCTGGATTATAGTACTTCTTGCCATAGGCTATTTTGCAGCCCATGACAACAGGCGTTGAATCTTGTCAAGTTAAGACAATGGACGGAACATCAAAAATGCCTCTGCAGGCGCGTTAGGTAAATCCACAATGGTTTCGCGGCCCTGCTGGATTTTTTGCGCTTCCTCTTCCCTAAAGAGAGTTAACTGCTTTCTTATCTCTTCATTCTTTCTGGCCAATATGCGGAGGGCTAGAAGAGAGGCGTTTTTTGAGCCGTCGATGCCAGTGGAAGCCACAGGAACCCCTGGGGGCATCTGGGCAATAGAGAGAAGGGCATCAAGACCGCCAAGGGTTCCTGCAGAGACGGGAACACCTATTACCGGCAGAAGGGTATGAGCCGCTAACACGCCAGGCAGCGCCGCCGACAAACCGGCTATGGCTATAATGACCTCAAGGCCTCTATCCTCGGCGAGAGCTGCATACTGGGCCGCATCTTCGGGGGTTCTGTGGGCTGACGCAATAGTCACTTCAAAAGGAACATTGAATTGGTTCAGAATCTCCGCAGCTTTATGGGCAGCTGGAAGATCAGATTTAGACCCCAACACAATTCCTATCTGTGGTGTTTTCTCCTCACTCATAGAATACCTCCTTATCGCGCTTTGGCCGCAATATCTTTACGATAATGAGCTCCCGTAAAGTGTATCTTCCTAACACTTTTGTACGATTGTTCGAGGGCTTCCTCCAGGGTTTTTCCAAGGCCCACTACATTGAGCACCCTTCCTCCCGCAGTGACGATCTCATCCTTTTCATTCAAGGCAGTTCCGGCATGAAACACTAGAACCTTGCCAGTGGCAGCGGCTTCATCAAGGCCGGTGATAGGATAACCTTTTGTGTAGGCACCGGGATAACCTTCAGAAGTCATCACCACATCCACAGCCCACTGGGTGGAATGAATTTTCGGCAGAGACCGCAGGTTCCCATCGCATGTTGCCATTATGAGCTGGGCGAAGTCAACATTTAATGTGGGTAAAACCACTTCTGCCTCTGGATCTCCGAAACGCACATTATATTCCACGACACGGGGACTTCCGTCCGGATCAATCATCAATCCGAAATAGAGAACGCCGCAGTAGGAAATATTTTCAGATCGCAGCCCCGAAAACGTAGGGGAAATTACAGTTTCCTCTACCCGGCGCAGCAGATCTTCATCTACCCAGGGGACAGGGCAGTAGGCCCCCATTCCGCCAGTATTGGGACCTTGATCATGGTCAAAGACCCTTTTGTGATCCTGGCTGCCCGGCAATATACGATAGTTTTTTCCATCGCTCACGCATAGGATGGTTAGTTCCAGGCCGGGCATAAAATCCTCAATAATGATTTTCTCTCCAGAGGTTCCCAGCTCTTTTTTGACAAGAAGATTGGAAATGACAGCCAGGGCTTCTTCTCTTGTCTGAAGAACGAATGCCCCTTTCCCCGCCGCAAGACCGTCTGCCTTTACAACGAAAGGCGCCTGGCGCTTATTGAGAGCCGCCTCTCCTTCTTCTATGGAGAGGCAGACATCGAAGGGGGCCGTTGGAATAGAGTGGCGTGCCATGAACTCTTTGGCGAAGATCTTGCTTCCTTCCAGAGACGCACCTTCCCTTCCAGGGCCGAAAACTTTAAAGCCGTTCTTGCGCAAAAGGTCGGAGGCCCCTACGACGAGGGGAGCCTCAGGGCCTACTATAATGTAATCCGGCTGAATTTTTTTGGCCAGGGCCAGTATCTCTTTCTTGTTTTCTACAGAGGCGCTGTGCAATGTAGCCAAATCTTTCATCCCTGGATTACCCGGGGCGGCATGCAATTCATTGACTTTTTCAGATTGAGAAAGAGCCCAGACGAGGGCGTGTTCCCGACCGCCGCTTCCAATCACAAGAAAATTCACAGGGCTCCCTCCTTAATGACGGAATGTGCGCCAGCCGCTAATGAACATGCTGAGTCCCAGCTCTTCCGCCCTTTTAAAGACTTCGTCATCTCGTACCGATCCGCCAGGTTGAATAATAGCCTTGATACCAGCTTTGGCTGCTGCTTCTACGCCATCTGGAAAGGGGAAAAAAGCATCGCTGCCCATCACGGCGCCTTTTGCTTTTTCCTTAGCCTGGTTTGAGGCAAAATCTACAGCGAATACACGACTGCAAAACCCCATGCCTATTCCCACGGCTTCACCATCTTTTATTATGGCTACAGCATTACTCTTTGAAAGACAGGCAACCTTCCATGCGAGGAGCATGTCTTTCCAGAGATCGTCCCTTCGTGGTCCAATCCATGTTCCCTTATCAGGATTGGGAAGAGGGGGTAAAATGTCCTGCTGTACAAGGAAGCCGCTCCATGTGCTGGTAATTTGCCAGGGGAGCACTTTGCCGCCTTTCCATTTCAGAATGCGCAGAGAGGGTTTATCCTTTTTTAGGAACTCTAAGGCCTCATCTTCCCCATCTGGAACGAGAAGTACTTCTGTAAAATGCTGTGAAACAGCGAGAGCTGTTTCCATATCCAGAGGGCGGGAAAAGCCCACAACGCCACCAAAGGCGGAAAGTGGATCACACCTGAAGGCCTTTTCGTAGGCTTCTTTCAATGTTGATCCATAGGCCATTCCGCAGGGTGTCGTATGTTTAATGACAAGCGCCCCCGGCCCATCCTGAAGCAGGGCAGCTCCCCTCATGGCACAATCGAGATCAAGTATGTTGTTATATGAAAGAGGTTTCCCCCCAAGCTGCACCCATGGCAGTTTCTTCATAGGAGGAAGATAGAGGGCCGCCTCCTGATGAGGGTTTTCTCCATAGCGGAGATCTTGTTCCTTTTTCAGGGGGATAGTGAGCTCTTTTTTCATTTCAGGCTCAACGCCGAGTTCAGAAGAAAGCCCTTCCACGATAGCGCCATCATAGGCGGCCGTATGAGCGAAGGCTTTCAAAGCAAGGCTCTGACGGGTGAGAAGGGTGACGTTGCCTTCCGCATCTAGCTCTTCCAGTATTTGTTCATAGTCTAAAGGGTCGGTCAGTATAATGACATGAGGGTAATTTTTAGCCCCGGCACGGATAAGAGTAACCCCGCCAATATCAATGTTTTCAAGGAGTTCGTCTATATTAGCCCCTCTTTGGGCCACTTCCTGGAAGGGGTAAAGATTGCAAACCACCATATCTATTAAAGGTATCTTAAAAGTTTCTATGTCCCTCAGATCTCCGTCCACATGGCGGCGGGCAAGAATTCCGCCTGAAATAAAGGGATGGAGGGTCTTGACCCTGCCTCCTAAAATGTGGGGGAATCCTGTGAGATCAGAAACTTCTATGACATTTATACCTGCTTCCTGCAGCTTTTTGGCAGTACCAGAGCTGGAAACGATCTCCCAGCCTCTTTCTATAAGTTTCTTTGCAAAATCTTCTACTCCCTGTTTGTCAAAAACAGAAATAAGAGCTCTTTTAGTTGCTGTCATCTATTGCTCTCCTCCCTTGAAAAGAATATGCGCCTTGGAATAGCTTTTTAAGTGTTTGCCAATAGAGATCATATTCTACCTCATGGATCTTTTTTACAAGATAATCAAGGGTGTCTTCTTTTTCAATAGTAACGGCTTTTTGAGAAAGAATAATACCAGTATCCACTCCGCTGTCCACTAAATGGACCGTCACCCCTGTTACTCTTACGCCATAGTCCCAGGCATCCCTGGCCCCATTTGTTCCGGGGAAGGAAGGAAGAAGGGCCGGATGTATATTAACGATTTTCCGTTCCCATTTCCTCACAAACCTGGGTGAAAGGATTTTCATAAAGCCTGCGAGGACGATCCATTCAACATCACGGGAACAACAGAGATCATGCAATACCTTTTCTGCTTTGTCTCTCCCCTCTGTTCCATAGGGAAGCAGCACTGTTTCGAGCCCCTCTCTCTGGGCATATTGCAAGCCTAATGCGACAGGATTATCGCTTGCTACAAAAGAAATTTCACAGGAAAGGTCATGGCTCTTAACTCTCTTGTTGATTTCAGCCATATTGGTTCCTGTTCCAGAGATGAGGATAGCGATACGGGGCATGACTAGTAAACTTCTCCGAATATCACAGGTTTTTCGCCTTCTCTGGTCAGAAAGCCAACAATGCCATCCGCTTCAGAAGGAGAAACTATGAAGCTGTATCCAATACCAAGGTTAAATACATGACGCATTTCTTTTTCTTCTACGCCTGCCTCAGAGATCACCTGGAAAACCGCAGGACGTTCCCATGCTGAAAAATCCACATGGAGCGATAGCCCCGAAGGTAAAACCCTCTGTATGTTCTCTTCCAGCCCGCCGCCGGTAATATGGGCCATCCCGTGGATCTGGTGTTTTTCTATGGTTTTTAAAGCAATTCTTGAGTAGAGGCGAGTTGGACGAAGAAGGGCCTTTGACAACGATTCCCCCAGCTGGGGAAGAAAGGTGTCTATGGGCAGGGCCCTTTCACCTTCCAGAAGTACTTTCCTCACAAGGCTATAGCCGTTGCTATGGATGCCAGAGCTTGGCAGACCGACGAGAACGTCTCCTTTTTCTATGGAACGCCCATCTATCAGCTTTGAAGCCGATACGATGCCGACAGAAAAACCTGCGAGATCAAAGCCGGTTTCAGGGTAGACTCCCGGCATTTCCGCTGTTTCTCCTCCGAGAAGGGCGCAGCCGCTTTCTATACAGGCTTCTGCCGCGCTTTTAACAATTGGCGCGAGCACGTCTTGGTCTAAGCGCCCACATGCAATATAGTCCAGAAAGAAGAGAGGTTTGGCGCCGCAGGTGATGAGGTCATTAACATTCATGGCCACCAGATCCTGGCCAAGGCCGCTGTAATCAGAGGCCAGTTTGGCAACTTCCAGTTTTGTTCCTACGCCGTCACAGCAGCCGGCAAGCATCAGATCATCGCTTATTTTGTAAAGGCCGCTAAATCCTCCAATTCCACCTACCACGTTAGGATCTCTTGGTAGGGTCGACATAATGCGGCCGATGGTACGAACCCACTCATTGCCGCCTTCAATGTCAACACCGGCTTCTTTATAGCTCAAGCTCATCCTGAGTTTCTCCTTCCATATATTCTCCCGTAAAACATGCGGTACAGAGTTCGTTACGGGGTAATCCGATGGCCTGGACAAGATCGTCAACAGTAATATATTCCAGGGAATCGGCTCCTATAATTTTCTCCAACTCCTTAATATTCATACGGGCAGCGGCCAATTCAACACGGCTTGGCGTATCGATCCCGTAGTAACAGGGGAAACAGACGGGAGGAGAAGAGATCCGTACATGGACTTCTTTTGCTCCCCCCGCTCGGATCATGGCTATGATGCGCTGACTTGTTGTTCCCCGTACGATAGAATCGTCGATAACTACGATCTTGCGATCTTTGATCAGATCATGTATAGGGTTCAATTTGATACGGACCCCAAGTTCTCTGACTCTCTGTGTAGGGTTAATAAAGGTTCGTCCCACATATCGGTTTCGTACGATGGCCTTTTCATAGGGGAGAGTGCTTCCTTCCGCAAATCCCATAGAAGCGATGGTTCCGCTATCCGGCATCCCTGTGACCATGTTTGCGGAAAGACATGGAGCTCTTTTAGCCAGGCAGTGCCCCAGTGCTTTGCGGACAGCGTAAACAGAACGACCTGCCAGGATGCTGTCGGGGCGGGCGAAATAAACATATTCGAAGGAGCACTGATAATGACACTTGGTCTGAACAGGAATTCTAATGCTTTTTATCTCATCCTTGTCAATAACCACCACTTCGCCAGGCGCGACTTCTCGAAGTGCTTTCGCCCCTACAAGGTCCAGTGCGCATGTTTCAGAAGAAACATATATGATACGATCGCGCTGTCCAATGACCAGGGGGCGGAACCCCCATGGGTCCCGCGCAGCTACCAATTTCCCGTCGAGAATCATAACCAGGGAATAGGCGCCCTTGAGCCGCCTCAGAGAGTCGACAAAAGCATCGATCATGGGTTTATGGGGCTGATGAGCCATGAGGTGTAGCAACACTTCAGTATCAGTAAGGGAGTGGAAAATAGCCCCCCTGTTTTCAAGGTATTGTTTCAGTGCTTCGGCGTTTGTAATGTTGCCGTTATGGGCGACAGCAACAGAACCTCTGGAATTGCTGGCGGTAAGGGGCTGAATGTTTCTTGGGTCGGAACCACCCGCAGTGGAATACCGTACATGCCCAATTGCACATCGAGTGTCTATTTTAGCCAAAGCTTCCTGATCAAGGGCGAGGTGGACCAGCCCATTTCCCTTTTGAGTTCTTATTGCGTTGTTGTCATCTACCCAGGCAACACCTGCTGATTCCTGCCCCCGATGCTGAAGGGCATAAAGACCGAGATACACATCTTCAAGGACAGGCCCTCCATTTTGGGTAAACGCACCGAAGACACCGCACATTTAACGCCCCTCCCAACGCTCAGTGAGAACCGGGACTGGAAGATCGAATATATTTTCGAGTGTTAGATAGTTTCCACCAATCTGACCGAGTTCCACAAAGGGAAATCCATTCCATACTAACCTGAACTGCACCACTTTGTCTGAAGGGACAGCGTAGAGGGCTCGCGGAGTGCCTTCTCCGAAGAGAAAAACATCCATGCGGGTTGGGAAGGGCATCCTCATCGCCGCTCCAAGACCGGTCATTACGGCTTCTTTTACCAGTGCCGCTGCCAGCCCGCCGCCAGCGATGGGTCGACCGCTATGGGCAAGCTGCTGCCGCGCTGTTTTAAGGGCGCGAAGGGAAAAATCCGTCTCTATTTCTGGGGTGAAGGGCAGTGGCCGCCCCATTGTCTTTCCAGTAGCCTGCAAGAGATACTGGCTGCCGTCCAGAGGAGCATTCATCGCACCAACGAGAAAAAGATGATCCCCTTCCTGCCAGGTGCCGCTTCTAAGATAATGGTCAGGTGAATCTATAACCCCTACGGTTCCCACAACAGGGGTTGGAAGAATGCGCTGAGTTGAACTTTCATTGTAAAGGCTCACATTACCGGAAACCACAGGGCACTCCAGGTTTTTACAGCAATCTGACATTCCGTGGACAACCTCTTCCAGCTCCCAATATTGCTCAGGCTTTTCCGGTGAAGGGAAGTTCAGACAGTCTGTGAGGCCAAGGGGAGTAGCTCCTGCCACGGCCAGCGCTCTGATGGAGCGGGCAACAGTTTCGGCTCCGCCGCGGTAGGGGTCGAGGTAGCATTTCCATGGGTCGGATTCCATTGTCATGGCTATGAGACGACCGGTTTCCTTTATTCTGATAACACTGACTGGCGCCCCCGGTCCCTGAACAGTATTGGCCTGGACCATCTGGTCGTATTGTTCATATATCCACCGTCTGCTTCGAAGAGATGGAGATGTTACAAGATCAAGTACGGCCTTATTGAAATCTTCTGGCATGGGCAGATCTTCCAGATCGAATTCCCATCTTTTTTCAAGGTCTCCCGGACGTTTTGAGGGCCAGTGTATGGATGGGCAACGGTCTCCAATAAGGGAGGCTGGCATTTGAGCCACAACTTCGGAGTTCCACAGGATGGTGTACTGATCTCCGGGGATGGTTTCTCCGATATCGGTACAGTCAAGCCCCCACTTAGAAGCAACAGCAGCTACCTCGTCATAATCTTCTGGCTCGACGATAAGGAGCATTCTCTCTTGGGATTCTGATAAGGCAATTTCCCAAGGGGTCATTCCTTCTTCTCGAAGAGGAACCTTATCGAAATGGAGGATCATGCCAACGCCGCTCTTAGCAGCTATTTCGCTGGAAGAAGACGTAATGCCGGCGGCTCCCATGTCCTGCATGCTGACAATAAGTTTTTTATCTCTGAGTTCAAGACAGGCTTCGATCAGCAGCTTTTCTGTAAAAGGGTCTCCGATCTGTATGGAAGGGCGGCTTGACTTCGTGTCGTCCGAAAGCTCGGCTGATGCAAAAGCTGCGCCAGCTATTCCATCCCTTCCCGTTTTAGAACCAAGGATCAGAACTCGAAGGCCGGGTCTGGCTGTTTTAGAACTTACAAGCTGGTCAAGGCGGACAAGGCCAAGATTAAAAGCGTTGACGAGGGGATTATCGGTATAGCAGGAATCATATACAGTTTTTCCTCCTACTGTGGGAACTCCAACAGGGTTGCCGTAACCGCCCACTCCTTCCACGATTCCCTGTGAAAGTGTCTGCGTTCTCCTATTTTCAGGATCGCCAAAGAAAAGACCGTCCATAGATGCGGCAGGTCTGGCACCAAGAGCAAGGACATCACGGATGATGCCGCCTACGCCAGTGGCTGCTCCCTGGTAGGGCGCAACGGCAGAGGGATGGTTATGGCTCTCTACTTTAAAGGCTGCTCCCCATCCATTGCCAGCGTCGACTACGCCAGCATTTTCACCGGGGCCAAGGATGACTTTTTCTCCAGTGGTGGGAAAATTGCGCAGAAGATGTTTCGTCGATTTATAGCTGCAGTGTTCTGACCACATAACTCCCATGATACGAAGTTCGTTTTCGTTGGGTTCACGGCCAAGAACGCGTTTTATCTCTTCATATTCTTCCTGTCTCAATCCAGCCAGGCGATAGTCCATCATCTGACACCTTCCTTTTTGATCCATGCTTTGATCGATTGCCACATTACAGCTCCGTCGTCTCCGCCTAAAAGCAGTTCGCTGGCTCGTTCCGGGTGAGGCATAAGACCTAAGATATTTCCTTTTTCATTGGTAATCCCTGCAATATGGTGTAAAGCTCCGTTTGGGTTGTGCTGCTCAGCTATTTCTCCATCGCGGGAAGCATATCTGAACACCACCTGATTATTTTTTTCCAGTACTTTCAAATCTTCTTCCGGAAGATAAAAAAGCCCTTCATGATGGGCGATGGGGAACTGAACTATCTGTCCTTTAGAGTAGCGAAGGGTAAAGGGTGTGTCATTGCGTTCTACCTTCAAATAACAGGGGCTGCAGATAAAACGAAGAAATTTGTTCGCAAGAAGCACTCCAGGCAGAAGACCGGCCTCTGTAAGTATCTGAAAACCGTTACAAATACCAAGAAGGAGCCCCCCCTTTTCAGAATACTCACGAATGGCATCCATAATTGGAGAGCGTGCAGCCATAGCGCCAGTGCGAAGATAGTCACCGTAGGAGTAGCCTCCTGGCAGAACAACAAGATCCGTGTTTGCTGGCAGGTTCTTTTCTTTATGCCACACAGTTTCTACTGTGGCCTGAACTACATGGCGCAGGGCATAGACTACGTCCTGGTCGCAGTTGCTTCCAGGAAAGACCACTACACATGCTTTCACGGCTATGCCTCCACTGAAATAATGGTAAATTCCTCAATAAGGGAATTTACAAGAAGATCATCACACATCTTTTCCACTTGCTGACGTGCCTCTTCTGCCGTGTCGCTATTGATCAATAGCTGGATATAGCGTCCAATGCGCACGTTTTTTACAGAAGAATACCCTAAAGATAAAAGGGAGCCGGCAACGGCTTTTCCCGGAGAATCAAGCACCTCTTCTTTTGGATAGACTAAAAGTTTTACGTTAAAGGTCATTTAATTTGCCTCCTTTTCAGAAATACGACGCCAGATCTCTCTGTATGCGCCTAGAACATCGCCAAGATCTTTCCGGAATCTGTCTTTGTCAAGTTTTTTCATTGTGGTCTTATCCCAAAAACGGCAGGTGTCTGGTGACATTTCGTCGGCCAGAAGAATAGTGCCATTTGCATCCACCCCGAACTCAAGCTTGAAATCCACCAGAATGATATTCAGAGTGTCAAAATAGGCACTCATCAGTGTATTGACTTTCAAAGATGTTTCTTTCATAAAGGAAATTTGTTCTTTTGTAGCCCAGCCAAAGAGTTCGGCATGGTCTTCAAGGATAAGGGGATCGCCGAGCTGGTCATTTTTGTAATAGAATTCTATTAGGGGACGGGGGAGACGGATGTTTTCTTCGATGCCAAGGCGTTTGCAAAGGGTTCCGGTGGTAATGTTCCGAACCACGACTTCGACGGGAAGGATTCTTACTTTTTTTACAATCTGGTGAGTATCGTCAATTTTCTGGATAAAATGGTTCGGTATGCCATTTTCGTTCATATACTCGAAAAGAGAAGCACTAATAGCGTTGTTGAGGGAACCTTTCCCTTCAATAGAATCCTTTTTCAGGGCATTGAACGCCGTGAGGTCATTTTTGTACTCTACAATAATCATATTTGGATCATCTGTTTTGTACATTTTTTTGGCTTTTCCTTCATATAAAAGCTCTTTTTTTACCATGTAAGGCACCTCCAAAAAGGGTATATGCTTACATTATTATTCTTAGCCTGAAAAATGTCAACCTTTACCTCTTCTGTTTCGAGAGATTGCGAAAGGGCGTTTATGTATGGGAAAAAAGGCTTCCCAGCCTTTTTATTGTCTCTGTCTGATGGCAAGTCAGAGGCATTATCAAGAAATATGTTTGGAATGTCTTTTCGGGTATAATGTCATTTGTTTCTGTATAATATATGTTCATCTATAATTGTAGAATGGTGGTTTGTAATAATTATAGTGTATATGGTTCGGAATTTTGTTAAAAATGAAGAGACAACTGCCTTCGAAAGAGGAGAAGCGGAGGGAATAGTTTAAATATGAGTCTTTCTAGAATACGCAACTTTTGTATTATCGCCCATATTGACCATGGGAAGTCAACGCTGGCCGACCGTCTTATTGAATATACAGGGACGGTGGAAATTAGAAAAATGAAGGCTCAGCTTCTTGATTCCCTTGATCTGGAGCGAGAACGGGGAATAACCATCAAACTTGTGCCGGTGAGAATGAGTTATAAGAGTAAGGACGGCAACGAATACATACTGAATCTGATCGACACCCCAGGACACGTGGATTTTACCTACGAAGTGTCCAGGTCTATTGCGTCCTGTGAAGGGGCTCTGCTTGTGGTTGATGCATCCCAGGGCGTGGAAGCCCAGACGGTGGCCAATGCCTATATGGCGGTAGACCAGGGGCTTGAAATAATACCGGTCATCAACAAAATTGACCTTCCATCAGCCCACCCGGAATCGGTTCAAAAAGAAATAGAGGAAGTTGTCGGTATAGACGCTGATGGCGCTATTTTAGCAAGCGCCAAGGAAGGAATAGGCATACAGGATATTCTTGAACGGATTGTAGCCCAGGTTCCGGCACCAGAAGGAGATACGGAAGCCCCCCTTCAGGCGTTGATCTTCGACTCCGTTTATAACAATTATCGTGGTGTTATCTGTTATGTCAGGGTTGTAAATGGCACCATTACGGCTGGTCAGAATGTTCGTTTCATGGTGACGGGCTCGTCTTATCAAATAGAGGAAGTGGGAGTTTTCAGACCTCTTTTCGAACCTGTGGAAACCCTTTCAGCCGGGGAAGTGGGGTATGTCATAGCCAATATCAAAACAGTAGCTGAGGCCCATGTGGGAGATACTATTACTGATTATGAGAAACCAGCGGTCAAACAATTGCCAGGGTACAAGAAGGTAAAGCCAGTTGTTTTCTGCGGATTTTACCCTGTGGAGAGAGATGATTATCCTCAGCTTCGTGATGCCCTTGAAAAACTGACCCTAAACGACTCATCCATTACCTTCGAGCCAGAATCTTCCGAGGCC
The DNA here is from genome assembly GCF_001896635.1 of Aminobacterium sp. EBM-42. Lineage (NCBI taxonomy): Bacteria > Thermotogati > Synergistota > Synergistia > Synergistales > Aminobacteriaceae > Aminobacterium > Aminobacterium sp. EBM-42. The sequence continues at coordinate 89,820 of NZ_MPPC01000010.1, forward strand.
CTTGGATTTGGCTTCAGATGCGGCTTTCTGGGACTATTGCACATGGACGTGGCGAAAGAGCGTCTGCACAGAGAATTTGGCGTAGATCTTGTGGCTACCGCTCCTAACGTTCTATATGAAATAACTACAAAAGAGGGAGATATTATAGAGGCCCACCGACCTTCGGATTTTCCCGACATATCAGAAATTGAAGAGGTGCGCGAGCCCATTATTCGCCTTACAACCTTTTTGCCCTCAGAGTTTGTAGGGAAAGCTATGCAGCTTTGCCAGGATAAGCGTGGAAACTACGTATCCATGGATTATCTTTCCCCGGAGAGGGTTCGTTTAGTCTATGATTTGCCCTTAGCCGAATTTATACTTGATTTTCATGATAAACTAAAATCACAAACTCGGGGTTTTGCATCACTCGATTACGACTATCGCGGGTATAGTGCGGCAGACCTGGTGCGCGTAGACGTGCTTATCAGCGGAGAAGCAGCCGATGCCTTTTCATTTATTTGTCACAAAGATGCGGCATTTCATCGGGGACAGGCAGTGGTAAGAAAACTGAAAGAGCTTATTCCACGACAGCTTTTTGAGGTGCCGATCCAGGCGTCTGTAGGACGAAGAGTTATCGTTCGGCAGAATGTTAAAGCCCTTCGTAAAGATGTTTTGGCTAAATGTTATGGCGGAGATATTTCTCGAAAGAGAAAACTGCTTGAAAAACAGAAGGAAGGAAAAAAACGAATGAAGCAGTTGGGGAAGGTTTCAATTCCTCAGGAAGCGTTCCTTGCTTTTCTCAAGGTTGATGAGGAGGATGAACAATAGACCCCCTTTCTGTTTATCTTCATGTTCCTTTTTGTTCTGTAAAATGTCCCTATTGTGCTTTTTATAGCCAGAGAGGGACAGACGATGAAAAAGATGCTTATGTTCGATCTATAGAGAAGGAGTTGCGGTGGTGGGATCGCCAATATGGCGAAAAGCCCCTTATCCATACTTTATATGTAGGGGGGGGCACTCCCACGTGCCTTTCGGTATTGCAGTGGCAGAGACTTATAGAATCCCTTGTGACCCACCTTGAACGTTGTTTGGATACAGAAATTTCAATCGAGGCCAATCCTGAATCTCTCTCAGTGGAGCATATGGCTTTGTGGAAGGATTGGGGTGTAACAAGGGTTAGTCTAGGGATACAAAGTCTATGGGACGATGAACTTCTATGGCTAAAAAGGCATCATACCGCAACACGGGCTCTATGGGCTGTTGATCAGCTTTTGAAATATGGTTTTAATGTAAGCGGCGACCTCATGTTCGGACTTGCAGGCCAGTCTCTTAAAAAATGGCATCACTCCCTTTCTGGTCTGGTCCATTCAGGAGTATCGCACCTTTCGATCTACCAGCTTTCTATAGAAGAGGGCTCTGTCTGGGGGAAAATGCCTCCTTCCGGTCTGCAGAATGGATATGGTCATTATCGATGGTCTCAGTGGTATCTGGAAGAAAAAGGCTTTTCTCAATATGAGATTGCGAGCTTTGCCAAACCTGGCTGTGAGTGTCGTCACAATCAAGCGTACTGGTTCCAAAAGAACGTATTGCCCCTCGGCCCTTCGGCGTGGGGCTATAATGATGGGGTCCGTTTCTGGAATGTAAGAACCCTAGCTGAGTACGTGGACAGGATATCTCAAGATAAATCTGCAGTAGAGGGGAAAGAGTGCCTCGACTTAGAAAAAAGGGGTAGAGAATTTGCTGTACTAGCTTTGCGAACTTCTCAGGGTATTGATATCTCTCTTTTTACACAGCGGTTTGGGGATAAACTCTTTAATAGCATCCTCAGTGATCTGCAAAATGTGCCAGAAGATTGCCTTCTCATGAACGGGACGTCTCTGGCTCTCTCCAGAAAGGGTATGAGAGTGGCCAACGCTATATGGTCGCTCATTATCTAGCTCCAAAAATACAATAAGTTTAGGAAGGAAGGAAGGAAGAGGACAGTGTATTGGTTGCTGAAATTTTCTAACGCTAACGAAGACTTATTTCAACATCTCTTATTTGAGATCCCCCGGTTTTATGCAGAAAAAACCAGGCCGCCCAAAGGCTATGAGTTGGAAGTGGAGAAAGATCTCAGGAACTATCTCGATTACGTATCTGAGGTGTCATCATCCTATGTGTATTGCATAAAAAACATGTTGAGAGTTTATGCGGCGGATGATCAAAGTGGACTCCTCGTTCTATTGGTGGGGAATGAAGCGGAAAAACTAGGAGTATGGCTGGAGAACGACGAGCTTGTCCATAAATCATCCACAGTGTTGGGCCCATTGACAGAAGTTCCCGAAATGGATTGGGCGGTTATGGGCATAACCTTTCCCGGCTGGCTGGTTATTTTTGATGAAACAGCCCCTCATACGAGCAGAGACGAGACTGGTGAAGATTTCGAGATCGTTTATGTTCCGGAGGTCGAGAAGTACAAAGATTTATTTGAAGCTCTCACTCCAGAAAAAAATACGGAAGAGGCCGCGTCCCTTCTTTTAAACATGGTGTTCAGCTCTCTTCCGTTACGGCTCTAAAGCAATGCTGGATGATCAGGCAACTCTAAAAGGATATTACTTTTGCGGCTTTAAGCAGAGTGTCAGTGATTTCAAACATGTTTGAAATAGTGCCTACGCCAACGTTATCCGTTATTCCAAAATGATTGGTACATGTGCCGCACACGAGCACTGTCGTTCCCTTTGCTGCTATTTCTTGAAGGTGCTCGCATGTGGGTGTTCCTTTGTTGGCAAGCTTAACGCCTTCGTTCATAAGGGCTATGGATGCAGGTGGAACTTCGAGCTGGGCAAGAGTTCCTAAAAAGCCTTTGATGAGAACTTCTCCAAGCTCTGCGTCTTTTCCGCCCAGAATGATTCGGGTGATCAAAATCGCTGTTTTGTTGTCCTGGGCTTGTACTAGGGTAGGAACAGGAGAAAGGTTCCCCTGTGCCTTGGCTTCTATAATTATGTGGCCTTCTTCATCCCGGAGGGACATGGAAAATCCCTGTTTTGAAAGAAAACGCTGTACATTCGATGCGGCTACAGGGTTGTCAAGATAAATAACAAGGTCCCTTTCTCCTTTTTCTACGGCCTCCTTAGTCATCATGACCGGCTGGGGGCATGCTTTTCCTCGGGCATCAATTTTCTTTGTCATTGTTGTTTCCTCCATTCTTGTTATATGGGCTGCGGCAAGGGAAGCTTTATGAATTTATGTTTGCCTCCTTGCGCGGTTAATCTTCATTATCGGTTAGAATAGTGCCTATATAGAGAGCGATACAGTTTTTAGGAATAATAATTATAATGTATCCCATTCTCTTGTTTTTTTCTAGTTTATAGATGAAAGGCATAGACGATGCCATTAGGAAGGCAGGGAGCTGCGGTGGAATCAAATAAGAACAAAATTTTAAAAAATCTTCCCGCAATGGACGAGTTGCTGAGTGAGCCATGGGTTCTTTTTTACGAGGAGCAGCTGGGGCGAGAAATGGTTAAAAATGTGTTTTCTTCTATTTTGGCGGAAACGCGAAAAGCCGTTCTCCATGACGAAGCAGTAGAAACATCCATAGACGGAATTAATCAAAGAGCAATTGCTGTTTTGAAAGGGCGAGTTGCTCTCAGTTTACAGCCTATAGTGAACGCCACTGGGGTGGTTGTGCACACTAATCTGGGACGCTCCTGCCTGCCTATTGAGGCCGTGGAAGCAGTTTGTCAGGTTGCGGCGCGCTATAACACCCTTGAGTTTGATCTAAAAGAAGGCAAAAGAGGGCAGCGTAACGCCCATGTAGAATGGCTCCTTTGTCAGTTTACAGGCGCAGAAGCTGCTGTTGTTGTGAATAATAATGCGGGAGCTGTCCTTTTATGCCTGGCGGCTCTGGCAAGGGAAAAAGAAGTTATTGTTTCACGGGGAGAACTGGTGGAGATAGGTGGTTCCTTCAGAATCCCGGATATTATGGCCTTTTCAGGGGCTAGGTTAGTAGAAGTTGGCGCTACAAACCGTACCCATCTGAAAGACTATGGGCAGGCATTTACAGATGAAACATCCATGGTGCTGAAGGTGCACCCTTCAAACTTCAGAATCGAGGGGTTCACTTCCTCTGTGCCTCGGGAAGAACTGAGCCATTTGGCCCAGGAAAAAAACGTAATCTTTATGGAGGATTTGGGAAGCGGGGTTCTTATAGACCTTTCTCCGTGGGGACTTTGCGGAGAACCCACTGTAAAGGATTGTATTATGGCGGGAGTGGATCTCGTCACCTTTTCAGGAGACAAGATGCTGGGAGGTCCCCAAATAGGAGCGGTTGTGGGCAAAAAAAGCCTCATTGACAGACTTCGCACCTATCCTCTTTTGCGTGCGTTGCGTGTAGACAAGATGACGCTGGCCGCCTTTGAAAAAGTTCTTCGAATGTATTTGCAGGGGCGATGGAATGAAATTCCCACATTGAGCATGCTTACATTAAAGGTGGAAGATCTCAGGAAAAAAGCCCAGGCTCTACGCCGTAAGATCAAAAAAACCTTTCCCCATCTGGAGCCAGCCGTGGTCGAAGTAAACGATGCTGTTGGCGGGGGGGCCTTCCCGGTAACCAGGCTTAAAGGATATGGGGTGGCATTGAAAATTCAACACATTGGAAGTGCCGGCACTCTTCAGACCCTGTTGCGTCAGGCAGAGATGCCTATAGTTGCGGGAGCCAGTGAAGACTCTCTGATCTTTCATGTGAGGACTCTGATGGACAAAGATGATGAGCGGATTCTTCAGGGGCTGGCGTGGCTGCTGGAGGTGAAGAAAGGTGAATGAGAAGGAAATATCTCTCGTTCTAGGGACAGCCGGCCATATCGATCACGGAAAGACTACTCTGGTAAAGGCGCTGACGGGGGTAAGTTGTGATAGGCTGAACGAAGAGAAAAAGAGAGGCATAACCATAGAATTGGGCTTTGCCCCTCTTAAGCTTCATGATGGCCGCGTTGTGAGCATAGTAGATGTGCCAGGACATGAGAAGTTTATTCGTCAAATGGTGGCCGGCGCGTCAGGCATTGATGCCGTTATGCTTGTTGTGGCTGCAGATGAGGGAGTTATGCCCCAGACACGAGAGCATTTGGCCATTCTCAATCTTCTTGGAGTGCATGACGGAGTCATTGTCATTTCTAAGGCTGATCTGGTTGATGAAGAGCTTTTGGAGCTTGCTATTGCCGACGTTACTGATTTTGTGCAAGGTACTTTTCTTGAGGGGAAGGTGGTAGTCCCCGTTTCATCAGTGACAAATAAAAATATTCCCCTTCTTATGGAGGAATTAGCTAAATTAATAGATAGGGTTCAGCCTCGTACAAGGCGGGGACCTTTTTTTATGCCCATAGACAGGGCCTTTCCCATTTCAGGCTTTGGAACGGTCGTTACCGGTACGGCCTATAAGGGGCAAGTAGGGCCCGGGATGGAAGTTTCAATTCTTCCCGCAGATCAGGATGTACGGGTTCGAAGTGTACAGGTGCACAGTCATACTGTGGATGTTGCCTGGGCTGGCCAGCGTGTAGCCATGAGTCTGTCGGGCGTTTCTTTAGATGAGCTGACTCGTGGAGATGTAGTTTGTGCCCGTGATGTTTACAGAGAGACCAGATGTTTCGATGTTGAACTTTCTCTTCTCACCTCCTTTTCGGAACCCTTAAAGCATTGGCAGCGGGTACGCCTTCATGTTGGGACGGCTGATGTGATTGCCCGGGTTTCACTTTTTGATAAAACGTCTCTTTTACCTGGGGAATCAGCTGTTGCTCAATTGGTTATGGAAGAAGGCGTTGTGGCCACCATAGATCAGCGATTTGTCATTCGTTTCTACAGTCCGCTGGTAACCATCGGCGGCGGAAGAATCCTCTTTGCTTACGGTAAAAAACCCAAGGGGAAAGGGGCTAAAGGTGCTTATAAACAGTGTCTTGAAGAGTTGCGTGACGCAAAGGGGCCAAAAGAAAGAATGGAAATTCTGGTGCGTTTCCATGGAAGCATTTCCAGAGAAAATATCCTTGTGGATTTGCAGGAACTTCCCGCTGATGTGGACGAAATGGCTCGTCAGCTGCAAAAGGATAACAAGATAGTTCTGCTGGCCTCGGGGGTGGATTGCTATATGTCTCAGGATACCTTCGCCCACTACCAGCATGATATTGCTGCCTTCTTGAAAGCATTTCACGAAGAACGCCCTCACCAGGCTGGCGCAATGATCGACGATATACTTACCGGCCCCCTTAAAAGTATAGAGAGAAAAACGGCTCGTTTGTTGATCGACTTCATGGCGCAGAAAAATATTTTTGTTATTGATAGCAACATGATGCGCTTGCCTGATTTTGTTCCTCAGGACGACAGCGCTTTCTTTAAAAAGCTTGACGAGTTCAAGATTTTTTGCGGGAACCTTGAATTTCAGCTGCCCCTTATAGATGAGCTGCAGCATGGTCTTTCCATGGGAGAAAAGGAATTCTCTCTTTTCTTGAAGGATTTACGGGAACGGGGGGAGGCCTTCGTTATTGGCGGAAAGTTTGTTTTGGCGAAAGATGTAGAGGAGAAGTTTATTACAATTGTTAAAGAGATCAAAGATGACATCACTATCGCTGCAGTTCGTGATATAACTGGAAGCAGCAGAAAATTCGTTCTTCCCCTTCTCGAGTATTTGGATGCCAGGGGGTATACTCGTCGAGTGGGGGAGAAACGAGTCTTGCTTCTTCATAAACTGGAACAAAAAAGTCAAAAATAAGGTAACAAAATTGCAAGACTCCAGCCATATTGTTTGTGTTTTTTGCATTTTTGTGTTATAATTCGTGAAACTTATTTATAATAGAGGTGACCCTGGATGGCTGGAAATCTTGCCTCAATTCGTGAGCAAGTAGCATTGTACAAGGGAATGCGCGTGAAGTACCGGACATCCAAAGGACGTCGCAAAATTGAAGAGAAACAGGGAGTTGTTCTTGAGGTTTATCCGAATCTATTTACCCTCTATGTGGAGTCTCAAGACAGTAAGGTTTCGTTCAGTTATGCGGAACTACTAACAAAAGAAGTAGAATTAGAGCCTATGTCCGGTAACAATACATAATAAACCTTGTAATGCAACAAAACCCTGGCGTTCAACACGCCGGGGTATTTTTTTGCCTGCTGTGGGATATGGAGGTCGATAATATGCGATACACCCTTTCTTCTGATGGGAAATTAAACCTCACCTTGAGAATTACAGAAAAAAGGGGAGATGGCTATCATAACCTGGTCTCCCTGTTTTTACGTTTACCGGCGATGGAGTCATTGACAATTTCTACATATAAAGATAATAATGTCAGGGAAATTGCCACAACTGGCCATATCGTCATAGATGGGAAAAATATTGTAGAAAAGACAATAGAGTGTCTTGAAAGTAAAGGATGGAGTCTTCCTGGTTTACATGTTGCCCTCGCTAAGCAGATCCCGCCTGGAACAGGGTTGGGGGCTGGGAGCGGCAATGCGGCTTCTTTCTTGCGATGGGCTCGGCTTTTCGAAGGAAGCGAAGTGACTTCCGATATTCTTGAAAAGATCGGTTCAGATGTTTCCTTCCTTTACAGCAGATATTTCCTTTCCCTTGTTGTGGGGAAAGGAGAAAAATCAGCTTGCAGAGGGCCGTTGCCGCCCATGCAGATAGTTGTCGCCATCCCTGGATGGGGGGTGTCTACGTCCCTTGCCTACGCAGGTGTAGATGCCTTTTACGGAGTGGATAAGGGGGGCAGTTTCCCCTGTAATGAGTGGACTGGCCTGGCAGAGGTGGAAAAAATCTACCAAAGTCTTCTGAGGGGAGAAAATGTAGGGTTTCTACCCAATGATTTTTATCCTTGGCTGGCGGAACAACATCCTGAATATGAAGCTTTTTTTAATGAATGTGAGAGTTCCAATGCATTGGGCTATGGGTTGTCTGGCAGCGGAAGCAGTGTTTTCGCCTTGTTCCCGGCAAATGGTAAACCGGTTAAGCTCTCACAATTTGAAAAGATGGAATGGATCCAACAAATCTTATTTTGGAGTGATGATCGTTGAAAGGACAGAGAACGGAACGTCTCATCAGGACTGTATGCCGTTTTTTGACAACGCCGTCTCGGCAAATTTCACTCACAGCTCTTTCGAACGATTTTGGCGTTTCAAAAACTGTTATAAGTGATGACGTGGTACTGATTGATTCGGCGCTGACCCAGGAAGGTCTTGGGGGCATACAGGTAGACAGAGGCCGTACAGGCGGAGCTTCTTTTATCCCCTCTATGTCTGAAAATGTAAAAGGCCAGCTTTTTTTGGAGATCAAAGACCTGCTTTCCCAAGAGGATCGAATTTTACCCGGCGGGCTTATTTATTACAGCGATATTCTGTTTAATCCCTATTATGCGTCACGTCTTGGGCTTATTATGGCGACGTATTTCCAGGCAACGAAACCTGATATCGTTATGACAACTGAAGTTAAGGGAATTCCTCTGGGGCTCTTTACTGCCCATGCTCTCGGCGTTCCCCTTGCAGTTTGCCGGTTCCGCAACCGTCCCAGTGATGGTTCTGCCGTAGCCGTTCATTTCCCGACAAAAACAGGGGAAGTGAGAGCAATGTATATGGGAACAAAGCAACTGGAACGTGGCAGCAGAGTCTTGATAGTTGACGATTTTATGAGGGGCGGAAGCACAGCGGCGGGGATGCTGCTTGTTGCCAAAGAATTTGGCGCAGAAGTATGCGGCATAGGAGTTTTCCTTGCTTCTGCGGAACCAGAGATAAAGGCTGTGTCTGACTATACAGCTTTATTCAGCCTGAAAAGTATGGGTAAGTCTACTCCGGAAGTGGCTTTTTGGAAATAAGTTTGAGGACAAAGTTTGACTCATGCATCGACCTGATATAAAATCCTGCTTCAGGAGGAGGTGACCGGTCTTCATGCGTGTAAGTCTCGATCAAAATGAGTGCATCGGTTGCGGTGTGTGCGCTCAGATTTGCCCCGAGGTGTTTTCTTTAGATGAAGATGCCGGGGTTGCAAAGGTAATGAAGCCGGAAGGTGCAGAATGTGCTAAGGATGCAGCAGATAGCTGTCCAGTAGCCTGCATAACAGTAGAGGAATAGATTCTCTTTGGCTGGAATCCCCCTTTTTAATTGCTAAAGGGTAATTTTGACGAAGCAGGGGTTGCAATTAGAGGGGGAAGGGGCGTATAATGGTCAGCGTTCTTTTAGGGCCTATAGCTCAAGTGGCTAGAGCCACCGGCTCATAACCGGAAGGTTCCTGGTTCGAGTCCAGGTAGGCCCACCATTGAAGGTTAATGCCGTTTCCCTGTAGGAAGCGGCATTTTTTATATAGTTTGATTGCCGTAAAGTAGGAACTTGGAGGTGAAAAGATGCTAGTAATTGATATTATAAATCATATCAATACCTTTGCTCCCCTGAGTCTTGCAGAACCATGGGATAATGTTGGTCTTATGGTAGGAAGCTCGCAGTGGAGGGCTTCAAAAATAGGAGTGGCCCTGGATCCAGACGTACATGTTTTAGAAGAGGCTAGAGGTGAAAAATGTGATTGTCTCGTGGTGCATCACCCTCTTATTTTCTCGCCGCTGAAAACTATCGATCTTGAAAGCCCTGTCTCTCTGGTTATTCAGAAGGCCCTTGAGTATGGTATAGCTGTCATCAGCGTGCACACTAACTGGGACAAGGCGCGTGAAGGCGTTAATGTACAGCTTGCAAGACCTTTGCTGAAAGAGGGCTTTCTCCCTTTGCTTCCAATGGAAAACTCTGAGGGGCTTGGGGCATGGGGATCTTTGCTAAAACCTTGTTCCCTGCAAAATTTGATGGTTAAGCTTCGCAATGACTGGAATCTGTCATGGGTGACCGGATATGGGGAACCAGATAGAATTGTGAAGACTGCTGCCCTCTGCGGCGGATCCGGTGGTGATCTCTGGACTGCCGCCCTTGATAAGGGCGCTGATGTCTATATTACCGCTGACATGAAGTATCATCAGATCTTGGATGCATGCTCTTTGGGCATGGCCCTTTGTGTTGTGGATCACGGCGAAATGGAGCGATATTCGTTGGCCGCCCTTTGCAGGCTGATGGCCCTCTCTAATCTTCCTGTAGTACAACTTAAAGATAAAGGCCCTAACAGACTTCAAATCGAGTAAAATAACAGTAGTCAAAGATTATTTTTTAATTTTATTTCAAATAAATGAGGTGGAGAAACATGGCAAAAAGAGTTTTCAGCGGCATGCGACCTACAGGAAAACTTCATTTGGGCCATTTGGCCGGGGCTCTAACAAATTGGGTGCGCCTTCAGAACGAATACGAATGTCTTTACTGTATTGTTGACTGGCATGCTTTGATGTCTGATTACGCAGATAGCAGCAGGATTCGAAAAAACTGCAAGGAGGTTCTTTTAGATTGGCTTGCGGCTGGTCTTGACCCTGAAAAGAGTACAATTTTTGTGCAGTCTCATGTTCCCCAGCATGCTGAGCTCCATTTGGCTTTATCCATGATAACCCCTCTTGGCTGGCTTCAGCGGAATCCAACCTACAAAGAGCAGATATTAAACATACAGAATAAAGACTTAGGTACCTATGCTTTTTTGGGTTATCCAGTTCTTATGGCATCAGATATTCTTCTTTACAAGGCAGAGATGGTTCCGGTAGGGGAGGATCAGAGCGCCCATCTTGAGATCAGTAGAGAGCTGGCCCGTCGTTTCAATAATTTTTATGGAGAAATACTCCCTGAGCCGCAAATGCTTTTGACACCGACTCCCAAGGTACCAGGTACAGACGGTCGAAAAATGAGCAAATCTTATGGAAACAGCATAGATATAGCTGACTCTCCAGAAGAAATGTGGAATAAGATTCGGACCATGATTACAGATCCCGCTAGAGAGCGCAGAACAGATCCTGGGGATCCGGAAAAATGCCCAGTCTGGGATCTGCACAAAGTTTTTAATGATGACAAGGAACAGCATAAAGAAATTATAAAAGGATGTACTACAGCGGGAATAGGGTGCGTTCAGTGTAAAAAAATGCTTATGGAGCATGTAAAGCGGGTGATGGAACCTATCCATGAGCGACGCCGATATTACGAATCCCATTCTGAGAACTTGAGGAATATCATACTGGCTGGCGCAGAAAGAGCACAGATTTTAGCTCAGCAAACCATCGACGAGATAGTAAATTCTATTGGTTTTGTCCCCAGGGGATAGGGGAGATAGAGTGTGGAAAAAGGGACCTTCCCCCTCCAGGTGGAGATAGAGGGATTTTCAGGGCCTTTAGATCTTCTTTGTTATCTCGTAGAGAGTCGCCAGTTTGAAGCCACTCAGATAAAGGTTTCAGACCTGGTTAATATTTACGGGGCCTATCTGTCCCATTCTAAAAAGGTGTCTATATATGTGGTGGCAGAGTTTCTTTCCCTTGCAGCAGGGCTGGTTCTTGAAAAGATTATGGCGCTATTGCCTGGTCAGCATAAGACTGATGGGGAAGAAAGCTCCCCTCCCGAAGATCCTATTTCTGAAGAAGAATTGTTGGGGCACCTTTTGCGGTACAGACCCTATCGTGAGGCAGCTTTTCGCCTTATAGAAAAAAAAGAGGAGCAGGATAATCTCTTTAAGAGAGCAGCTGCTGTTGAGGAAGTCCCATCTTACGACCTGGGAGATCTTTACAGTTTAAGCCATCTCTGGTGGCAGCTGATCGCTGCCCATAGCAGAAAAGAGCCAATGTCGAATATAGAAAAACAATCCATTGGAAACTGGCGGGGAATTCCTGCGGCAGTGCCTGAAGAAATACAAATCGACAGAAAAATAGAAGAGCTCAGGGCGTATTTAGAAGATCATTCCTCTTTATCCCTTTCTCACGTTCTCAAAGGGACTTCCACTCGTTCTGTTCTTGTGGTTACGATCCTGGCTCTTCTGGAAATGGCTAGGACTGGACTCATATCCATTACACAAAAGGAGTTGTTTGGAGATGTTATCATCTCTAGCCAAACACGTTGAGGTTCTCCTTTTTGTCGCTGTTACACCTGTGTCGGAGAAGGAACTGTCTATGCATTTGGATGAATCTCTGGAAGCTGTATGCTCAGCGTTAGGAGAGCTTTCAGACCATTATGCCCAGGATCATGGAATTACCCTGCGAAAAGTGGCAGAGGGTTGGGAACTATGCACAGACCCTGAGTTTGCCGAAACCGTGGCTATTTTCAGAGAAACGGCATTACGTCAAAAAGTGCGGTTAAGCCGCGCAGCTGTTGAAAGTCTTGCTGTAATAGCCTATAACCAGCCAGTTACGAGGGCGGAAATTGAAGAAATCAGAGGGGTCAGGTGTGAACGGGTACTTGAAACCCTTCTTTCCCATGGCCTTATACGTATTGCGGGGCGAAGGCGAGGGACAGGATCTCCCTTGCTTTACAGGACTACCGAAACTTTTCTTGAACATTTTGGTCTTGAGTCAATAGCGGAACTTCCCACTCTCGAAGAAGTGGAAGAATACAGTGTGGAGGAGAGCGAACACTAACCAATGGCAATTAGATTGAACAAGTATCTTGCTTCATGCGGCCTTGCATCCCGCAGAAAGGTAGAAGAGTTTGTCTTATCAGGCCGCGTAGCCTTGAATGGAAGGGTTGTCCGCGATCTCTCTACCACAGTAGAAGAAACGGACACAGTAACCCTTGACGGAAAAGAAGTATCTCCGGAGAGCAGGGTCTACATAGTAATGAATAAACCTCAGGGGGTCGTTTGTGCGGTGGAAGACCGCTTTGACATGACAGTGATCGATGTTCTCCCCCCCGCCTACTCAAAGTTTCGTCTTTTTCCGGTAGGGCGTCTTGATAAAGAAAGCGAAGGATTGCTCGTCTTAACGAACGACGGGGATTTCGCTCACTTTCTTATGCACCCTTCGTCAAATATAAAAAGAGATTACGAGGTACTGTTAAACGAAGAGTTGACGGTAGAAAAAATGAAGTTGTGGCTTAAGGGCTTTGAAATAGAAGGGGGATTTGTACGCCCCCTTTCCGTCCAACCACTTTGCAGACCACCTTATGGCCGATGGGTCACAGTATCGATCACTGAGGGTCTGAAAAGAGAGGTTCGTTTAATGGCTGAGCATCTAGGGTATAAGGTAATGGTGCTTATTCGGCGTAGAATTGGTAGAATGGAGTTGCGAAATCTTAATAAAGGACAAACTATAAAGCTTTCTCAAGACGAACTTTTAAAGAAAATAGAGCGTGGCGGTATCGTCTAAATCTCGTAATGAAATGGGGAAAACTTTCCAACATGAAGGATTTCATGTCTGCGCACATATGCTGCAGCGTATGCTTCTTTGAAGAGATGGGAGAATTGCAATCAATGATAATGAAAAATCTTGTTGTTGCGATTGACGGACCAGCGGGGGCAGGCAAAAGCTCTGTTGCAAAAAAAGTAGCAGAACTTCTAGGGTTGGATTATCTTGACACAGGCGCGATCTACAGGGCATTGGCCTTTTATTTGAACGCTATGGGTTTCGAACCAGTAGAAAGCCCTTATCTGACGGAAATTCTTTCTAAGATCAAAGTTTCTCTGAGCGATGGCTGTGTTTATATTAACGGTGCAGACGTAACTGAACATATTCGTTCTCCAAGGGTTGATAGTATTGTTTCTAGCTATGCCGCTCTGCCGACAGTCAGGCGCTGTCTGCTTTCCATTCAGCGTGAGCAGGCAGAAGAAGGGGGGCTAGTAGCTGATGGAAGAGATATGGGTACTGTGGTCTTCCCTGACGCAACTATTAAAATATACCTTACCGCCAGTGACAGCGTCCGTGCGAAAAGACGGCACTTGCAGCTGTTAGAGCGGGGAGAAAAAGTATCATTTGATGAGGTGCTGCGACAGATCCAGAATCGTGACCAGTTTGATTCAAATCGCGAAATAGCGCCATTGTGCCAGGCTTCAGATGCAATTTTTGTTGATACGTCTTCTATGACAGAGGATGAAGTTGTTGATTATCTTGTTCGATTAGTAAAGGAAAATAGCAATCAGGTGGTTCTATGAGGCACTTATTTTATACACTGACAAAAATATTCTGCTTTATTGTTCTTAAGCTTTATAATCGTCTTTCTGTCCGCTGGCTCGCGAGTTTGCCCAAAGAAGATCCTGTAATTGTAGTGGCTAACCATTGCAGCAACCTTGACCCAATCATAATAGGGGCTTTATTTCCAAGACGCTTGCGATATCTGGCCAAATCAGAACTTTTTTCAACCTTGGGGATGAGTCTGCTAATACGGACACTGGGGGCCATTCCTGTAAAGAAACAGGATCAGCAAAGTGCAGGAGCAGCCCTGAAAGCCTTTTTGGACTTATTGGAAAAAGGAGAAAATGTGCTTCTTTTTCCAGAAGGAGCCAGATCCCTTAATGGCAAACTTCAGCCCTTGCAAGGAGGGGTAGCGTTAATCGCCATGAAGAGCGGTGCGCCAGTTATCCCTGCCTTTATTAAAGGGAGCTTCGAGTCCATGCCTCCCGGAGCGAGTTTTGTACGGCCGAACCGCATCCAAGTGACTTTCGGCGAGGCCATCTACCCCAGGGAATTGGAGACAGGCCTGTCTGCCAAAGATAGCCGGCAACAGTTTTTGGATAGAGTGTACGAGGCTTTAGAAAATCTTGAAAAGAGTGATTGACATAGACGGCGGGGCGCGTCATCAACGAGCAGTTGTTGCTGCTCTCGATATACCTGCCCAGGACTATACCCCGCGAATCCTTTTAGACGAGCTGAAGATGCTTCTTGTAAATCTGAACATAGATGTGGCAGGTGAGGTTATTCAAAGAAGAGACAAGCCTGACCCAGCCTATATGCTGGGCAAGGGAAAGGCAGAAGAGAGCGCCCTCTTTTGTAAAGAGGTAAAGGCGGATCTGTTCGTTTGCAACGAACAGCTTACTCCGGGACAACGGCTGAATTTGCAGCAAATATTAGGGATTGAGATCTGGGATCGTCCTTTTGTCATTATGAAAATATTTGAGAGAAGGGCGAGAACAACAGAGGCCCGTTTGCAGATAGAGCTGGCCATGTGCCAATACGAAATACCACATCTGAAAGGTTTAGGGCGCCAAATGTCCCGGCTTGGAGCAGGCATAGGTACCCGTGGCCCAGGCGAAACGGAATTTGAGCGCCATCGCCGCAAACTCGAACGACGGGTGCGGGATATTAACGAGAGGCTCGTAAAGGTTAGGAAGAGGAGGACATTCCAACGGTATAGACGTGAAAAAGCGGGAATACCGACTGTAGCACTGACCGGTTATACAAATAGTGGGAAATCTACTCTTTTACAGCAATTGAGTCATGGACGAAACTTGTATGTTGCGGACCAGCTCTTTTCAACTCTTGACACATACGTTCGCAAGGTTGAACTTTCAGATGGACATGATGTGCTTGTTTCTGACACTGTTGGGTTTATACGGGACCTTCCTCCTGCTCTCATTGCTGCTTTCCGAACAACCCTTGAGGAAATTTCAGTATCGTCACTCATTCTCCTCGTTCTTGATGGGAGTATGCCAGATGTAATGGAAACACTTGATGTGGTGGAGGAAACTTTGTCTGATATTGGGGCAGGAGCCATACCTCGCCTCATCGTTTTGAATAAAATAGACAAAATAGATCTTTCATTGATTCCTTTTCTTCAAACTCGCCTTCAAGGCAGAAGCAAAGCTAAAGTGCTTCCTATTTGCGCTCTGTCAGGAGTAGGCGTAACAGAACTATTGCAAGAAGTGGAGTATCAGCTGTTTAATAAGATGGCAAAGTAGCTCCAAAATAGATGGGAGGATTTATAGTGCTGTTGAGCATGACAGGTTTTAGCCGGGAAAGCCAGACATTTTCATGGGGAACGCTCTCAGTGGAAATGTCTACAATTAATCATAGGTATCAGGATATCTCCATACGGCTGCCAAGGGAGCTTTCATATTGCGAGCCGTCGCTGAACAATAGATTAAGACAATCTATAAGGCGGGGAAAGATAAGACTTAGTGTAGAAGTTACATGGTCTTCTGATCTTCGTGCGGTTTCTCTTGACGGGCAAATTCTTGAAAACTACTATCATCAGATAAAGGGATTGCAGGAAAAATTGGGAAATCAAGAAGCTATACGACTAGAGTCGTTGCTTAATTTGCCGGGGGTTACTGATTCAGCTTCTGGGCGGGAATCTCTAGAGGAAGATATAGAGAAATCCCTTGATTCTATGGTGGCAAAAGCAGTGGATTCCTTGCAGAAGATGCGTCAGACCGAAGGGAAAGATCTGGAACTGGATATCAAAACCAATTTAGAGAGTTTCTCGTCTTTGACAGGCCAGATTTTACAGCAATGGGAGAAGGCCCGAGATAGTGCCGTTGAAGAAACGCGAGAACGGATCAAAAAAATATTTGAAGACAATGGCCCTGCGGTTGAAGAAAGCAGGATAGCTCAGGAAATTGCTCTCATAGCTGATAAATGGGACATATCAGAAGAATTGGCTCGCGCACAGAGCCATATTGAAAAATTCCAGACAGTGTTGAACAGCCCATCTTCAGAAGGACGGAAAATGGATTTTTTGATTCAGGAAATGAACAGAGAAGTGAACACTGTTGCATCTAAAGTAACGAACGCAGAAATACGATGGCTTGCGGTGGAAGCTAAGACAGCTCTAGAGCGAATACGAGAACAAGTACAGAATGTGGAGTGATTGGGATGTCTTATCGTTTAGTTCACATAGGGTTTGGTAATATGATTGTGGCAGAAAGGATTGTAGCGATTATCCATCCAAACTCTGCTCCGATCAAACGCTTGAAAGAAGAAGCAAAAGACCAGGGCCGTCTGATCGACGCGACTCAGGGGAGAAAAACGCGTGCTATTCTTGTTACAGATAGCAATCATGTTGTGCTTTCTGCCATTCAGCCTGAAACCATTGTAAATCGATTTGAGGAAGAGCCAGATAATGAAGAAAACAAGTAAGAGGGGGAAGTTGTTTGTAATTTCCGGCCCAAGTGGCGCAGGAAAGGGGACAGTGAGAAAAGCTCTTTTCGAACAGATGCCAGATCTCGTATATTCTATTTCATGCACCACCCGCCAACCAAGGGACGGGGAGAGGGATGGTGTGGATTATCGTTTTTTGAGTGAAGAAGAATTTAAAAAATTGGTCGAAGAGAAAAAATTTCTTGAATGGGCAGTTGTTCATGAGCATTTGTACGGGACTCTAAAGTCTGACGTGGAAAAAGTTCTTGAGGCTGGAGTCGATGTTGTTTTGGAGATAGATGTGCAAGGGGCTCTTCAGGTAAAAAATGCTTTTGATGACTCAGTGCTTATATTTATCATGCCCCCATCTAAAGAGGAGCTGGAACGGAGGCTTCGCAACAGAGGGACTGAAGAAGAGGATACAGTGCAGCTTCGTCTGAGCAATGCCCTTAAAGAAATGGAAAAAATGCATATGTATGATTATGTTGTAGTAAATGATTCTGTTCTTCGCGCGGCCCTGGAAATAAAACGTATTATTGCAAGTTACAACCTTGAGTGCTGTTTATAGAATGGAGGTTTAAGTATGAAATTTTACGATATAGATTATTTAGAAAAAAGAGCTGGCATTACCAATAAATATCTATTGACGGTTATTGTGGCAAATTGGTCTCGCTATATTAGCGAACAGAAAAGCCGTGTTCTCGAAGAAGATCTTGAGCAATACCTGTCGGTTGCTATGGATGATATTGCGAAAGAACGGGTCAAGCTCAGAATCCCAGCATCACGGGCTAAAGGAGTGCTTCCCGGTGGCTACGATGTTGACGTGGAAAAATAAAAGACGAGTAGTTCTTGGAATTACAGGCGGTATTGCCGCATATAAGGGGCCAGAGATACTTCGAGCCCTTCAAAGGGCAGGTTGTGAAGTTGAAGTGGTATTGACAGAAGGAGCCGAGTCTTTTGTCAGCCCAATGGTGCTTTCCACGTTGGCCGGCAGACGGACTTGGACCCAAGACGATTTTCTTTCGCAGGAGAAGGGTTGGGAAATACCTCACATAAATTTGGCGGACTGGGCTGAGCTTGTCATTATAGCACCCTGTACTGCCGAAACCCTTGCCCGTCTTGTTCAGGGGCGGGGGGAAAGCCTTCTTGACGCTACGGTTCTCGCTACGAAGGCTCCAGTGCTTCTTTTTCCTGCTATGAACAGCCATATGCTTGAGCATCCAGCAACAGTGAGAAATATAAAAGAGGCAAGGGCCATGAGCTATACGGTTGTTGATCCTGATGAAGGAAGCCTTGCCTGTGGGTATGAAGGAAAGGGACGTCTGCCTGCCCCTTCTGTTATTGTTGAGGAAGCATGGCGTGCTCTTTCTCCCCGAAAGGATTTTGCTGGTGTTTCTGTTCTTGTTACGGCTGGCCCCACATGGGAATTTATTGACCCAGTCCGTTTTATAAGTAACCCAAGCAGTGGGAAAATGGGTTTTGCTCTTGCTAGAACGGCATGGTATCGAGGAGCCGATGTAACTCTTGTTTCAGGACCTGTTTCCCTCCCGACTCCCCATGGGATAACGTACTGTCCCGTAAAATCTGCCATGGACATGTATAAGGCTGTTATCGAAAAAATGGATTTCGCGAAAATTATCATAAAATCTGCCGCAGTGAGTGATTACAGGGCTGCTTCTATTGAAATGGAAAAGATGAAAAGAGAAGGGAAAGATACCTTGACCCTTAATCTGGTGCAAAATCCAGATATTGCCGCAGAAGTAGGAGCCCGCAAATCTCCCGACCAGATACTTGTGGGATTTGCCGCGGAGAGCAGCCATCTTGTAGAACATGCAAAGGAAAAAATGTTACGAAAGAATCTGGATCTTATAGTAGCAAACGATATTACGGCAACAGATGCCGGATTTGCCGTTGATACCAATAGGGTAAAGATCATAAAAAAGGCTGGAGATTGGCACGAACTTGTAGGCACCAAAGAAGAAGTTGCCTGGGGGGTCTTGAATACGGTTAGTGAAATGTGCCAAAAGGAAGAGAACAGGTGACACTGATCGATGTCATTGTGCCTGGGCCATGGTGGAATCCTCTAACTTATGAACATGAAGAAGCTGTACCTGCCGGAAATCGTGTACAGGTCCCAGTAGGACCTGCTAAAAGGGTTGGTTTTTCTCTGGGAGTTTCCTCTGTCACTTCCAATAAGAGTGGAGCATATCGTATTCGCACGATCAATAAAGTACTTGATACGGCGGCCCCCTTACCCCGCGACCTCTGGATTTTAAGCCGCTGGATAGGCGTCAATTTTTATTGCGGACAGGGCGAAGCTCTGCGCGTTATGTCCCCATCTCAGCTTATGAAGGGGGAAGAAGTGCCTCCTGCAGCTCCTTGGGAATGTCTTTGGGAGAGCAGAGCCTTTAAGGATAATTATTATTATTTCCCCGAAGACCAGGAAAGACATGCAAGATACCTTAAAATTTTACAGGAGCATCCCGGCCCGGCTATCCTGCTCTTTCCAGAAAGGGCTTTAGCCGAGTTTTTTTACTCTTTTCTGGAAACGGAGGGTGTCGAAAACATTTTTCTTTGGCCATCTGTTGGGGGTAAAAAATTATGGGAGGCGTGGAATAGAACCCGCAGTGGAGAGCATAAGATCATCATCGGCGGACCGGGTGCCATCTTTGCCCCCTTGCCGGATCCCCAGCTTATACTTGTTGATGAAGAGAGCAGCCCGGCCTATCGTATGCAGGCTGCGCCGTTGCTCCATATCCGCTCAATAGCCATGCAGCGGGCTCGCATAGCCAACAGTTCCCTATTTCTCTGTGGGCGGTTGCCATCTTCTAAGGTATCTCTTTATAAAATGCCGGAAGAGCACGGCACTTCCATGGGAAATCGTCTTATATTCGTAGATATGAACCGAGCTTCGAGACCCTCTTTTCCAGGCATAACTTCCTCGTTTCCCTTAAGTGATGCTTTAGTTCGAGAGTCGATGAGCTGTTTAAAAGAGAGAAAAGCTGCATTGTGGATTCTCGATCGGAAAGGGTACGCGGGTGAAATCACCTGCGAAGAGTGCGGTGGCACTCTCATCTGTCATTCTTGCGGGGTAGCTTTGCGGGCTGAGGAAGAAGCATCCCGGCTTGTTTGCCCTCTATGCGGCTATAGCACGGTTTTTCCTCGGGAATGCCCTAAATGCAGGGGGCTGCTGCTTAGTGGGAAGCGCCCAGGTCTGGAAATAGTTTATAAAGTAGCCCAGGCACTATGTGGAGAGGCTTTCCCAGTGGTAGAATGGCATGCAGAAAAAAATACGAGTAAGAAAGCCTTTCAAAAAGTCTGTACAGTTTTGGCAGGAGGGGGCATAGTCGTTGGATCACGGGCTGCCATCTCTCTTTGTGATGCTGTGAATGTCGGGATGGTAGGATGGATAGATGCAGATGCAGAAGCGCGCAAGATCTTATATCGCTCCAGGTTTGATGCTTATCGAATGGTGTTAGAGTCGGCCTGGCGCGGAACCAATCCTTCAGAGCGCAAGGTAGTGATTCAATCTCGCAGGCCAGGAAGCGGTTGGCAGAGAGGGCTAAAATATGGTTGGAAAGCATTTTGGCGCAGAGAGCTGAAGGAACGAGAAGAGTATGGTTTCCCGCCTTTTAATATATTAGCTGAAATTACCCCACCATCGGGGAAGAAGGAAGCTTTGCTTCAATATTTAGTGGACGAGAACCTTACTATTATGGACCCTGGAGGTGAACAAAATTCACTGTGGGCTTTCATCCAGCGACCTCAGAAATTAAAGAAAGCTCTTGAACCATGGTTCAATATATCGAAGTCTAGGGAAGGTTTTCCAAGTGTCTCTCTTTGGATTGATTAAAATGACGGAGAAGAAATGCATTAAAGGAGGAAATCAAAGACGATGCCCATAATAGCTATAGTGGGAAGACCCAATGTGGGGAAGTCTTCGCTATTCAATAGAATCTTGGGACGACGGGAAGCAATCGTGGATGATATGCCAGGAGTTACCCGCGACCGTATCTATGGAGAAACTGAGTGGAAAGGAAGACAATTCTATATTGTAGACACAGGAGGCCTTCTCGTTCGAGATGAACATCCTCTTGTTGAAGGTATAAGAAAACAAGCCACTCTCGCTATTGAGGAAAGTCACGTCATATTGTTTGTTATTGATGGCTTCAATGGCCCCAACTGGATGGATGAAGACGTAGCTCATATTCTCAGGCGATCTGGCAAACCTGTTATTGTCGTTGCAAACAAGCTGGATGACGGCATTCATGAGGATAGGGTCTACGATGCCTATTCTCTTGGGTTTGAGCATGTGGTGGGGATTAGTGCGCTCCACAAGCGTTATATTGATGATCTTATGGACATGGCTGTGTCTCTTCTTCCTTCAGATGAAGAGGAGGAACGGGATCCTGAGGAAATAAGAGTTTCAATCGTAGGCCGTCCCAATGTGGGGAAATCAAGCCTGGTCAATGCATTAGCAGGGAGCGATCGTGTTTTAGTAAGCGATATCCCAGGAACTACGAGAGATGCCACAGACACTGTTATCGAGATGAAAGAGGGTAAATTCCGTTTTATAGATACGGCTGGACTTCGCAAGAAAAGCCGCATTGACAGCGACATTGAATATTATTCTTTTGTAAGAACATTGCAGGCGGTGGATCGGAGTGATGTCGCCCTGCTCGTCATGGATGCTTCCGAACCCACAACAGATCAGGATAAAAAAATGGCGGCTCAAGTTATCGAGAAGGGGAAGGGGTTAATCCTTCTTATTAACAAATGGGACACCTTAGAAGCAGCAGACAAGCTGGGGGATGAAATGAGAAAAAGAGTACGGGATGAAATGCCCTTTCTCTCCCATGCCCCCTTGCTGTTTGTTTCAGCTTTGACAAAAAGAGGGCTAAACAAACTAACACAAACAATTAAAAACGTTCAAGAAAATAGAAGTAGAAGAATAGGGACTACTGAACTGAACCGTCTTATAAGGGATGTGCTGGCCTTTCAGACTTTGCCCACAAGCCGCAAAGGGAGAGTCTTAAAAATTTATTACTGTACTCAGACGAGCATAGAGCCTCCTACGTTTGTGTTCTTTGTAAATGACCCAGAAATTGTCAGTCAGTCATTTAACAAGCATATTGAGAACAAAATAAGAGAAATGGATACTTTTGATGGAACCCCTTTGCGTCTCTACTGGCGTGTGAAGCAGTAATTCTATAAATATAGTGAAATTAGGGCTTGACCGCAGTGCCAGTTACTGGTAATAATAAAACGACGCGAAGCTTGTCAATTACATACCTTTATATTAAATTAAAAGAAAAGGAGGTAATTAAGGGTGACAAAGACAGATCTTGTTAACGCAGTAGCTAAAGCAACAGGGCTGAACAAGCGCGAGGCAGGTGCCGCAGTAGGTGCGGTGCTGCAGGCTATTGAGAATTCTCTGGCCAAGGGTGATAAAGTACAGCTTGTTGGTTTTGGTACCTTCGAGGTTCGCGAAAGAGCGGCTAGAGAAGGAA
Organism: Aminobacterium sp. EBM-42; assembly: GCF_001896635.1. NCBI lineage: Bacteria > Thermotogati > Synergistota > Synergistia > Synergistales > Aminobacteriaceae > Aminobacterium > Aminobacterium sp. EBM-42. Next base: position 112,219 of record NZ_MPPC01000010.1, read on the forward strand.
GAAACCCTCAGGATCCTAAAAAAGTCATTAAGATTCCAGCGAAGAAGGTTCCCGTCTTTAGGCCAGGCAAGGCTCTTAAGGAAAAAGTGGAATAGGAATTTTTGTTTTATTATTAAAGAAGAGGCCCCTAAAAGGGGCCTCTCTCTTTTTCAATGCTATTTAACATATGCCAGAGTTCAAGCCACTGTTTTCCTGTAAGATTCTCTGCCCGAAGGGAGGGATTGAAATGGAGGGCAGAAAAGGCATCAATAAGGTGGTTTTTGCTGACGCCATTTCGAGAGGCAGAGTTAATCAGTGTTTTCCTCCTCTGGGCAAAGGAAGCCCGAAGGAGGGTCCTCCAGTTTTTCTGCCGGGGCAGATCAAAGTTCCTTTGTACCTTTATCTCAATTACAGCGGAATCTACTGCAGGTTGAGGATAAAAAGCCTGAGGCGGAACCTTCCTTAATATTTTTCGTTCTCCCATAATCTCAAGGGTGATCCCAAGGGGATATCTATCCTTGGTATTAGGGGAAGCGTTTAAACGAAGAGCAGCTTCTCGCTGAACCATTAAGATCATCGAATGTAAACCTTTGCCAGCAAAGGCTTCTAGAAGCCTCCAGATAAGAGGTGTTGTTATATTGTAGGGGATATTGGCGACAACCTTAGTTGGGGCAGCTGGTAATTTGGTTTCGTAATCAAAAGTAACCGCGTCATCCCAGATAATAGAAAGCCTCGGTCTGAATTCTTCTTCTAGAGGGTCGAGATGAGTGTGAAGTGTCTTATCGATTTCGAGGGCAAATATACGGCTGCATGGAGAAAGAGCGAGCTCTCTTGTTAAAACCCCTTGACCGGCCCCTATTTCCAAAAGAATGTCAGACTCATCTATGGCAGCCCATTTAACTATCTGCCCTAGAATATTTCTATCCGTAAGAAAGTTTTGCCCTAAACTAGATTTGTGTTTAAATGTTTGATCCTTCATATAACTTTCGTTGCCCTTTCTAAACTAAAAACCATAATGTCTACAAAACAAAAAAGCGGGGTAAATACCCCGCTTACTTATCCATGGTCGGGACGAGAGGATTCGAACCTCCGACCACCTGCACCCCATGCAGGTGCGCTAGCCAGGCTGCGCTACGTCCCGATGACTTGGGTATTTTACCTAATATACCAGTGAAGGTCAAGCTTTCATGGCGTCTTTCTATTATACATTCTCTGTAAAGCAATAAAAAAGGCCGCCCGCTGAGGAACGGCCTTTTGCTTGATTATTTATGGGTTATGCTTCTGTTTTAACAGCTTCTTTTCCCATTTCAGCAAGCTGTTTGTAAGATTCATATCTATCCTTGGCGTCTTCCGCCGCCTTCTCGAAGAGAGACTCAGCGATATCCGGGAAGGATTTAGCCAGAGAAGCGTATCGAACCTCGCTCATAAGGAACTCTTTGAAGTCTGCCTTGGGTTCCTTGGAGTCAAGAACGAAGGGGTTCTTGCCAGCTTCTTTGAGGAGCGGGTTGAAACGATACAGGTGCCAGTATCCCGCCTCAACAGCCTTTTTCTCCTGAGCCTGGGATTTGCCCATGCCAACCTTAATGCCGTGATTGATGCATGGAGCGTAGCCGATGATGAGGGAAGGTCCGTTATAGGCTTCAGCTTCAGTAATAGCCTTCATAAGCTGGTTCTTATCTGCTCCCATAGCTACCTGGGCAACATAGACATAGCCATAGGTCATGGCGATATGGCCGAGGTCCTTTTTCTTGACCCTCTTGCCGGAAGCAGCGAATTTAGCTACAGCGGCGGTAGGAGTGGCTTTTGAGGACTGTCCGCCTGTATTCGAGTAAACTTCAGTGTCGAATACAAATACGTTTACGTCTTCGCCAGAGGCGAGAACGTGGTCAAGTCCGCCAAATCCGATGTCATATGCCCAGCCGTCGCCGCCGAAGATCCACACAGACTTTTTCACAAGATAGTCTTTGCTCTCGGCTATTTTGGCGAGCAGCGCATTTGCTTCGGCGTTTCCAAGGTCTTTGTCAAGAATGGCATAAACCTTTTCAGCTGTCACCTTGGACTTATCTCCGTCATTTTTATTTTCAAGCCACTCTTCAAAAACAGCTTTAACATCCGCGGGGATGTCAAGGGCGAGCAGTTTTCTGACACTTTCCGCAAGGGCCTTCACGCTGTTCTTGACGGAAAGATACATGCCGTATCCATATTCAGCGTTATCTTCGAAGAGGGAGTTGCCCCATGCTGGGCCCTGACCCTTTGCGTTCTTTGTGTAGGGCATGCTTGGAGCAGAGCCGCCCCAGATGGAGGAGCAACCTGTGGCGTTAGCGATGAGCATGCGATCACCGTAAAGCTGGGTGATCAGTTTGGCATAGGGTGTTTCTCCGCATCCAGCACACGCGCCGGAAAACTCGAACAGCGGCTGAGAGAACTGACTCCCCTTCACAGTGCTCTTGTTGGTGAGATGTGACTTGTCTGTTACTGTGACAGAGTAATCCCAGTTGGGAACTTCCGCCTCTGTCTGAGAGGCGAGAGGTTTCATTTCAAGAGCGCTTACGGGGCAGATGTCTACGCAGTTTCCGCAGCCAAGGCAGTCAAGGGAAGAAACCTGCATGCGGAAGGAAAGTCCCGCAAATTCTTTGCCCTTGGCTTCAACTGTAGCGAAGGTCGCAGGTGCATTTTTCTTTTCTTCTTCATCAAGAAGAACCGGGCGGATGGCTGCGTGGGGGCAGACCATAGCGCACTGGTTGCACTGGATGCATTTGTCTTTGAGCCACTCAGGAATATTAACGGCTACGCCGCGTTTTTCGTATGCGGATGTCCCTGAGGGGAAGCTACCGTCTTCTCTGCCTAAGAATGCGCTGACAGGAAGTTTGTCGCCTTCCTGGCGGTTGATAACGTCACAGACGTTTTTAATGAAATCAGGTCTGTCGCTATCTTTGCTACAGCCACAGCAGCTCTCTTCTGCATTTTCCCAGCTTGCAGGAACGTCTATTTTAATAAGGGCGCCTATTCCTGCATCTACTGCTTTGTAGTTCATCTCAACGATCTTTTCACCCTTCAGACCATATGTTTCTAAAATGGCATCCTTCATATATTTCACGGCATCGTCAAGAGGAATGACTTTGGCCAGTTTGAAGAAGGCTGACTGCATGATCATATTGATTCTGTTGCCTAGGCCAATTTCCATTCCGAGGTCAATGCCGTTTAGTACGTATAGTTCTATTTCATTTTCGGCAAGATATTTCTTTACATTTCCAGGAAGGTTCTTTTCAAGTTCTTCTAAGGTTGTCCACTGGGTATTAAGAAGGAATGTCCCGCCTTTTTTAAGACCGGCAAGAACGTCGTAAAGGTAAACGTACTCCTGTTTGTGGCAAGCGATGAAGTCCGCTTCGTCAATGAGATAGGTAGAACGAATCGGTTTTTTCCCGAAACGAAGGTGGGAGATCGTTACGCCGCCAGATTTTTTAGAATCATAGGCGAAATATCCCTGAGCGTACATGTCAGTGTTATCGCCGATGATCTTAATGGAGTTTTTATTAGCGCCTACAGTACCGTCAGAGCCAAGTCCCCAGAACTTGCAGCGGATGGTTCCTTCAGGAGCTGCATTAATGTTTTCGTTCACTTCAAGGGAAGTGTGGGTTACATCATCAACGATACCAATGGTAAAGTGGTTTCTGGGCTCATCTGCCTTCAGATTATCAAATACTGCCTTGATCTGTGCTGGAGTAGTATCTTTAGAACCAAGGCCATAGCGGCCACCAACGATAACCGGTCTATCTGCTCTATCGTAGAAAAGCGTACAGACATCTTCGTAAAGAGGTTCGCCAAGTGCGCCCTGTTCTTTCGTTCTGTCGAGTACGGCAATTTTTTTGACTGAGTTGGGAAGAACGTTGAAGAAGTATTTTGCGGAGAAAGGTCGATACAGGTGTACAGCTATAACTCCCACTTTCTCTCCTCTTGCGTTAAGGTAATCCACTGTTTCTTCTGCAGCCATGCAGGCTGAACCCATAAGAACGATTATGCGGTCTGCGTCAGGTGCTCCGTAGTAGTTAAAGGGATGATATTCTCTTCCTGTTATTTTTTTTATTTCCTGCATGTAGCCTTCAACGATGTCAGGAAGGTCTGTGTAGAATCTGTTTGCCGCTTCTTTGGCCTGGAAGTAAATATCTGGGTTCTGTGCGGTACCTTTCTGATAAGGACGCTCCGGGTTTAACCCACGGGCTTTAAAGCGTTTTATCGCATCCCAGTCAACAATTTTAGCCAGATCGTCATAGTTCATAACTTCGACTTTTTGAATCTCATGAGAAGTCCTGAACCCGTCAAAAAAGTTAACGAAGGGAATGCTTGCCTTAATGGAAGCAAGGTGTGCAACTCCTGTCAGGTCCATAACTTCCTGTACACTACCAGAAGCGAGGAATCCGAAACCGGTAGCGCGGCATGCTGTCACGTCGCTGTGGTCACCAAAGATTGAAAGAGCGTGACCTGCTACAGCCCTGGCAGTAACATCAAAAACCCCCGGCAAAAGTTCGCCGGCAATTTTATACATGTTGGGAAGCATTAACAAGAGTCCCTGTGAAGCTGTGAAGGTTGTCGTTAAAGAACCTGCCGAAAGAGAACCGTGTACTGCACCTGCTGCGCCAGCTTCTGATTGAAGCTCAACCACATCAACTGTTCTGCCAAAAATATTTTTCAAACCATGTGCTGCCCACTCATCAATCTCTTCTGCCATAGGAGAAGAAGGAGTGATGGGATAGATAGCAGCAACCTCAGTGAACGCGTAGGAAACATGCGCTGCCGCGGTGTTTCCATCCATCGTCTTCCACTGCTTAGCCACCATTCATGTACCCCCTCTGTTTTTTTCAATAAAGAGCCCTTATACTTCTGGTATCCCAGAATAATTGTGTCTCTATTGAAATATAATAACAATTAATTGCTAAAAATAAGTTCAGGAGAAGGAAAAACATTTGTAAAAACCCATATTTAAAAACTTTATTTCCATTAAAACGATGGTAAAACCAGACCTTCTTTTGTGTTTGATATTATCATAATGAAAGGTGCTGTCAATGTTGTAGTAGCTACAAAATGTTATAGTAATAACAAATGGTAGATACATTTTCTTAGTATGTCAACGCTGCATTTAATGAAAAGACTGCTATAATTTATTTGCTTTTTTACGAGTGTGAATTAAGGTTGAGGAGGCGTTGATGCCTGTGGATTCAGTAGCGTTAGAGAATGTGATTGTTCGGCCAGAAGGTATAGATATTCCCTTTGACCTATCATCCTATGGTACAGGAAAACATGTGGTAGAAATAGGCTTTGGCAACGGGGAGTTTCCGGTATATATGGCCCGTTCCCATGGGGAAGATACTTTTTGGGGTATAGAGGTTTCTCAGACCTGCGTGTTAAAAGCGGCAAAAAGAATACGAAACCTTGGAATAAAAAATTTATTTCTCATGTGCGGCGATGCGCGTTTTCTGCTTCGAGAATGTTTTCAGGATGAAACTATTCATAAAGTATATATGAACTTCCCATGTCCATGGCCTAAATCCCGCCATGGAAAGCGGCGAGTAACATACTCGGGCTTTGCGGATATGCTTGCCGCCGTTCTTTGTCGTGGCGGTGTTTTTGAACTGGTAACCGACGAAGAGTGGTATGCAGATGAAGTCAAAGCCGTTCTCTCTGATCATCAGGCCCTTGCCCTTTATGCTTACGAGAAGAATCCCCACCGTTCAGTAACTACGAAGTACGAAAGAAAATGGCTTGCCCAGGGAAAAGATATCTTCCTCGTCCAGATAGAGAAGAAAGAAAAATTTACTGTAGATCGCCTCATCAAGGAGGAAAATGTTATGCACACAAAAATTGGAAACGTTACCTGGACTCCCTCTCAACTTCAAGTCCTTAATGGATTAGAGGGGAAAGCGGGGGATTGCCATTGGACCTATAAGAATTATTACATGTCTTCAGGGGAGTCCTTTTTGCTGGAAACAATAGCTTCTGATGGAGGCTTCGAGCAACGCTTCTTTTTAAAGTTAGTTAAAGGGGAAAAAGAGACCCTTATTAAACTTGACCCTAATTGTACTGCTTTTCGTACCCCTGCATTGAAACAATCTATATATTGTCTGGCAGAGCATCTTTCACAGGCAAAGGACCATTCATGAAAGGTTTTGCATTAAGCCCTGTGGGGGTTGTACGATCCTCAATGAAGAATCCTGTTTCTCCTGACATGTTCAAAGATCATGAGTCTCGTATCGTTCTTGATTCCTTCTATCTTCCAGCTTTCGAAGATTTAAAGGATCCACAGGATATTCTGGTTATTTTCCGCTTTCATAGGTCTTCATCCTTTCCTTTTGTGGTCCATCCAAGAGGAGATGCCAGCCGTCCCTTACGGGGGGTTTTTTCCACATGTTCCCCCCGTCGTCCAAATTTTCTTGGGGCTACTCGTTGCCGCCTGGTCAGAAGAGAAGGAGCGGTGCTTGTTGTTAAAGGGCTTGATGCTATTGACGGAACCCCGGTCCTTGACATTAAACCTTTTGTCATGGAGAGTTCCAAATGAAAGATGTTCGTCCCACTTCATCTAAGGTCCTTCAGGCTTTGTTTAATATTTTGGGGCCCCTTCATGGTTTGACCTTCCTTGATCTCTTCGCCGGAACAGGTAGGGTGGGGCTTGAGGCCTATGAGCGTGGAGCGTTTGCTGTGGTTGAAGTGGAATTACTGCAAAAAAGGGCTGCAGCTATCCGTAAAAACATAAGAATAGGCATGGAGAATAACAACTATATTGTACTTTCTATGGATATTCGAAGGGCCCTCCAGTGGCTAGAGAAGAAAAACTACTCTTTTGATATTATTTTCGCAGATCCTCCTTACGAAGAAGGATGGCCTAGAAAGATCCTTCAGTTGTTAAAAGAGAGAAATTCTATAATCAAAAATGAAGGAGATATTATTATAGAACATTCTATTCATGAACCTCTTGATATACTTGAAGGAGATTTTGTAGTGATTGATCGTCGCACTTACGGAGACACCATACTCACCTTTCTAAAAAAGAAGGAGGCCATTTCATGAGACGCCCCATGCGAGCTGTCTATCCAGGTTCTTTCGACCCCATTACCAATGGGCACATCTACATTGCAGAGCGAGCGGCAGCTCTTTTTGACGAACTCGTAGTAAGTGTGTTGCTTAACCCTCAAAAAAAGGCAACGTTTAGTGTGGAGGAGCGGCAGGCCATGGCGAGAGAGGCTCTAAGCCATTTACCTAATGTCAAAGTGAGTTTCTTTGAGGGGCTTCTTGTAGATTTTTCGCGGCAAGAGAGAAGCCGTGTCATTATACGCGGCCTCCGGGCTCTTTCTGATTTCGAGTATGAATTTCAGCTTGCGCTTATGAATAGGCAGCTTGCCCCAGATATAGAAACCCTTTTTATTGTGACTGACGCAAAGTATTCCTATCTTTCAAGCCATGCCGTTAAAGAGATCTTCCACTTTGGAGGACCCATTCAGGAAATGGTGCCTCCGGGAGTGTATAGGCGGCTTCGAGAACGTTTTCCGAGACCCTTCCATAGTTAATTAAGGTCAAGGAAGGAGCTCTCTGTCTGAAGAGGCTTTGCCTTTATTTCCTGGTTGAATAGAGGAGATGGGACAAGATGCTCCCACAATATGGAGGCAAAGTGTTCCAGTTGTAGGAGCCGGCTTCCAATCCCCTGGGAGGGCGGCATGTGCCCCCTTGTTATAATAGGTAGTGTAGACCTTTTTCTCATATCCCTCAGCATTTTCTGCCCCTTTTGTGAAAATCCGAGTACGCGAATATATTGAGGGCCTAATCGCTGCCATGCTCTGTTCTCCCAATGGGAGATACCTAATAGGTAATGGATTGCGAGGCGCTGGAGCGTCCCCATGGTATAGCGCTTAGAGGTGCCCTTTGAAATGAATTCTTTCCATGAAGAACTCGTGGCAGCTAGCTTGAGAAATAGATTTTCAAGCCCTTCTTTCATTTCCGCCGTACGAGAAATTTCTTCCTGTGAGCTCCGCAGAAGGCTTGTCTGAAGGAAGGGCCAGAGATTTTGGGCAGAAAAAACGATCCTTCCTTCCTCCAAGGTTCTTTCAAGGACCAGACGGGAGTAGAGGGGGAGGGCCATGTGTACATCAGAGATCCTTCCATCACTATATGCTTTTCTGATGGCAGATGCGCTGGCCCATTTGCCGCAGCTCTTTTCATCATGGAAATCCGCCCCCTTCCTCTCTATGGGAAGGGGCTGGAAGGGGTATCCCTTTTTTCTGGAGTGGAGAAGGTAGGCCAGAGCGAGAGAATTGTTGGGGAGAGAAAGAATGGAACCAGATAATGGGATCATTTCATCCATAGCCATTGCTCGCGCTTTTACATATGAGTACCCTTTATCCAGATAACGGCGGAGTTGTCTCTTGAAAGGATCAGGTTCGTGAATTAGAATGTCAAGGATTGCAGACAAATCACTGCAATGATTTTCCATGCCAAAAGATAGATGGGTAACAGTGTGGCATGCTGCCAGAATATCTACCGCTCCTGCGGCGAAAACTCCGGCATTATGGCACGAGAAAAAAACTGGCAGTTCTAAGACAATATCTGCTCCTGCCTGAAGGGCCAGGGCAGTGCGCTGCCATTTATCAATAAAAGAGGGTTCTCCTCTTTGGGTGAAGTGGGAAGAGAGAACAACAACTATTCCTGAAGCTTCTGCTCTTCGAGCAGCCTCTTCCAATTGGAATACATGCCCATTATGCAGTGGGTTATACTCTGCGATGATGCCAACAATGTTGTTGCTCATGGTTTATCACACTTTCTTAAAGTTATATGATCTATATATTTATAAAGATACCCTGTAGAATTCTATCAGGTCAAGAAGAGGGAGGAATCTAGAAACAATGAAAATACTAGTTCTTAATTGCGGAAGCTCGTCTTTAAAGTATCAGCTTTTTGATATGGAAACAGAGGCCGTTCTAGCCAAGGGGCTGGTAGAGCGTATTGGGATTGAAGGTTCTCGTATTAAGCATTCTAAGACTGGAATGGATCCTGTAATTAAAAACATTGAAATTAATAACCACAAAGTAGCTATCAAACATGTACTTGAGGCCTTGCTCAGCACAGAACACGGTGTGCTGAAAAGTCTAGACGAGCTCAATGCGGTCGGACATAGGGTAGTTCATGCGGGAGAGAAGTTCGCCTATTCTGTCATGATAAACAAAGAAGTTATCGATGCTCTTCAGGAATGTGTGCCTCTTGCCCCTCTTCATAATCCGGCAAATCTTATGGGCATCGAAGCTATGCAGGAAGCTCTTCCCAATGTTCCTCAGGTTGGTGTTTTTGATACAGCTTTCCATCAGACAATGCCGGGTCGGGCATTTATGTACGGAGTCCCATATCACTACTATGAAAAGTATAAAGTTCGCCGATATGGTTTTCATGGAACAAGCCATTTCTATGTTTCCTACAGAGCGGCTGAGTTTTTAGGGAGAGATGTTAAAGATCTGAAGATTGTAACATGCCATTTAGGGAATGGAAGTTCCATTACGGCTGTCGATGGCGGCAAATCCATCGACACAAGCATGGGTTTCAGCCCGCTTCCCGGCGTTATTATGGGAACTCGCGCCGGAGATGTCGACCCCCAGCTTCTTACGTTCCTTGCTGAGCAGGAAGATATTGACCCGAAAGCAATGAATCATATTCTGAACAAAGAAAGCGGCCTTCTTGGCATTTCAGGAATAAGCAGCGATCTTCGGGACATAGAAGAAGAAGCGGCGAAGGGAAATAAACGGGCAGAGCTTGCTGAATCCATGCTCTATTACGGCATTAAAAAGTATGTTGGCGCCTATGCCGCAGCTATGGGCGGTATAGATGCGCTTGTATTTACTGCTGGAATTGGAGAAAATAGTGCCAGGGCCAGAGAAATGGTTTGTAAGAATATGGAATTCCTTGGCATTAAGATCGATTCAGAGAAGAATAATGTCCGAGGGAAAGAAGCGGTAATCAGCACCGACGATTCCAGAGTCAAGGTGCTTGTCATCCCCACAAACGAAGAGCTTGTTATTGCCCGTGATACCAGGGATATAGTATCAAAGTAAGAGAAGACGGGAGGATGGTGCAGCATGGCGATAACTGATCTGCCTTCTGACTGGTCGTTCTGGATTCTTCTTCCAGATCGAGAGGAAGGTCCGGAAGTTGTAGATGCTTCCTGGAATGTGGAACTCAAGGAGCCGTTATTTTTTGCTCAGGAAGAATTTACTTTTATTTCTCCATTTCAGGTCAACGCTCATGCGCGCTGGGCTGATCAGTCAGTTATGGTTGAAATAGATCTAGAGGCAACGATTTCAGTTCCCTGTGTTCGCTGTCTTGAGCTAACAGATATTGCATTACGGACGCATTTCATGTATCTTTACTCTTTGCGGGATTTTGTATCGTCAGGTCGTGAACAGGAAGCTGACGAACATATAGTGCTTGTGGATTCTTTAGAAAACAGACTGGATATTACTCCCCAGGTGTGGGAGAGTCTTATTTTAAGCCTTCCGCTCCATCCCCTTTGCAGAGAGGAGTGCAAGGGGCTTTGTCCTATTTGCGGAGCATCTCTTAACGAAGGGGACTGCGGCTGTAACCGCCAGGCTATAGATCCCAGGCTCTCAGACCTGTTGAAAATGAAAGAAGACGATTTGGAAGCTTAAAGAAAAGGAGGGGAACTGATATGGCAACGCCGAAAAGCAGAGTTTCTCATGCACGTACCCATAAAAGAAAAGCAAATTGGCTTGGATCTGCCTCTATGCCAGGTCTTACTACGTGCCCTCATTGCGGTGAAATGATCATGACCTACAGAGCTTGTCCCGAGTGTGGTTATTATCGTAGCCGTAAGGTTATTAAGACAACAGCTGAAGAAACAGTGGAAGAGGCCTAAAAGGCATATATAAAACCCTTAGAAATTTCTAAGAAAGTTTATAACGGAGAGGAAATTGCTCTCCGTTATTTTTTTCTTGACCTCCCTTGAGAAACATATTATACTGACCAAGTCATCAGATCAGATGTTGGTACCTGGTCATAAGTAAGATTGGAGGTCGTTGGTAATTCGTTCAAAAAAGAAGAAACAACGGCAAGGGAAATTATTAAAACTCCTAGAGCAAAATCCGCTTTATACGGATAAAGAATTGGCTGATGCCTTGTCAGCTAGTGTTAGCACTATTCGCCTTGATCGAGCTCTCCTTGGTGTGCCAGAATTGAGAGAGCGCACCATAAATATGGCTCAGCGTGCTACGAGCAAGCTGCGCTCATTAAAACAAAGTGAAGTGGTAGGCGATCTTCTCGAACTTGAGCCCAATAAATGGGCTTTATCAGTTCTTCAGACAAAAAAAGAGATGGCTTTCCGCCATACAGATTATGTATGTGATCATTATATATACTCCCAGGCGAGTTCAATAGCGATTGCTGTCGTTGAAGCAGATATGGTTATAATCGATTCAATGAGAGGCGAGTATAAAAGCCACGCCAAAGTTGGGGACGTACTGATCGCACGCGCTAAAGTCGGTGTTCATAAAGACAACAAATATATAGTCAGTGTCAGGACTCGGGTAGGAGATCAAGAAATTTTTGTCGGCCGTTTTATCGCTGTGGTCATCGACTCCCTCGAGATGAAGAGTTAAGAGGGGAGGCAATTTGCCATGTTGTTGGCTCTTGATGCAATGGGGGGAGACAATGCTCCACATGAGCCCTGTAAAGGGGCTATTTTAGCCTGTAGGGAATTTAGCGATCTTGAAATCATTCTTGTGGGAAATCGTGCACAAATTGAACCTATTATAGATCAGGCGGCTGATGATGTACGCCGAAGACTTTCTGTGGTCCATACGGAAGAATATATTTCCATGGATGAACATCCGAGCAGAAGCATACGACAAAAACGACATTCCAGCCTCCGGCTGGCCATGGAAATGGCTAGAAGCGGTGAAGCCCAGGGGTGTGTTTCAGCTGGGAACACGGGGGCTATCGTTGCTGGTGGTGTTCTTGTCGTAGGTCGTATATCCGGAATTGACCGCCCCGCATTAGGAGTGGCCATGCCGACTCTGAATAAATATACTTTCCTTTTAGATGTGGGAGCTACTGTTCGAGCAAAGCCTATTAATCTTTATCAATTCGCTTTAATGGGTAATATCTACTCAAAATATATCTTAGGGGTGCCTTCCCCAGAAATAGCTCTGCTTTCTAATGGTTCTGAAGATATTAAGGGAGACGAAGTTATAGCAAGCGCAAAGGAAATGTTAAAAGTTAGCTCCTTAAATTTTACAGGATACGTGGAAGGTGACGAAGTTCCTTTCAGTAAGGCTGATGTTGTGGTTTGTGATGGATTTTCTGGAAACGTGGTCTTGAAATTTGCTGAGGGCGTTATTCAGGCTGTTTATTCAATTGCCAAAGAAGAGATGGGACGAAGAATATTGCCTAAAATAGGCATGGTTTTCATGGTCCCCATGCTTAAAAGTTTATGGGGCCGGTTCGATTACGAAAAGCATGGAGGAACACCTCTTCTCGGCGTAAAAGGAGTTGTAATTAAAGCTCATGGCCGTTCGAAAGCCCCAGCTGTTGCGAGTGCGATTAGAGTGGCGAGAAACTTTGTTCTGCAAAAGGGCGTCGAACATATAACGAATGAGCTTCACAAGGAGGTTTAATTATATTATGGGGCAGTTTCATGGTCGTGATGTCGCTATTCTTGGAACGGGAATGTATGTTCCAGAAAAAACATTGACAAACGACGATCTTTCAAAAATAGTCGATACGAGTGATGAGTGGATACAGGAGCGTTCAGGTATTCGGGAGAGACATATCGCATCAGAAGGAGAATTGACAAGCGATTTAGCGTATAAAGCTTCTTTAGCGGCTCTTGAAAAAAGCGGCGTATCACCATCTGAACTAGACATGGTCATTGTGGCGACAAACTCCCCGGATACGGTGTTTCCTGGAGTAGCACCTAAAGTGCAGGGAAAACTAAATGCTTCTCGTGCTGGAGCCTTTGACCTCCAGTCTGGATGCACAGGGTGTGTGTATGCTCTTACTGTGGCTGCAACCGGCATTTCCTGCGGGCTTTGGGACAAGGTTCTAGTTGTGGGAGCAGAAGTGCTTTCCAGAATTATAAATTGGCAGGATCGCAATACGTGTGTGCTTTTCGGAGATGGTGCCGGAGCGGTAGTTCTTGGTTCAGCCCATGCTGGGCAAGGTCGGTTTATCTCATCTGATCTTAGGTCAGACGGAACAAAGTCAGACCTCATTATTTTCCCTGGTGGGGTTGTTGAAAATCCAGCCTCAGAAAAGACCCTTAAAGAGGGTTTGCATTATGTCCATATGAAAGGGAACGAGGTCTTTAAGTTTGTGAACCAGGTTATTCCAACCTTTTTAAAGGAGTTTGTTCGAGCTGAAAATATTCAACCGGCAGAAATCGATTGGTGGCTGTTCCATCAGGCCAATCTTCGCATAGTAGACGGAGTGATGAAGCGCCTTGATGCTGAACCTGAAAAAACATGGATAAATCTTGATCGTTACGGAAACACATCTGCGGCTTCTATTTTTCTTGTCCTTGCCGAACTTTTTGAGAGCGGGCAAGTGAAAAAAGGACATAAAATGGTGTTGACAAGTTTTGGAGCGGGCATGACATACGGCTCTATACTGTATGAGATGTGAGGTGAAAATTTTGGTTTGGGAAAATAGAGTAACGCGAATTCTTGGGGTGAAATATCCACTCATACAGGGAGGCATGGCCTGGGTAGCAAATTCGGCCCTTGCCGCAGCTGTGAGCAATGGCGGAGGGATAGGACTTATCGGGGCAGCTAATATGCCTCCAGAAATTCTCGACCAGGAACTCGTGCGGATAAGGCAGCTTACAGATAAGCCTTTTGGGCTCAATATTATGCTTATGTCTCCTACCGCGGATGATGCACTGGAACTTGCAGAAAAACACCGTGTCCCCATAGTGACCACTGGTGCGGGAAGTCCGGGGAAAGTTATCGATAGATTAAAACCTCTCGGGACGGTAGTTATCCCTGTTGTCGCATCAGTAGCTCAGGCTAAACGGGTGGAAAAACAAGGTGCTGACGCTGTTGTGGCAGAAGGAACAGAAGCGGGGGGACACGTTGGAGATACGACTACGATGGTTCTCGTGCCTCAAGTAGTGGATGCACTTGGAATTCCAGTTATAGCGGCAGGTGGAATAGCGGATGGACGTGGAGTAGCCGCCGCTTTCTGTCTTGGCGCTGAGGGAGTTCAGGTGGGAACCAGGATGGTATGCTGTTCTGAGTGTTCAGTTCATCAGAATTACAAAGAGGCTATTATAAAGGCTCGTGACAGAAGCAATGTAGTAACGGGTAGGCCTACCGGGCACCCTGTACGTTGTCTAAAAAATAAACTAACATCACGTTTTGAAGAACTTGAATCAGCAGGAGCATCAATAGAGGAAATAGAAAAACTTGGCACTGGAAGGCTGAGGGCGGCGGTGGTTAATGGCGACGTTGAGTGGGGGTCTCTTATGGCCGGGCAAAGCTCTGCCATGATCAATGACATTAAACCAGCTGCGGAAATTATACATGCCATGTTTGACGAAGCTGCTGGCGTTATAGCTAAGCTCCCTCATTTTGTGTTTTAGGGAAACGAGGTGTCTACTGTGAGATATGCTCTGGTTTTTCCTGGCCAAGGGGCTCAGGAAGTCGGTATGGGGAAAAGTTTATATGATACTTTTGATGCCGCACGAGACGTTTTTCAAAAAGCTGACCATGCCCTCAATTTCAAATTAAGCCAGCTCATATTTGAAGGACCCGAAGAGAAATTGACCCTTACGGCTTTTACTCAACCTGCTATTTTAACTGCAAGCATTGCCGCATATAGGGTTTTGACAGAGAGCATGGGTGTATCGTTAAAGCCGGCATTTCTTGCGGGACACAGCCTTGGAGAATATACGGCCCTTGTTGCCGCAGGAGCCCTTTCCCTGGAAGATGGAGTTCGCCTAGTCCATTTGCGAGGATCCCTGATGCAGGAGGCTGTTCCTGAGGGTAAGGGGGCAATGGCTGCCCTCATAGGGCTAGAGCCTGATGTGGTCGAAGAGGTTTGCCGAAGGGTTGCTCCGAACAAAGAATGCCAGGCCGCGAATTTCAATTCTCCTGGGCAGGTAGTTATTTCCGGAGAAACATCTTTTGTAGAAAAGGCGGTTGAAGAGGCGAAGGTCCAGGGAGCGCGTAAAGCCGTTATGTTGAAGGTGAGTGCTCCCTTCCATAGCAATTTGATGGTGCCCGTAGCGGATCAGTTGCAAAAGGCTTTTGAAAAATGCCAGTGGAATCTTCCACACTGCCCCATAGTTGCTAATGTTTCGGCCCAGCCTGTTTTTACAGTGGAAGATATTCAAAAGGCACTTTTTCATCAGACCTATAGTCCTGTCCTATGGGCAGATTCGGTTTTATATATGGCTTCACAAGAAGTTGACACTTACCTGGAATTAGGTCCAGGAACAGTTCTGGCTGGACTTATTAAAAGATGCCAGAAGGGGCTGAAAACCTATTCGGCTATGAATGAAGAGGATTTGCGGATTATAGCCGCTCTGTTTAACGAGGGAGGTGCCGCGTAAAATGTCTGGAAGGGTTGCTCTTGTAACAGGAGGTGGACGGGGCATAGGGAGTGCTATTGCACTGGAACTTGCCTCTCGAGGGAATAATGTAGCCATTAGTTATAACAGAAGCGAAAACGAAGCGATGAAAATATGTGAAAAAATGTCAACCTTTGGCGTTAAGAGCCTGGCGGTAAAATGTAACGTTACATTTGCAGATCAGGTAGAGGCTCTGTTTTCAGAGATTGAAAAAGAGCTTGGGCCTGTGGAAATACTTGTTAACAACGCAGGTGTAACCCGGGACAATCTTCTTATGCGCATGAAGGATGATGATTGGGATAGCGTTATTTCAGCCAATCTGACATCCGTATATCGCTGTTCTAAACAGGCCCTTAAGAAAATGGTAAAAGCCAGGTGGGGGCGAATAATTAATATTTCATCAGTTGTAGGGCTCATTGGAAACCCCGGCCAGTCAAACTACTGTGCTTCAAAGGCAGGCATAATAGGCTTTTCAAAGGCTATTGCAAGAGAATACGGAGGGAGGGGCATTACAGTCAATGCCATAGCACCGGGATTTATTGAAACAGATATGACCGCTATCTTGAAAGAAGAGATAAAACAGATTATGCTGTCTCAGATCCCACTGAATAGAGTAGGAATACCCGAGGATATAGCGAAAGCTGCAGCTTTTTTTGCCAGTGATGATGCAGCATATATTACAGGACAGGTGTTAGCCGTCGATGGCGGCATGACCATGTGTTAAAGACATTTTATATTTGAATTAAGAGTTTGGAAGGGGGTGAAAGAGAATGAAGAAAGACGAAGTAATTGCCCATCTGAAAGAAATAATCATCGATAGACTAGACGTAGAAGAAAGCCAGATCGTCCCTGAGGCATCCTTTGTAGAAGATCTTGGGGCAGATTCTCTTGACATTGTTGAGCTCATTATGGGTATAGAGGAAGAGTTTGACATCGAGATTCCTGATGAGGATGCAGAAAAGCTCACTTCCGTAGGGGAAGCTATGAAGTATACCCTCGATAAGCTTGGAGTGGAAGAATAAACACAATAAATGCATCGTAAAGGCCGGAGGGGAAAGATTTTAACATCCTCCGGCCTTCCAAAACAATGAAACGCCCTATCCCTGAACGGTGAGGAGTGACATAATTTGAGAAGGGTAGTTATCACAGGGCTTGGTCTTGTCAGCCCAATCGCGAATGGTAGGGAAAACTTTTGGCAGGCTCTTAAAGAAGGGAAAAACGGAGTTTTACCTTTTTCCACATTTGATGCCAGTGATCTCCCGGTAACCTTTGGCGCCGAGATAAAAGATTTTGACCCAACACTTTGGCTTGACAAAAAAGAGGCAAAACGATCGGATCGGGTAATTCATTTTGCCGTTGCTGCTGCAGATCTTGCAGTTGAGGATGCCCATCTGGATGTAACGAGCCTGGATTCGAATAGATTCGGAGTTTATATTGGAACAGGTCAGGGGGGTATTGAAACCACATTTAACAACTTTCAGACCCTTATTGAAAAAGGACCAAGACGGGTAAGTCCCTTCTTTATCCCTATGATGATCAGTAATATGTCAACGGCCTATGTGGCTATCAGATATGGTGCCAAGGGCCCCAATATGTGTGTTGTTACAGCTTGTGCCACTGGAACGAATAGCATTGGCGAAGCATATTACTCCATATTGCGTGATGATGCTGACATTATTCTAGCTGGAGGGACAGAAGCAGCCCTTCGTTCCATAAGCATAGCTGGTTTTGCGGCAATGAAAGCTCTCTCTACTCGAAATGACGAACCAGAACGCGCATCTCGTCCTTTTGATAAGGATCGTGACGGGTTCGTTATGGGAGAAGGGGCAGGGGTTCTTGTTTTAGAAGAGCTCGAGCATGCCAAAAAAAGAGGAGCTACGATCTATGGCGAGATAGTGGGATATGGCTCTACATGCGATGCGAGCCACATAACGGCGCCAGACCCCCAGGGTGATGGAGCTGTAAGAGCTATGCGCCAGGCCATGCGTCAGGCAAAATGGCTTCCTGAAGATGTAGACTATATCAATGCCCATGGGACATCGACAGAGCTCAATGATAAAATGGAAGCCATGGCAATAAATACTGTTTTTGGCGACCATACGCCGAAAGTTCACGTTAACTCAACAAAATCTATGATAGGACACTGTTTGGGAGCAGCAGGAGCCCTTGAAACCATAGCCGCAATCCAGACAATTGCAGAGGGAGTTATTCATCCAACAAGAAACTATGAAACTCCAGATCCAGAGTGCGCTATTAATGTTGTGGGGACAGAGGCCGTTTCTAAAGATGTCGCCCGTCTTCTCGTTAATAGCTTTGGTTTTGGCGGGCATAACGCAGTTGTAGCAATCCAGAAATTCGAGGGGTAAAATTTTGAAAGGGAGCTTATCAGAGAGGGAGCAATGGTGGCAACGAGAGCTTGCCTCCTTCCAGGAACGGTTAGGGTACCTTTTTTCAAAAAAGGAAATTCTCCAGGAGGCCCTAACCCATGCTTCTTATGCACATGAAAAGGGCCTCCATTTTCATAACGAGCGTTTAGAGTTTTTGGGAGACGCTGTTCTTGAATTAATTGTTTCAGCTAATCTTTTTAACGGATATCCTGATGTTGACGAGGGTACCCTCACTCGATACCGTTCAAATCTTGTTTGCAAAAATGCATTATCAGTATGGGGAAAATCCATAGGGTTGCCACAGATCATCCGTTTGGGAAAGGGCCTAGAACAGCAAGGAGCGAGTGCGTCTATAATTGCTGATACGTCTGAAGCTGTATTAGGTGCAGTTTTTTCAGATGGCGGATTTGCGGCAGCCCAAAACGTTGTGCGGAGATATCTTTTTTTCCAATCGAACATTAACGCTTATGACAAGAATAGCGACCCAAAATCTCTCATACAGGAAGAAACACAAAAAAGAGGTTTAGGGCAGCCCTGTTATGTGGTTATTTCAACAGAAGGCCCCCCTCACATGCCGATTTTTACAGTTCAGCTTAAAATAGATGGGCAGCTTTACGGGAGCGGCCAGGGGCATTCTATTAAAGTAGCGGAAACTCTAGCGGCGCAGCGAGCGTTGAAACAGGTAGGTTTGGGGTGTAAAAAATAACCATTATGGAGGGCCTTGGAAATGCTCAGGGAAAAAGCAATAATTATGAACAGCGACGATATGGAAAGGGTTTTCAAACGAATCGTCAATGAAATTATTGAAAAAAACAGAGGAACAGAGAATATAGCTTTAGTAGGTATTCAAAGACGCGGCGTTTTTTTGGCCAAGCATCTCCAGAATTTGTTTAAAAAACAGGAAAAGGTAAAAATACCTGCTGGCGAACTTGACATAACGCTTTACAGGGATGACCTCACCCTCCTTCATGAACAGCCGGTTGTTCAAAGCACGTCTATTCCCTTCGATGTGAACGGAGCAAAAGTGGTTTTAGTGGATGATGTGATCTACACGGGACGAACAGTCCGCGCTGCCCTCGACGCCCTTATGGATTTAGGGCGCCCATCAGTTGTTCAGCTGGCTGTCCTTATTGATCGTGGGCATAGGGAGCTTCCAATCCAGCCTGATTATTGCGGCAAAAAGGTTCCCACATCTTCCAACGAAATAGTGGAAGTACGTGTAGAAGAAATAGATGGCAAGAATGACGTGGTTATCTGTGAAAAAGAAAGCTAACCCAGGAATTTCTCGGTTTCGAAAGGGTGCGGCAAGATTTTTGCTGTTGCTCTTCTGTCTGTTTTCCTTTTCTTCCGAAGTCTTTGCCATGGACGTATGGATAACTTCTCCATGGCTTTCTGTAGTTGCTAATTTTATGGGAGGTGTTTTCATCAATGTTAAGCCATTAGGCCAATGGGCAGAAGATGGTGGAATAAATAAGCTTTCTATAAAAAAAGTTCCCGCTGGCAGCCATTTTATTGCTTTAGATTATGATGAGGCACTGAAATATGGCATCCAGTCATCTCAGAAGAATCTTTTTGTTCTATATACACATCTGCCTTTTTCTTACGAAGAGGCGGACACATATTTTACAGACCCATCAGTCCTCCCTTTTATAGCACAAAGGATTATGAACATTTTTTCGAGTCTTGATCATGAACATTACTTTTTCTATCAACGTCGGCTGGCCGAGTTCCAAGGGCGTCTTGAGAGTACTGTCCTTCTTGGACGGCAGTTGCTAAAAGGGAAAAAGGTTTTCAACCTCTCCAAGGGCTTCGTTGAGTTTTTACGTGCAGCGCAATGCGAGATTCTTCATCCAGAGGATGAGCTTTGGAAGGAGTGGGCCAAAGGAGACTCTCTGGATGGCCTTAAACAAAAAATCGAGGAATGCCGAAAGAACAACGTCCCGGTGCTATTTGATATGAAAAGCCCGGTCTCTATTCATAAAGTGCTTTTAGAGAGTAAAAGCCTTGGTGTTGTCCTATTGGAATATCCTGATATTGGACAAGATATTATTCTTTCTCTGTACGATCAATACTTGGCGATTTGGAACGCGGCTTCCTCGGGTGGAAGTTAATCAACGTTTTCCACAGTAGATACTTCTTTCTTTTTTATAAGAAAGAGGAAGGGAATTGTGGCTGAAAAAATAAAAACAGCTAACACATGGAAGGGACTGAGAGAAAGAGTTGATTGAACTACAAAACCATTGAGAACTGGGCCGGTCATCAAGCCGAGACTAAAGAAAATGTTAAATACACCCATGGTCCTGCCGCTGCCAAACATGAAACTGTTTTCTGCAGCGATAGCTGCAAGGGATGGCGACGAAAGAGCATGTCCTACGCCGAAAATTACACTTGCCACTGTGAGTCCTATGAAAGTATTGAAAAAAGGAATGATCATAAAAACTATCCCCGAAATGATACCCCCTATGATGATCAGGTTATACCGGGATATCTTGTCTGCGAGTTTCCCGAAATATCTTTGCAGTACACCAGTTGTAAGAGAGTTCAGAGATAATATTATTCCTATTTGTGAGAAGGATAGGGACAAACCGGCCGCCATAAGGGGAATGGCCATGAGCATTGTGCCCCGACACATGGCAAAGCAGAATTGGTAATAAAAACATGTACGAAGGGCAGAGTTCCTTATCATTCCACCAATAGAAGAAAGCATTTGGCCGCTGGAAGAAGGTTTGGCAGTCAGCTCTACGGGGAGTTTTTTGATAACCATAACTAGAGCTAAAGCAGTGAGAGCTGTCATAAAGTAAAAAGGAACATGCCACCCGAAATGGTCTGTAAGGACACCACTGATAAGGGGACCAAAACCAATCCCCAGAAAATGCGCTCCCTGCAAGGTGCCGAAAAAGACTCCCTCTTTACCCTTTTCCGCAATATCCGCACCTATAGCCATAGCAATAGGAACGACAAAGGCGGAGCCAAGTCCGTGGAAAAAACGGATCGTAATAAGGGATTCAGTTGTTTCCGCATGAATATAAGCCAAAGATGCTAGTGAATAGACTAGCAAACCGGCACTTAGCAAACGTTTTCTATCAAAACGTTCTGCAAGTTCACTGCTTAGTATCATTCCCCCAGTTCTTGCAAAAGGGAAAGTTCCGAATATTAACCCCATGAGGATTCCGCTTGCACCAAGCTTTGATGCGTAAATCGGCAAAATAGGGCTGATAACTCCAACTCCGAGCATTGCACAGAAAAGCGCCAAGGAAAGAGTCAATAAAATGTAGCTATGATGAGATGATAAAGTTTTGCGCATAGAGTAGAGCCCCTTTGAAACTCCCTCATTTTAATGAGGGAGTTTAATTAAAAGTCATGCTATAGTCTTATATTACTAAACGTTATGGACAATTTCAATCTGTCCCTGCCCTTTCTTGAAATAACCGATACATTCAGTTTTTTCGAAACCAGCTTCTTTTAAAGCGGCTATCACCGCCGGCACATGATCTTTGTGAACGGAGAGAAGCAATCCGCCTGATGTCTGGGCATCATAAAGCATGTCGACCCTTTCTTCCTGCAAAGTTTCAATTTCGACAACACTATTCTCGTACTGGATTCTGTTGTTATACGTTCCTGCAGGTACGAGCCCGCTCTCTGCCAGCTCTATGACCCCGGGAAGAAGAGGAACATTATGAAGGCCGAGACATAGATTCAGTTCTTTGGTTGAAAGCATATCAAGGGCATGACCTATTAGGCCAAAACCTGTTACATCTGTACAGGCATGAACCTCATCAAGAAGGTGCTGCGGAAGAACAAGGGGAACATTGTTCAGTGTTGTCATCCAGCGTATGGCTTCCTCTGGTCCCATAGGATCTTCGATCATGTCCGCTTTGATTCCAGTAGCTATAACGCCTGTCCCTACCGGCTTTGTCAGTATTAGGGCGTCTTCTGGCATGGATCCTATAACTTGCCATGGATGATCTCTGGACACTTCTCCATACACCGCAAGGCCATATTTAGGTTCATCGTCTTCTACACTATGGCCTCCTACTAGAAAAGCCCCTGCTTCCCTGACTTTTGCGTAGCCGCCTTCCAGAACTTGCCGCAATACCTCTATATCAAGTTTTTTAACAGGGAAGCCCACGATATTTAGGGCCACTATCGGACGTCCACCCATGGCGAAAACATCGCTTATGGAGTTGCACGCAGCGATTTCCCCCCATTTTCTTGGGTTATCCACAATAGGTGTTATAAAATCCAGGGTCAATATGCCAAGACGCTTCTGATCAATGATCCAAAGAGCCGCATCTTCTCCTGATGCCCATGTCGAAATAATACGGTCATCTTTTACGGGAGGGAGATCCCGCAAAATCTTTTCCAGGTCCGCCGGACCTATTTTGGCTGCTCAGCCACTTGTTTTAGAGAGTTCTGTTAATCGCATAGCGCGAAGGCCTCCTTTGATGTTTAAACGCAATAATAATTATAACAAAAAGACATAGCTTTCTTAAAGAGGCACCTCTATTAAAAGGTGCACTTTATATGGTGGATATTTAGTATGTTTTATCTTTACAATTCTTTGGAATAAAAGCAATTACAGCTCAATCAGAATGTTATAATAAAATGCTTGAAGAAAATTATACAGCATTTTGTAAAGGGGGCATTTGGAATTATGGCAACAATTCCAAACTCTACAGTATTGGAGGAACTGCGTTCCTTAAAAGATGAACTGCAGGAAAGTCTTTGACCTGCCCATTTTGGAGATAAAAATACAAGAACTGGAAGAAAAGACTTTAAAACCGGATTTCTGGGGAAGTGATGAGGCAAGGAAAGTAACACAGGAATTGGCTCGCTATCAGGACAAACTTGATTCCTGGAAGAAGATAGCCGAAGACTATGAGGATCTTGAAATCATAGAAGAGATGCTTAAGGAAGAAGAAGACAGAGAGCTTCAAAAGGATTTTGAGCAGAAAGCATTTTCCCTTAAAAAAGAAATAGAACGCCAGCAGCTTATTGAGCTTCTGAGTGAAGATTATGACCAGGGCAATGCTATTGTGTCTGTCCATGCAGGATCAGGCGGTCTGGATTCCCAGGATTGGGCAGAAATGCTTTATAGGATGTATGCGCGATGGATGGAACAGAATGACTTTCGTGTAAAGGTACTCGACTTGATCAAAGATTCAGAAGGCGGAATTAGCAACGTTACATTACTTGTTGAAGGTAGCTATGCCTATGGGTATTTAAAGTCTGAAAAGGGTGTTCATCGTCTCGTCAGGATTTCGCCCTTTGATTCAGCGGGGAGACGTCATACGAGTTTTGCTTCTGTGGATATTGTTCCTGAACTTCCTGAAGATGAAGACATAGAGATACGGACTGAAGACTTGCGGATCGATACCTACCGATCAAGCGGAGCTGGCGGCCAGCATGTCAACATGACTGACTCAGCAGTTCGTATAACCCATTTCCCCTCCGGTATTGTGGTAAGCTGCCAGAATGAGCGTTCTCAGCATATGAATAAAGCTGTGGCAATGCAGGTTCTGAAGAGCAAGCTCTATGAGAGGGCCATTGAAGAGCGAAGAAACGAAATGGATACCATTATAGGAGAGAAAAAAGAAATAAGCTGGGGGAGTCAGATCCGTTCATATGTCCTTCACCCCTATACCCTCGTCAAAGATCACAGGACTGGAGAGGAAACGGGGAATGTGCAGGCCGTGCTAGATGGAGATATTGACGACTTCATAATGGCCTACTTGCGTTGGAAGAAACTTGGCAGCAAATAGCGAATAGAGTGGTTAGGAGGAGGATAGTCTTGATAGAACGTTATGTACGAAGCAAAGTTTCCGTTGGCATTGTTTCCATTTTAATTTTACTCACAATATTAATAGAAACAGGTTTTGCCTCTTCAGTTTCTTTTGCTTCATCTGTACCAATTCTTCCTCTCAGTGAGATCAAGCCGGGAATGAAAGGGGAAGCTTTGACCGTTATTCAAGGTGAAGATGTAGTATCCTTTCCCATAGAGATAATAAGCGTAGTCCCCCAGCTTGAAAGCAGGCCGCGCCATTTGATTATGGTACGTGCTGGCGGTGATATTATAAAAAAGACAGGGGGCATTGCGGCAGGGATGAGCGGAAGCCCTGTTTATATCAATAAAAAACTCATAGGAGCAATAGGATACGGTTTTAATTTTAGCGAGCATGATATTGGGTACGTAACCCCTATAGAAGATATGATGTCTATTTGGGAATGGCCAGATGAAAGACAGAAACTTCCACAACTATCGGTTTTTCCTCCGGAAGAACATGAACTTGAACTGGAACAAGAAAAAGAGGATGAAAAGGAAAATGAGATTACAGGGTTGATCAAAAAAGCAGCTCCCCTTCAAGTTGGTGGAGTCAGCCAGAGGACAGCAGATCGTCTTGGGACCTTTCTGGGAGGAAAGGCAGTCCTTGCCGGAGGATTAAATGGCGAGGGACAACTGGTAGACTACAGCAGTCAGTTGGTCCCAGGGGAGGCGGTAGGGGTTCTTCTGGCATGGGGTGACGTAACAGTTGGAACTATTGGTACTGTAACATCCATTGATGAAAAGGGGCGTTTTTTAGCTTTCGGGCATCCTTTTCTACAGAAAGGCGTTGTAGCCTTCCCTGCCACAAAAGTTCAGGTACATAATGTCATCCCGAGTTTGGAAAGTCCATTTAAAGTGGGCAGCTTCTCGCGAATTATAGGAACGGTGACTCAGGATCGAGCAGAGGCTGTTGGTGGCCAAGTAGGTTACTTTACTCCATCTGTGGATGCCTCCTTTCGTTTTAGGGATATTGATCGAAACCAGAGAGACTTAAAGCGGTTCCATATCGTATCAGATCCCTTTGTGAACTCTGATATGACATCAACCCTTTTTACGGGCTTGATTGACCGCCTATGGGGAAGAATTGGAGAAGGGACGGCAAGGATTTCTCTGCAGATAGAGGGGTTTGGCCTCCCAAAAGGGTGGACTCGAAGTAACATGTTCTTTTCAGACAAAGATATTGGCGATGAAGCTCTTAGCGAGATTAGAGAAATAATGAAAGCGATCTCCCTGAATCCTTATAAGGAGGTCTATCCGCTGGGCTTTCACCTCGCTGTGGAGATAACACAAAAACCCAACGTTATATATATTGAGGGCCTGGAAGTTGAAGGTGAAACCTTTCTCCCAGGTGAAAAGGTTCCTGTGGAAATAACATTGCGTCCCTACCGGGGAGAACAGACAAAAAAGAAATTTGAACTGATGGTGCCCCAAAATGCTGCCGGATCAGTTGAGGTCGCGGTGCGTGGCGGTGGAATCATGCCCCTTGAAGAAGAGGCTATTGTCCAGGGGTGGAAGTCTATTGATAATTTTGACCAGATGCTGAAAGAAATTAACGCTCTTGAAACTAACAATGAGGTTATATTAGAACTGAACTATGATAAAGTTCCTGATGATGGAGCGAAGCCGGGGCCAACAAAAGAAGATCGTGAGCTTTTGAGTCAGACCAAGGAAAGAAGGCTTGACGAGGGGACATTGCGCATCTTTAAAACAGATTATGTGGTGGAAGGCCTCCTTCGTGAAATAATACAGGTAGAACCACAAGAAAATGATGCCAAGGAAAGGAAATAACGATGTTTATAACCCTTGAGGGGATTGACGGTTGCGGCAAAAGCACCCAGGCAGCCTTTTTAAAAGAACAGTTGCAACAGAAGAAAAAGGAGCCTGTGCTCTGGACTCGTGAGCCGGGAGGATGGGTTCATGGAGATTTTGTGCGAACACTTCTTTTGGAGAAGGATCTACGCCACGAACTAAGCGAGCTGTTCCTTTTTGTAATTGATCGCTGTGAACATGTGAGTCAGGTTATATCTCCAGCCCTTTCGTGCGGCCAGATTGTTTTATGTGAGCGTTATACCGACTCCACTCGAGCCTACCAGATCTGGGGAAGAGGCTTGCCGGAAGAGAAAGTAGAAGACCTTTTCGCATGGTGTTCTTTCCCCGAACCTGATCTTACATTATGGATAGACACGCCCCTTCCCGTGGCAATAAACAGGATAAAAACCACAAGGGGGCATTTTGATCGCATAGAGTCCGAAACAGACGGGTTCCTTAACAGGGTTTGTGAAGGATATAAAGAGCTTTCAAAGCGTTTCCCCCATAGGATAGTGCGAATAGACGGTTCGCAGCCAACCGAGGAAGTATCGGCACAGATATGGAAAGTTGTGGAGGTCCATCTATCGAAATGAACGAAAAAGAAACATGTTTCGTGACATCAAGCCTAATGTGGTCTGAACTGAAAAAAGCTTTGGAGGGAAATCGGTTTCCACAGAGCTTGGCGCTGTCAGCGCCTAAGCAGTATCATGAAAAGATAGCAATTGATATTGCCCGGCTTCTCCTATGTGAAAAGAAGAATGCATGCGGACAGTGTCTCTCGTGCTGTTCCTGGCACGAGAAAACCCACCCTGATCTCGTCCTTTCGGGTTCCTTAGAAAAGGCGCCTACCATCAGCGAGTGCAGGGAGATAGCAGTAGAACTTTCTCTTTATCCGGTGGTTGCCTCTTGTCGGCTTGTAGTTATTCAGTCAGCGGACACTCTATTACTTCCAGCTGCCAATAGCATGTTGAAAATAGTTGAAGAACCGCCAGAACACGGAGTTATTCTTTTCCTTTTGGAAAATGACAAATTTTTACCAACACTAAAGAGCCGATGCTGGAATCTCGCTTTAGCTCATGAAGAACGCTTTGAGCCAGAAGAAATTCCATCAGCAGAGAGAAGCTGGAAAAAATGGCTTGAAAGTGGGGAAACTATGACTATAGAAGAGTTGGAGAAACAACTTCATTGTTGGGAAACATGGGCCATTGAAGAGGGACAAGCCTCTCTTGCTGCCCGGGTCGATAGGTTACGTCTCATATGTGAAAGCCGCAAACTTCCACAGGGGATGGTGCTTGATCTTATATTATTATCACTCAAGGAGGGTTTTGCGTTTGAACATGTATTTGACAATCTTTGGTAAACCAAGATACCTAGGTTTAGTAAACATAGAAGACACAGCCTTCACCCTGGAAAAAGGGGAAAAAATTGTTGCTGAAACAATGAGAGGGATAGAACTGGCTATTGTGGGCGGCCCAATTTCTGAAGAGCAGGAGGACCGCTATCGAAATACATGTTGCGAGGATCTCTGCGATGGACAGCCCAAGGGTGGGGAACCTATGTTGCAAAATATCTCTTTTGTACGCACTGCGACGGAAGAGGATGAAGAGATGGCACAAACTCAGCGGGAAGAAGAGGAAGCTATTCTTGTTAAGGCGAGAGAGCTTCTTTCCCAGCATGACCTATCTATGAAGTTGGTAGATGTTGAATATTTATTAGACCGCAAAAAACTTTTTTTCTATTTCACATCAGAACAGAGGGTGGATTTCAGGGCCTATGTTCGTGACCTTGCTCGGGAATTTAAAACGCGGATAGAACTTCGCCAAATTGGAGTTCGTGATGAAGCTAAAACTGTGCGCGGCCTGGGGCCATGCGGAAGAGAATGTTGTTGCGGATATTGGCTGCATAAATTTGATCCCATTTGTATAAAAATGGTAAAAGAGCAAAATCTTGCCCTTAACCCCACCAAAATATCTGGCGTTTGTGGGCGGCTCATGTGTTGTATGGCCTATGAACATCAGATGTACGGGTGTCTTTGGAAGGATCTTCCCAATCCTGGAGCGAAGATTAAAGCTCCTCAAGGTGTTTATATTATACTTGGCGTCGACCTGGCCCATAGCGCTTTTCGAGCAAGGACTCCCGAAGGGACTGAAGTACTAGTATCTGTAAAAGACTTTGAAAACTTCAAGGAAACGGTCATGAAGGGTGAAAACTGGGAATCGTCTATTCTCGAAACCCCTTCCCTTTTACCAGAAGAGGGAGTGCTCGTTGCATTCAATCATGATATAGAAGAAGAACGTTTGGCAGCGACAGTCCTTACAGATGCAGAAGCCTTTAAACCTGCAGATGTTCAGGAAGAGGACGAAAATATAAAAGAGAAAAAAGAAAGGCATAGAGGAAAAGAAGAAAATAATGCCAGAAATAAAAAGAAACGGAAACGCAAAAAGAAACCACAGTCTGGGAGTGGTGGGGCGGAGGGGAAAAAAGAAAAAAACCCCCGAAACAAAATAACCCGTTCGGGAGAAGAACGGAGCCGTCCCCGAAACAAACGGCCCTTGAGAAAAAAAAGGCCGGAAAAAACAGATACGTCTAAAGACGATTAGTGGTGTGAGGTGGAGCGAATGTTTCTTTGGAGTAAATTAAAAGATAGCCTGAAAGAGGTAAAAAATCGTTGGAGCGGCGGGTTGGTTTCACTTTTTTCAGGCTCCACAATAGATGAAGAATTTTGGGACAGCCTAGAAGAAATTCTTATATCTGGCGACGTAGGTATTGATCTTACAGAAGAATTGATCGAAGAGCTTCAAAAAACTGTGAAGCGGGAAGGCCTGAAAACGCCTGACCAGCTAATAGCGTATTTTATCGACTTAGTGACAGAACGCCTTGTAGCTGTTGATGGAATGGGCAAGGAAATTGTCCTTGACAAATCACCTAAAGTCATCGTGCTCGTGGGAGTGAATGGCAGTGGTAAGACTACTACTGCTGCAAAATTAGCGGAACAGTTCCATCGACAGGGTAAAAAGGTTATTTTAGGCGCAGCCGATACCTTTAGAGCTGCTGCTATCGATCAACTGAAAATATGGGGTGAGCGTACGGGAAGCCGCGTTATTGCCCAGCAGCAGGGAAGCGATTCTGCCGCAGTCGCTTATGATGCCCTTCAGGCAGCTCGGGCTTCTGGAGCGGATGTTTTGATTATCGATACAGCAGGAAGGCTTCATTCAAAACATAATCTGATGGAGGAACTTACAAAGATTGTCCGTGTTATTGAGCGCGAAGTGGGGCGGGATTCTATGGAAAACCTTCTAGTGCTTGATGCCGTTATGGGGCAGAATGGATTTGCCCAGGCCGAATCATTCCATAAGGCTCTCAGCCTGAATGGAGTGATTTTGTCGAAATATGACAACACTGCAAAAGGTGGCGTCATCCTTGCCATAGCCCACCGTCTTGCTTTGCCGATCAGATATATAGGTCTTGGCGAAAGTGTGGATGATCTGAGGCTGTTTGAACCCCAGGAATTTGTGCGGGCGTTGCTTGAAAATAACGGAAATAACGTATAAAAGGAGTCCTCTGTATGTTTTATCCAGTGAAATTGATCACGGGAGTTCTGTACCCTGACGAGAGATGGCGAGAATGGGTAATAGAAAAAGTTACTGCGGTTTGGGGCGAGATTGACGCAGAGAGTGAACCTGTTCCTTTTGATCTTACAAATTATTACCATGACATAGCTCCAACTCTCTATCGGCAGTTTCTTTCTTTTAAGGGACTTCGCCACGGAGGAGATATTGTCCGATGGAAAAAAGAGAGCTGTTCTATTGAAGAAGAGAGCAGCAAGGCATTTGAAAACCGAACCATACGAACTGTGAATATTGATCCGGGGTATGTCAATGGAGCTAGGCTTGTGCTGGCTTCCACTAAGGACCATGCCCATCGTATTTATATTTCTGATGGGATTTTTGCAGAGGTCACAATGAGATACCGCTTTAAGCGGTGGGTTCCCTTTGATTATACGTTCCCTGATTTTGCCAGTGGGCGTTATGATGCTTTTCTGTTGAAAGCCAGGGATATCTGGTCTAAGGAAATGTCGGAGAGGAGATAACGTTCATGATTGATAGATATGAAACTCCATTGATGAAAAAAATTTGGTCTGATGATAACAAATATAAAACGTGGCTCCAGGTAGAACTGGCTGTATGTAAAGCCTGGACGGAAGATGGGCTCATTCCTCGGGAAGCCCTGGAAGAAATTGAAAAAAAAGCAGATTTCGATATAGAGAGGATTTACGAGATAGAAAATCAGGTTCATCATGACATGATCGCCTTTGTTTCAGCGGTGGCAGAAAAAGTTGGCCCCTGCGGCCGTTTCATTCATTTAGGCCTCACTAGCAGTGATGTGCTTGATACAGCTTCATCATTATTGCTTAAAGAATCACTTGACGTTGTCATAATAGAGGTAGACAGACTTCTTTCTTTCATATGGAAACGCGCGGTTGAACACAAATATACCCCCTGTGTTGGGCGAACCCACGGAATTCACGCTGAACCCATGACCTTTGGATTGAAACTTTTAAATTGGTATTATGAACTGCTTCGAGACAAACAACGTCTGGGACAAGCCAGGGAGCAGATCAGCTACGGTAAGATTTCTGGTGCCGTAGGTACTTATGCCCATTGCCCCACCCGCATAGAAAGGCGTGTCTGCGAAATTCTTGATCTTCAGCCTGCGGCGATATCAACCCAGATTCTTCAGCGGGATCGACATGCTCATGTCATGAATGCTCTGGCCCTTCTTGGCGCAGCTATTGAACGCATGGCCGTGGAGGTTCGTCACCTTCAACGGACAGAAGTTCTTGAAGCTCTCGAACCTTTTGGCAAAAAGCAAAAAGGTTCTTCAGCCATGCCCCATAAAAGAAACCCGATCCTTTGCGAAAGGCTTACGGGAATGGCCCGTTTGTTGAGGGGATACGCCGCAGCTGCCATGGAGAATGTGGCTCTCTGGCATGAAAGGGATATCAGTCATTCTTCCGTAGAGAGGATAATCTGGCCGGATGCCTTCCATCTCATTACTTATATGCTGCAGAAAATGTCCCAGATTGTGGAAGGCCTTGACGTAGAACCTGAAAATATGATGGCCAACCTTAAAAAGATGAAGGGGCTTGTTTTTAGTCAGAGGGTTTTGCTTGAACTTGTTGAAAAGTTTGGGCTGGCTCGGGAAGAAGCTTACGCAGTGGTACAGGAAAATGCTATGAAATGCTGGCGCGGAGAAGGAACCTTTGCAGACCTTCTATGGGCTGACAATAGAGTTAATCAATATATTTTAAGGGAAGAACTTGATAGCCTATTCCACATTGACTACTATTTGAGTGCTGTAGATGAGGTCTTTTCAAGATTTACTGAACCGTCTCAGATTCAAGAATAAGATTAGGAGGATAAATTATGGCGATTCCAGAACGAAATCTGGCTCTTGAACTGGTGCGAGGAACAGAGGCTGCTGCTATGGCTGCCGGCCGTTGGATGGGCAGGGGAGATAAGAACGAAGCTGATGGGGCTGCCGTTACAGCTATGCGCTATATGCTGA
Source organism: Aminobacterium sp. EBM-42 (assembly GCF_001896635.1). Classification (NCBI taxonomy): domain Bacteria; kingdom Thermotogati; phylum Synergistota; class Synergistia; order Synergistales; family Aminobacteriaceae; genus Aminobacterium; species Aminobacterium sp. EBM-42. The sequence goes on from NZ_MPPC01000010.1 coordinate 143,399, forward strand.
ATACGATAGCTATGGATGGGACCGTAGTCATAGGAGAGGGAGAAAAAGACGAGGCTCCCATGCTTTTCAATGGCGAACGCCTGGGTTCCGGGGTTTCCCCCGAAGTGGATATTGCCGTTGATCCCATAGATGGCACCCGCCTAACGGCCATGGGGCTTCCTGGTGCAATTAGCGTAGTGGCCCTTTCTGAAAAAGGAACCATGTATGATCCCCGGAATATTTTTTACATGAACAAACTAGCTACCGGTCCCGATGCGGCCGGAGTCATAGATATAGAGGCTCCCATCGAAGAGAATATTAAGAGGGTAGCTAAAAAGAAAGCTAAATCTGTTGGAGACGTAACAGTTGTTGTTCTAGATCGACCCCGTCACGATGAGATAAAAAGCCGCATACGCCAAATAGGGGCACGTATAAAGCTGATTCCGGATGGAGATGTGGCAGGAGCTCTTTTGACTTGCAAGGAAGAGGGTGGCGCAGACCTTCTCGTAGGGATAGGAGGCTCTCCGGAGGCTGTTATTACTGCTTGTGCCATTAAATGTCTTGGGGGTAATATGCAGTGCAAACTTTGGGTAAGGGATGAGAAGGAAGCTGAAGAGAGCAGGGCCATGGGGCTTGATCTTGATGCTGTGCTTACCCTAGACGACCTCGTTAAAGGAGACAATGTCTTCTTTGCTGCCACTGGCGTTACAGACGGTGATTTCTTGAAGGGGGTTCGTTATGAAGGGCGTCGCATTCGTACCTTCTCTATGGTAATGCGCTCGAAAAGCGGTACTGTGCGATATGTAGAGGCCATTCATCACCCTAAAAAACTATGTACTATCAGTGGCATAGACTATGCACCTGAATATGAGGCTAACCATCAATAAGAAACATTTATTTTGAATGAAACTGTAAAGGGGCTGTTTCTGACGAAGCAGCTCCTTTTTATTGCCCACTCTGCACATATTCAAGACCTGGCACTGCCCAGTGGGCCATGCCTATGGCCGCTTGTCCCACAGAAACGTTCTCATCGTTTGGAGAAAGCAGATGATGGGTAAGTGGGAGAAGTCCCCTTCTGCGAAGATAGGAAAGAGTCAGAACCAGGAGCCTCCTGTTCTGCCACACTCCGCCTGATAGGGCTACGTGTTTTATCCCGGTTCGCTCAGAGATGCGCAAACACAGGTTAGCCGTGCCAAGAGCAAGCCCTCCATGGAATGCGGCTGCAAGGGATTCCTTTCTATGGTGTTGGCGGTTTTCTACCATCCATTTCAATGCGGGACGCCAGTCCAAAGACAAAAAATCGTCCTTTTCCAGAATTTCAAAGGGAGCAATAGATTCTCCTTTCGCATGTCCTTCGAGCTCCATTGCCGCCTGTCCATCGTAGGAAATGTCGGTGCAGAAACCCAATAGAGCGGATACACCGTCAAAGAAACGTCCGCAAGAAGTGGTTATAGGGGAAGCATTCATTATAGCGAGCTGACTCGGTAGCAGACTCTTCTTTTCAGGCCAAATTTGACCAGAAAGCGCTATTGCCTCTTCATTTCCCAGGGTTAATGTTAAAAGAGCCAGGCCGTATCTCCACGGTTCAAGCACAGCCTTTTCTCCCCCTGGAAGTGGGCAAGGCAGCAGTGAGCCCTTACGCTCATAGGATTTCATATCTGCCACTAAAAATTCTCCACCCCATATCGTTCCGTCATCTCCATACCCGGTGCCATCAAAGATTGCTCCTATAGTCGGTTCTTCCCTGCGATTTTCAAGAAGGCATGCTGCCATATGGGCATGGTGATGCTGTACTCCAAGAGTTGCATTAAAGGGTCTTTTTATCACCTTTCGGGCGAGTGGACCAGAAATATATTGGGGGTGAAGATCGTAGACAAGATATTCTGGGTGCAAATTATAAAGCTTAAGAAAATGCTCTAATGCCTTTTTATAATAGACTATTGTCCCTATCTGTTTGAGATCGCCTAGATATTGTCCTGGGAAGATGGTGTTATCCTGGGTCAGTGTAAATGTGGATTTCATCTCCGCCCCTGCAGCAATTATTACTGGTCCCTTATGAAGAGATGCAAGGGGGATAGGAACAAATCCTCTAGCCCGGCGCAGCACTATGTACTCTTGCCCCTGGGATGCAATGACAGAATCATCGATGGCCATGTGGATATCCCGATTGTGCATAAGGAAAAAGTCAGCGAGGTCAGAAAGGGACGCCTGGGCTTCGTTGTTATCAGAAATAATGGGGGCGTCACTCATGTTGGCGCTTGTCATAATAAGGGCATCGAAGTGCTCTAGCAACAAATGGTGAAGGGGTGTGTAGGGCAACATGATGCCAAGGGCATTCTGTCCAGGGGCCACCAATGGAGACAGACCGCTATTTCTCTTGGCGGGGCACAAAACAATTGGTCGTTTTGAGGATGTAAGAAGTTTTTCTGCTGTCCCTGTCAGATAGACAAGTTGTTTGGCCCGAGCAAGATCTGAAACCATTAAAGCGAAGGGTTTGTCTTTTCTGTTTTTACGTCGCCTCAGCTTTTGCGTAGCCTCACTATTGAAAGGGTCACAGGCGAGATGGAACCCTCCTAGCCCTTTAATGGCAGCTGTTTCCCCTTTTTTTAACCGTGAGCAGCAGATCTGAAGGGCCTCTTCACCCTCGGCCGCGACCCTGCCGTTTTTATCAATGAGGTAGAGAGAGGGGCCGCAATCGAAACAGGCGTTAGGTTGTGCGTGATATCTTCGATCAGATGACCGAGTATACTCAAAATGACATTGAGGGCACATAGCAAAAGATCTCATGGTGGTAGATGGTCTGTCATAAGGTAGATCTTCTATGATGGTGTATCGGGGCCCACAGTTAGTGCAATTGATAAAGGGATACCGATACCGCCTGTTTGATGGGTCTCTCATTTCTCTGAGACAATCATTGCAGGTAGCGATATCAGGAGGTATAAGCACCCGTTGATGTTCAAGACGCAGACTTTTTTCTATAACAAAGTTTCCCTTTTCTTCACAACTGTCCTCCTGAAAAAGCAGGTCTATAGATGATATGTGGGAGGCCTCAGGTTTTTCTTTTTGTAGTCTTTGAAGGTAAGCTTCGATTTGGGTTTGGGAACCTTGCAACTTTATGACAACCCCATCGGAGGTGTTCTTGACTGAGCCGCCAAGCCCCATGTCTTCGGCCAGTCGGGCACAAAATGGCCGAAATCCTACTCCCTGTACTATTCCTGTAACAAGAAAAGTCGAGATATTGTGCATTGACAAACCTCCGTTCTCAAGGCATTTTAAAACAGAGAAAGCTTTGGCTCAAGGGCCAAATATATGAAATAAAGGAGCTTTGCCATCAAAATGGGTAAAAATACAGTGGTCAGGCGTTTTGTTCAGGTCTATATGGGCGATGGGAAAGGGAAGACAACTGCTGCTCTAGGACTAGCAATAAGAGCTGCGGGATGGAACATGAAAGTCGGGATCATTCAATTTATGAAGGGCTGGCCCCAATATGGAGAACTTGCCAGTTTAGCCCGCTTCCCAGAGATTCAATTGGTTCAGACAGGACGCCCTGATTTTGTTAAAAAGGGCTCCCCTTTGCAATTTGATATAGAAGAAGCCCAACGAGGGCTCGAACTGGCAAAAAAATGGATTGAAAAAGGACTTTTTGATATTGTTATTTTAGATGAAATAAACGTTGCCCTTGACTACGAACTTGTCGAACTGGATCAAGTTATAGACATTCTTAAAAAGCGCCCTCCCTTCGTGGAAGTGGTGTTGACAGGGCGGAATCCGCCAGTAGCCTTGCTGGAATACGCTGATCTGATAACTGAAATGAAAGAAATTCGCCATCCTTTTCAGAAGGGGATAACGGGTCGACGGGGCATTGAATACTAAGGGGCTTGGGATGGAGAAAGGAAGACAGTTACATGAATAGGAATCCTCACGCTGCATCAGCAGAGCATCTTATGAACGAACTCGGGACACTTCCCGAGGGGGGGCTAAACGACAGGCAGGCCGCACTGGCCCTGGAAAAGTACGGTGCGAATGTACTGGAAGAAACGGAAACCGTTCCATGGTGGAAAATTTTATTACGGCAGTTTACCACATCTATGGTCTATCTTCTGACAGCGGCTGCCATTATCAGTTTTGTGATGAAAGAAACTCTCGATGGAAGTGCGATAGTTGTGGTAATCATTATTAATGGGGTTATTGGTTTTCTTACAGAATACAGGGCAGAACGGGCTTTGCAAGCTTTGAAAGCCATGACATCTCCCCATTGCCGTGTGTTGAGGAATGGCCGGCCCGCATTGATTCAATCGAAGGACGTGGTTCCTGGTGATATTTTAATTCTGGAAGCTGGGGATGTGATTCCGGCAGACGGACGGCTTTTTAAAATATCTAACTTTATGGTGAACGAAGCAGCCTTGACGGGAGAATCCATGCCCATCGAAAAAATAACAGAAACTTTGGCATATGAAACATTGCTTCCTGACCGAAAGAATTGCGTATATGCCGGGACGAGCGTTGTAAAAGGCACTGCTCGAGCTCTGGTCTTCAATACTGGTATGGATAGCGAAATAGGGCGAATCGGGAAAATGCTGCAGCATGTGGCCGCTCAGTCTACACCCTTAGAAGAACGTCTGGCAAGATTCAGTCAATTCCTTATCTGGGCAACCCTTGCCATAGCGACAATCATTGTAGGGATAGGCATCTTTCAGGGGCGAGGCTTTGTTTCTATGCTTGAAACCGGCATTGCTCTAGCAGTAGCGGCAGTTCCAGAAGGTCTTCCCTTTGTTGCCACCATGACCCTGGCCCTCGGCGTTCATAGAATGGCCAAAATCAATGCACTGGTACGGAATCTTGCATCGGTAGAGACCCTGGGTTCCACCACTGTAATCTGTACAGATAAAACGGGCACCCTCACTATGAATAACATGACAGTTCGAACGGCAGAGCTTGTCCATCCTTTGGCAAGTTCTCTTTTTCTTCGAACAGCGGTACTCTGTAACGATGCTGTTCTTTCAAAGGACGAAGGAATTGGCGACCCTATGGAAGTAGCTCTTTTGCGCTATGCGGGAGAGGACATCGTGTCTTTACGAAAAAGCTTTCCTCGGATAAAGGAAGAACCCTTCGATTCTCAAGCTATGAGAATGGTTACATGGCATGAGAATGGGGTCGCAGTGAAAGGGGCTCCAGAGCGGATACTGAATGATTCCAGCGCTATCTGGTCTGAAGAAGGTGCGATCCCCCTCACCGAAGAATCGCGGGAGGAATGGTATGCCAAGGTAAGGGAGCTTGCTTCAAAAGGAATGCGTACCATAGCGATGGCTTGGGGTTCCTCATTGGAAGACCTTGTTTTTTTAGGAGTGGCGGGAATAGATGATCCCCCTAGAGAAGAAGTGCCCGAAGCAGTATCTCTGTGCCATAAGGCCGGCATACACGTTATTATGATAACGGGAGACCATCGTGTTACCGCGGAAGCCATAGCTCAGGAGATTGGTATATTAAAAGATACCCACAAGACGTCTCTGACAGGTGCAGATCTCGAAAGGATGTCGGAAAATGAAATTGCTGCCCAGGCTGGTCAAGTGGCAGTTGTGGCAAGAGTTGCGCCGGAACACAAGTTAAAAATAGTGAAGGGACTTCAAAAAGCGGGAGAAGTCGTTGCCATGACAGGTGACGGAGTGAACGATGCCGTAGCGTTGAAGCAGGCGGATGTTGGGATTGCCATGGGCATTCAGGGAACGGAAGTGAGTAAGGAGGCATCTGACATTATTCTGCAGGACGATCGGTTCAATACTATAGTGGAAGCTGTAAAAGAAGGCCGCCGCATTTTTGATAATATTCGAAAAGCCATACTCTTTTTACTTTGCTGCAACATGAGCGAGGTCTTGACAGTCTTCATCAGCATTATAATGAAACTGCCGGCTATACTCATTCCCCTTCAGATTCTCTGGATCAATCTAGTAACAGATGTTTTGCCGGCCCTCGCTCTTTCTCTTGATTCTGCAGAGCCAGGCATTATGGACCGTAAGCCTAAAAGCAGAGATGAAGGTATAATTACAGGAACCCACAAGATATTGATTCTTTTCTACAGTGTGGTTATCACTTCCGGTGTTTTTGCGGCGTATTACTGGTCTCTCTGGTATCATAAAGGAGATTTTGTAAGGGCAACAGAGATCAGTTTCCATACTTTGGTTCTGGCTCAGCTCTTTTTTGTCGTAAGTGTGCGGAAGCAGAGCCTTTTCAGATACCCATCGCAATTATGGCAGAATCTGTGGCTCTTGTGTGGAATAGCTTTATCCATATCACTTCAAATTAGTATTACGTACATTCCTCTTTTTCAGGAGGTATTAAGAATTGTCCCCCTTCAACTGGAAGAGTGGGGGATAGTTTTCTGTGCGGCGCTTCTTCCAACTTTAATTGCCCAGTTGCGTAAGTTCATTACAGAATTCTAGGTGAAAAAATGAAGAAAAAAGTTCTCGTAGGGATGAGTGGCGGTCTTGATAGCGCAGTCACATCTCTTCTTTTAAAAAAACAGGGGTATGAGGTAGTGGGAGTTTTTTTCGCCCTTTCAGGAGCAGATGAAAGCGTTGCTGAAAGACAGGCCGCAGATCTGGCCCAGAAACTTGACATAAAATTCGAAGTTTACGATGGCCGGGAACTCTTTCAAAAAAACGTGTTAACGAAACTTCTTTCTGCTTATGAGAAGGGAATGACGCCCAATCCATGTATTCTTTGTAACCCTTCTGTCAAGTTTAAACTCTTGTTTTTTCTTGCAGAGCAAAAAGCTATTCCATACGTTGCTACAGGCCATTATGCCCGTATAGTGGAGGAAGAAAGCGGGCCTGCCATAGCACGCGGAGTTGACGAAAAAAAAGACCAAAGTTACATGTTGTATCGCCTTCCTCGGGAGTGGCTGAGTTCTATTGTTTTTCCCCTTGGCGATCTTCGCAAGGAGGAAGTTCGGGAGATAGCCAAGTCGTTTTTGCCAGAGTGGGTGGTTCAAAAAAAGGAGAGTCAGGATGTTTGTTTTGCGCCGGAAGGTCTTGACGATTTTTTAAATTTTCATTTGAGTGATAAGAAGACATGCCAGCCGGGCAGTATTATGGATGAAAGCGGCAAAGAAATCGGAACTCACAACGGGTTGTGGCGTTACACCATCGGGCAGCGGAAAGGTTTAGGTTTGCCTGGGGGTCCTTGGTTTGTAGTTTCTAAAAATATAGTTCATAATATTTTGCGTGTCTCACGTAAAAAGGAGCTTTCTTCTTTGCGTATTTGGTGTGAAGCACCCGTGATGTATCGCTATTTAACTGAAGGAGCTTTTTACATGGCTGAGCATAGATACAGAACTCGCCCCTTTTCAGTAATGATAGAGAGTGTGACGGAACAAGCCATGGTGGTTAGAGGAGTGGAAATTTGTCCAGTTGTAGCTCCAGGACAATCCCTCGTTCTGTATAATAAAGACGTTGTTTGTGGCGGAGGAATTATTATCTCATCGGAGGAGGTGTCCCCGTGTCAGTAATCAATAAAAACAAACTACCTTTAGAGAAACTGAGGAAAAGAACTGATATTAGCGCCCTTTCCTTTAAAACAACAGATGATATAGAATGTCTGGAAAAATTTATTGGACAAGAGAGGGCAGTGCAAGCTATTTCCTTTGGTTTGTCTGTGGAAAGTAAAGGTTATAACATCTTTGTTCTTGGAAATCCAGGGAGTGGCCGCACGAGCTACTCTCTTCAGCGACTTCATGAAAGTGCCAAAGAGAAACCAGCGCCAGATGACTGGATCTACGCATATAATTTTAGTGATCCCAGTCGACCGCTGGCCATAAATTTACCAGCGGGAAAAGGAAAGGAAATGGGATCTGCATTCGAAGAACTGCTGAGTGAGCTTAAAATAGCGATCAGTAAAGCCTTCGAGAAGAGCCAGTATGAAGATGCCAAAGCCCAGCTTGTAAAAAACTTTCAGGAGCAGGTCAATGGGCTTATGGAAGAGGTGCGGGCCTGGGCAGGTGAGAAAGGCTTCGCTCTTAAACGAACTCCTCAGGGCTTTGTCAATATTCCTATGATCGAAGAAACTACGGAATCAGGTGATGTGTCTAAAAGAGAATTGCAGCAGGAGGAATTTGAATCTCTCTCTGAAGAGAAACAGAAGGAATTGCAGGGAAAATCAGAAGAGATCTCTCAAAGGACTCTCGACACCCTGCGTAAAATCCGTGATCTTGAAAAAGCCTTAAAAGAAGAGATTGGCAAACTGGAAGCGGAAATTTGCCGTTCCGCTATTACCCCCTACCTGCAGGATGTTAAAGAAAAGTATGGAACCACTGAGATCCTCTGCAAGTGGATCGATGCCCTGGCCGAAGATATTATCAGCAACTTCAATATATTCGTTGCGGCAGCAAAAGACGAATCAACGGAAATAGACTTCAGCCGGTACACCATAAATGTCTTTGTAGCCAATGACCCTGAAAACGGCGTGCCTGTGATTTGGGAAACCAACCCCACTTATTATAATCTGACAGGTAAAGTGGAGTATGAAAGCCGTCAAGGCTACCTTTACACTGACTTCCATAAGATTGTATCTGGCGCCTTTCAGAAGGCAAATGGCGGATATCTCGTGCTTGATGCTGAAAAGGTACTTCTCAACTTCATGTCCTGGGAAGCGTTGAAGCGTGCTCTTAGAACAGGAGAAGCGACCATTGAAAACCTTGGGGAGCAGTATGGGGCAATTCCCATTTCCTCCCTTCGACCTCAGCCTATTCCAATTAACGTTAAGGTTGTTATGGTGGGAACGCCCTATCTCTACGCTTTGTTGCAATATTACGATCCCGAGTTCCTTAAGATGTTTAAGATCAAGGCCGAATTTGATAGGGATATGCCGCGTACTTTTGAATCAGAGCAGCAGATGGCCCAATTTATCTGTGGTTTCGTACGTAATGAGGGGAAAATACCATTCACTGTAAAAGCGGTTGCGGAGGTTATAGAATGGGCAGGTCGTCTGGCAGAGCATCAGAATCGTGTAACAACGGAATTCAATAAGATAATAGAGGTTATTGTAGAAGCCACGGCATGGGCTCTTTCTGAGAATGCGACTCTCGTTGAAGATCGTCACGTTTATAAGGCCATAGAAGAAAAAAGATTTCGAAGCAACCTTATTCAGGAGCGTATCCAGAGAGCCTATGAAGAGGGAGTTATCAATATTCAGACGGAAGGCTCCCTGGTAGGGCAGATCAACGGACTTTCTGTTATCGATCTGAGGGATTATGCTTTCGGACACCCCTCGCGGATCACGTCAAATGTCTACATGGGGCAGGAAGGCATTGTAAATATTGAGCGAGAAGTGAAATTAACGGGGCCTATCCATAATAAGGGGCTAATGATTCTTACCAGCTACCTTGGAAGGAAATATGCTCAGGACATGCCTCTTTCCCTCTCAGCTCGTATAGCTTTTGAGCAGACCTATGGAGAGATTGAGGGGGATAGCGCATCCTCTACCGAGTTATACTGCCTGCTTTCAGCTCTCTCCGGCCTCCCGCTGCGGCAGGATATAGCGGTGACGGGCTCTGTGGACCAGTTTGGGAATGTGCAGGCCATAGGGGGAGTAAATGAGAAAATAGAAGGATTCTACAGGTACTGTGAGCATCGTGGCCTGACGGGAACTCAGGGTGTCATGATCCCGGCGCCCAATACTATTCACTTAATGTTAAGCCAGAATGTGCTGGATGCCGTAGAAAAGGGTCAATTCCATATCTGGGCAGTGGAAACTATTGACCAGGGGGTAGAGATCCTTACAGGTAAACCGGCAGGAGTGCCTGACGAAAAGGGTGCGTATCCTGAGGATTCCGTGCATGGTCTTGTGAAAAAGCAGCTTGTTACGTGGATGGAAGAAGCCGCGAAGCTGAAGAAGAAATATGGTGCGTCATCAGAGAATGAGAAAGACACCTCAAAAGCTTGACCGGGGGAGCCCATTGAAGGAAAAAGCTTGCAAATCTCTCCCAAATTCGTTTCATGTCGCTAAAGTTTTAGATCGTCTTGAACTTTGCTGGAATATGGAGAAAAATCCTCCGGATCTTCGCCATGAAGAGCCTTTGGATGGGCTCATATTAACCCTTCTGTCCCAGAATACGAACGATAGGAACAGAGACAGGGCTTACGAGAGTTTAAGACAACTATACCCAACGTGGGAAGAAGTTGCACAGGCTGATACTGAACGAATAAAAGAAGCCATACGGGTCGCAGGTCTATCCGATATCAAATCGAAAAGAATAAAAGAAATTCTTGTAGCTGTACAAGACGCATTTGGCAGCTACTCCATAAAAGAGCTTCGAAAGCGTGGCCGCGAACAGGCAAGGGCTTTTCTTTTCAAATTGCCTGGAGTGGGGGCAAAAACTGTGGCATGTGTGCTGCTATTTGATCTCGGGTATCCTGCTTTCCCAGTAGACACCCATATCCACCGATTTTCTAAGAGGATTGGCTGGGCCCATGATCGTTGTAAACCAGAAGAAATAGAAGGAATGTTAGAGCAGGTAGTTCCAGAAGAGCGTTACCTGGGTGGCCACATTAATATCATTACCCACGGAAGAAATATCTGTCTCGCAAGGCAGCCCCGATGCGATAAATGTTCTGTAAACGACTTATGTGCTTTTGTAATAAATGGAGAAGTGCAATAGGCGGCCTTCTGGCCGCCTATTGCACTTCTTTTGTTTCCTCGGATTTTTTGAGGTTTCCCAAGACAGCGCGATATCCGTCTGCTCCGTACTCGAGAAACTTTTTTACTCGGCTTATGGTTGCAGTGCTCGCTCCGGTTTGTTGCGCAATTTGAGGATAGGTGTATCCTTCGTCGAGAAGTCTAGCCACTTCAAGGCGTTGTGCCAAGGCACGTATTTCCCCAATGGTAGCTACGTCTTCGAGAAACCCATACATTTCATCAACAGAGTTTAACGAGAGCAGCGCTTCGCAAAGTTGATCTGTTAACCGATCTTTCCACTTTTCTGACATATACTCCTTACCTCCTCGTTATTCAAAACGTTTTGATAGTCGAGAAAGGCAATCTAGCACCTTTTCCATCTCGCTGGAGAGGCCAATTGAAACTCGAATCCAACTATCATCTTCATGGGATATCTTGAAAAACTTGACTGCTACATTGTTTTCTTCAAAAAACCGCTGCAAAAACTTTTTCTCTTCAGGAATATGAAGCAACACGAAGTTAGCTTCACTCGGATAAATTTTAAGCCATGGGAATCGTGAACATTGATCAATAAAAGAGTCTCTGATTTTTATAAGTTCCATCTTTCGATTTTCAAATAATTGGGGATACTTCAGAACTATTTGAACTATAGCAGCAGTAAGCTGATTGACGTTAAAAGGGCTTTTTATAGTATTTAGAGCGTGGGCTACTGTGGGATCACAGATGCCGTAGCCAAAACGAATACCTGCCAACCCCCATGCTTTGGAGAGAGTTTTAAGAATTACAGTATTCGGAGGCATTTCTTTCGTCTGGAGGGATTGCAAAAAGGTTTTCTGAGCAAATTCCCCATAAGCTTCATCAATCACTGTAATTCCCTCGTTGTTTTCTATAACCTCTCTAAGGAACTGTTGCGGCAAATTTTTACCGGTGGGGTTATTGGGTGAATCTATAAGGACTAGGGCCGGTCTTTCACTTTTGACCTTCTCTAAGAAAAGGCCTGTGTCAAAAGAGCAATCCTTATCGCCCATATCGATGGGCACTGTTACATGACGGGCATGAAAGACCTTGCATAAGTGGGCATATTCTGAAAAAGAAGGAGAAAAAGAAAGAATGGTCGCGTTTGGCCCTGCGTACGCGGCAAACAGAAGCCAGAGAACCTCGTCTCCACCGTTTCCTAAAATATAGTTTTTAGGTGAAAAACCTGTTAATATTCGCAGCGACTCCTTAATTTCTCCATACGATGCGTCGGGGTATCTATTTATTTCTGTATGTACAAGAGCAGAAAAGATTTCCTTTTGAATAAAATCTGGAATGGAAAAGGGATTCTCGTTTTTATCGAGACGGATCATTTGTTTGAAAGATGACATCTTAAGACCCCACTTCTTTGCAGCTTTATCTAATTAAAGGATAAAACTCTTAATTTATAACGCAGTCTATCATGGTGATAAATACCTGTCAACAGATGGGCATAGGCGCGAAATGCATGCAATGCATAATAAGTTTCATGGATAAATTATTTAGGTGATGTGGCATAATATACATAAGAAGAGCTATCATAGCAAATACTTATAAAAAAGCGGCTTTAACAGAAAGTGTCACTTCTACACTTTGCATCTATAGCGTTTATGCTGTATCCTTACTGCATGTGTATAACAAGCTCTGATATTACTAGGAGGTAAGAAATGCATGAGTCAAGTTATTGACACCAGTGATTTTTATTCGGGCATAAAAGTGAAGTGGCAAGATGGAATATGGGAAATAATAGATTACCAGCATCATAAAATGGGCCGCGGTGGAGCTGTTATTCGCACAAAACTTAGAAATGTCGAAACAGGATCTTCTGTAGAGACGACATTCCGTTCCGGAGAAAAATTTGAAAGAGTCATTTATGACGAGAAAGCAGCGCAGTTTCTTTACCAGGAAGGGGACAGCTACGTTTTCATGGATATGGGAACCTATGATCAGCTCTATATCCATAAAGATGTGCTCGGGGATGCAATTAATTATTTGACTGACAACCTGGAAGTACAGATTGAGTATTTTGAAGAACGAGTAATGGGAATCGATCTCCCCAAAAGCGTGGAGTTGCAAGTTATAGACACTCCTCCTGGATACAAGGGGGATACTGTTTCCAGCGGAGGGAAACCGGCGACACTGGAAACAGGAATAACAATTACAGTGCCAATTTTTATAAACATTGGAGACACAGTGGTTGTTGATACCCGTTCTGGAGAATATCTCGAACGGGCTAAAAAATGAGAATCTGGGAGGGCAAACTATGAGCGCAAAAGAAAAGATAGCATATCTGAAGGGCTTGTTGGCTGGGCTTAACATGAAGGATGAAACTGCAGCTAAAGCGTTTAGCTCGGTTACTGAAGCTCTTGAAGCTCTTGCAGATGAAATTGAAGAGCATGCAGCGCTAATTGAAGAGCAGCAGGATCTTTATGAAGAGCTTGAAGACGATTTCTCTCTTCTTGACGAGGACCTTGATACTTTAGAACGATCCTTTGCAGAGTTCATGGGTGAAGATTTTGAAGAAACCGACGAAGAAGAGAATGAATTTGATGAAGCCTATGAGTCTGTAGCATGTCCGAAATGCGGACATGTTTTTTACTACCAGCCGGAAATGTATGAAGAAGGCGAAGCTCTTCAATGCCCTGACTGTGGAGAGACCTTTGCCCAACCAGCTGAGGAGTAAGCTAAAAAGGAGGGTTAGTGATGGATGAAGTTCATAACACCCTGGACCTGGAATCTCAGGAGCAAGAAAAAGAACCAGAAGGAGCAATAGAAGAACAGACAATGGCTGCTGAAGAGCGTTCTGTTCAGGGGAGTGTTCATATAGCAGAAGATGTCATCACTGAACTAGCCCGAAAAACGTTATCTCTTGTCCCTGGGGTGCAACCGGCAAATCCAGGGCTAGCCTCTAAATTAGGGTTAGTAGGACGCAAAGCTATTGACGGGATAAAGGTTTCTGTTGAAGAGAACGTAACTCCACCCCTTATAACTGTGGATGTGTTCGTACTGGTAAAATACGGGCTTCGTATTCCTGATGTGGCTTGGGATCTTCAGGAGGCAGTAAAAAACAATCTCGAACAGTATACTGGTTATGCAGTGAAAGCTGTCAATGTCAATGTGCAGGGAATATTTATTAATGATCGCCCGGCAGAGAATGTTGTTGCCGATACAGAAAAACTAGCTTCAGATAAGATTCCTACCAAAGAAGATTTTACTTCAGGAATTGATGTTGACGCTGAGCCTAAATAGAATTAGTTCTTACTATAAGATTGACAGGCCGGCCATTGTGGCCGGCCTGTCTTTAATCCCGGGGGTGGTTAAAAGTGTATCTTTTTTGGAAAAGTACAGCCCTTGGAAGTCTCAGTCTTTCTAGGGAAGGGATAACAGAATTTATAAATTCCTTGCTTTTGCCTTCCTATGCATGCAAAGAAGTAGCCCTTTCCAGAGCAGAGAATTCGTTGTATATTGTTTTATCGTTGCCTCATCCCCATAATACTCTCGAAGTTAAGATGCTAGAGGAGAAAATTTCAGCGTCTTGTAATGAAATGGGATTAGGTGCCCATATTTCGTGGACTGAAGAAAAGCAGCCCATAGAACCTAGGGTTTTTCCAGAAATCTTAAAAAACCCCTTGTCATGGACTGTGGGAGCAGCGGGGCTAACGGCCCTTATCCATATGCGCATAAGAGGTGTTCTGTGGACAATAGTAGTGGGTGCGCTGACTTTTGTGATAGCTCGATTCCTTCTTTCTGAAAATGGGCAGATTTTGTTGCACCGATTCATCAATCGTGTTAAACAGATCATTAGGAGGTAAATGTTGACTAAGAACATCCTTCCTCAAAAAAGACGCAGATCTCGTGAAATTGCGATACAGATTTTATATGCCCTCGATATTCGCAATAGTGAAAAGGTAAATGAAATGTTCTCACTCTATCCATTTGGAGATGAGGAGCCAGATGTTGTTTCTTATGCTTCTCTTCTTGTTAAAGGAGTGTGGGAAGCGCGCTTTGAAATTGATACCCTTATACGCAAACATGTAGTAGGGTGGAGGCCTGAGCGAATGGTGGCCGTTGATCGCGCCGCCCTCCGTCTCGCTATTTATGAAGGGATTATAAAACAGATGATCCCTGTACCTGTGGCCATCTCTGAAGCCGTGGAGCTGGCGAAAACCTTTGGAACAGACGAGTCAGGCCGATTTGTCAATGGAGTACTCGGCAAAATTGTACGTGCTCTTTCACCATCGGTAAAGGATGAGGAAAATGCAGGGGACAAACCTTCCAAAACTCTCAGTTGACGAGGTAACAAACCGCATTCAAGGACTATTTTTTTCTGATCCGGTACTACAGAACCTTATAGTTGTGGGCGAAATAGTTGAAATTAAAAAGCATACAAGCGGCCATGTTTATTTTACTTTATCAGGGGATGAAGGGCGGTTATCATGTGTTCTTTTCAAGAATGATGCTGCTCGTGTTCCTGAGTGGCCCCGAAAAGGGGATGAAGTGTGGGCGGAAGGCCGTGTTGGAGTGTATCCTCCCAGGGGGAGCTATCAGCTCTATGTACGCCGTCTTACCCCTCAAGGAATAGGGGCTGCGGCTCGTGCCAGGGAAGAATTACGCTTGCGGCTTGATAAAGAGGGGCTTTTTGACCCTCGCTTAAAAAGAAAACTTCCCGCTTATCCGCAGAAAGTGGCAGTAATCACTTCCTCGACAGGGGCTGCTATAAAAGATGTGCTGAAGGTGTCACGTAATCGTTTTCCCCAATGTTCTATTGTGATTGTCCCTTGTCTTGTTCAGGGTTACGACGCGCCGGAAGAAATATTTTCTGCCTTCGTGCAGATCAGGCCTCTCATAGATGTTGACGCAGTGATGCTTGTGAGGGGAGGGGGAAGTCGCGATGATCTCAACCCTTTCGATGACGAAAGGGTTATCCGCGCCATACGGTCATGTCCTGTCCCAGTGATAACTGGAGTAGGACATGAAACAGACACGACCTTAAGCGATTTGGCTGCTGATGTCGCTGCTTCTACACCTTCAGCAGCGGCAGAGCGTCTTTTCCCCGACCACATAGACCTCATTCGTCACGTAGATTTTTTCTCATCTTCTTTGTCTAGAACCATGCAGACGGATATTAGAAAGAAAAAAGATAACCTCGCTCATTTCCAACAGCTCATGTTTACTCACTCTTCCAGAATGGTGGAAAGAGGGGCTAAAATCCTCCAGGAAAATAAAAGACATATGGATCTTCTAATGAAAACCCTCCTGGAAGGGAGAAAACAGGCACTATCATCTGTAGCAGGCGCACTTAATGCCCTTTCTCCCTTATCCATCCTTGGAAGAGGATTTATAAGCTGTACAAAGGAAGAAGGAGAAGTGGTAACCTCTGTAGATCAGCTTGAGATTCGGGAAAAACTCATTCTTTCCTTTATAGATGGACGATCAAATGTGCGGGTAGAAAAGATAACAAAAACTGGAGAAAAGGACGAAGACCATGCTGCCTTGTCCGGTCTGCTGGAATAACCAAGAAAAAAACCTCTGCGTTTTAGACCAGAGGCTTCTTCCCTGGGAAGTGTCTTTTATATTTTGCAACACTTGTGAAGATGTGGCGCAAGCAATAGAAAGCCTGGCAGTTCGCGGCGCCCCGGCCATAGGAGTTGCGGCAGCCTATGGGGTGGCACTTGGGGCACGAAAGGGAAAGTTAGAAGTAGAAAGAGCCATAGAAAGGCTTTCCAGAACGAGACCAACTGCTGTAAATCTATTCTGGGCTCTGGATCGAATGTCACAAATTGCGGCGGGAACAGAAGAAGAGAAACTCTTTTCGTGTTTGCTTAATGAAGCCCACGCCATTCGGGAAGAAGATATTGCTATAAATCGTCAGATCGGCACTTTGGGTCAGAGCCTTCTTCCCAGGGATGGCATAGTTTTAACTCACTGCAATGCTGGTTCTCTTGCCACTGCAGGTTATGGTACAGCATTGGGAGTAATTCGTGCAGCACGGGAACATGGTAAAAATATAAAGGTCTATGCTGATGAAACCCGTCCGGTCTTTCAAGGGGCTCGCCTTACCGCATGGGAACTGCTTGAGGAGGGGTTTGATGTTACTGTAATATGTGACAATATGGCAGGTGCTCTTATGCAAAAACAGGCTGTTGCCGCTGTTTTGGTAGGAGCCGATAGAATTGCATTGAATGGTGATACAGCTAATAAAATTGGCACTTATTCCCTCGCTATTCTGGCCCGCTATCACTCAGTGCCCTTTTATGTGGTTGCGCCAACGTCGACCATAGATAAGGAGGCCTGCGAGGGGTCTTGCATTGAAATTGAAGAAAGGGACGGCAGCGAGGTGCGGGAGCCTGCCGGCCATCCTCTGATCCCAGAGTCATTTCCTGTTTGGAACCCGGCCTTCGATGTAACCCCACATACACTAATACAAGCAATCGTCACAGAAAAAGGGGTTCTGACTCCGCCCTTTCTTGAAAAGATCATTGATATATAAAATTTTTAGGGAGGAAATACCCCATGGAAAACCGCATTGCAGATGTGAACCTTGCACCAGCAGGGATGAAAAAGATTACATGGGCATGGCAATTTATGCCAGTGCTTCGAACTCTTTCCAAGGACTACGTTCCTAAGGCTCCTTTACATGGACTGAAACTGGCGGCATGCCTGCATCTCGAAGCAAAGACAGCATGTTTGCTTATAACTCTTCATAAACTCGGGGCAGAGGTCTGGGCTGCAGGGAGTAATCCCCTTTCAACCCAGGATGATGTCTGTGCTGCCCTCGTGGAAAAGGGGGTTCACGTTTTTAGCCATTATGGAATGTCAACAAAAGAATATTATGATAACCTACGTTCAGTTCTTAGAATTGCCCCTGATATTATTATCGATGACGGAGCTGATCTCGTAGCTACTCTTCATACAGAATTCCCTCAGCTCATTTCTTTGGTGCGGGGAGGTTCTGAAGAGACAACTACCGGCGTTAAGCGTCTCAAGGCCATGGAGGAAGACGGCACACTAAAATTTCCCATGATTGCCGTAAATGATGCCTACAGCAAGTATCTTTTCGACAATCGTTACGGGACAGGGCAATCGGTGATGGATGGCCTTATGCGTACCACCAATATGCTCATTGCCGGCAAAAGGGTTGTTGTGGCAGGGTATGGATGGTGCGGCAGGGGGGTAGCCATGCGGGCACAGAGCATGGGGGCCTCTGTTATTGTCGTGGAAGTAGATCCTCACCGTGCCTTTGAAGCTCTGATGGATGGCCATCAGGTTATGAACATGGAAGAAGCAGCCTCCCTTGGGGACATTTTCCTAACCCTTACAGGGAATACACAGGTTATCAGAAAAGAGCATTTTCAGCACATGAAAAGTGGTGCGATTCTTGCCAACGCAGGCCATTTCGATGTGGAGATAAGTAAGCGCGACCTCTCAGAAATGGCTCGTTCCATTGAATCTACCAGGCAGAATATTGAAACCTATGAACTGCGCGATGGGCGGTTTCTTCATCTTTTAGGAGAAGGACGTCTTGTGAATCTGGCTTGTGCAGACGGACATCCCATAGAAATCATGGACCTGAGCTTCGCCCTTCAACTTGAGTCCGCACTTCATATTTCTCGCATCTCCCTTCCTGCCGGAGTGCACCCAGTTCCTGAAGAAATAGACAGGAGTGTCATGGAAGTAAAGTTGGCGTCTCTTGGTATTTCGCTGGAAAAGTTAACTGAGGAGCAAGAGCTTTATATGAAAAGCTGGGAGGAATAATGAATGTCAACCTACCTCTTTCAAAACACATACATTTACGATGGACAAATGGAACGAGGCCTGCGCTGCGATGTGCTCGTAGAGAATGGGGTAATTTCTAAAATAGAAGCTCCTAACACCATCGACGATGGCCATGTCTCCCTTATTGACTGTAACGGGGAAAAACTACTTCTTCCCGGTTTTGTTAATGGTCACACCCATGCGGCCATGTCCCTTTTACGGGGACTTGGCGAAGAAACGCCTTTGATGTCGTGGTTGAAAGAACAGATTTGGCCAGTGGAAGGCCGCCTTACACCGGAATATATTTATTGGGGAACGGCATTGGCCCTTTTAGAAATGGCTTCCTGCGGGGTAACATGTTTTGGCGATATGTATTTTGAAATGGATCAGGTGGCTCAAGTTTCTTTGGCCATGGGAATGAAATGCGCTCTTTCCAGAGGCCTCATCGGTGAAGATCAGAAGAGGGTCGATGAGAACCTGAAACTTATCGATGATTGGCATGGAAAGAAAGGACTTCTCTCTGTGCAGCTAGGTCCCCATGCTCCCTATACCGTCCCCATGAATGCCATGAAAAAAATAAGTGAGCTGGCTTTAGAAAGGAACGTAGGAATCCACACCCATTTTCTTGAAACTGAATGGGAACGGCAGTACCTGAGAGACGAACTTCATTGTCAGCCAGTGGAATATCTGGAAAAGACAGGATTGCTTAATACTCCAAGAACCATACTTGCCCACGGAGTATGGTTCTTGCCAGAGGAACTTCCATTGTTAAAAGATTCCAATATAACCATAGTTCATAATCCTAATAGCAATTTAAAATTGGGAAGCGGCATTATGCCTCTTCCTGAAATGATCGATCAGGGTATTTCTGTTTCCCTCGGCACGGATGGCGCCGCCAGCAACAACCGGCTCGATATATGGGAAGAAATGCGTCATGGGGCCCTTATTCATAAAGGTGTTCGCCATGACCCTACAATAATAAAAGCGAAACAAATTTTGACCATGGCAACTTTGAATGGAGCCCGTGGACTGGGCTTTGAAAAAACGGGACTTATCCGCGAAACTTGGGATGCTGACCTCGTTCTCATCGATCTTGATCGCCCTCAC
This sequence comes from Aminobacterium sp. EBM-42, assembly GCF_001896635.1. NCBI lineage: Bacteria > Thermotogati > Synergistota > Synergistia > Synergistales > Aminobacteriaceae > Aminobacterium > Aminobacterium sp. EBM-42. Next base: position 162,923 of record NZ_MPPC01000010.1, read on the forward strand.
TATCTCGGCTTTGACGTAGAGACCCTTCCCGTATATATTGTTTACGCAGGCTCTTCTACCGATGTTGAAGCGACAATGGTAAAAGGGCAGTGGGTTTATTTTAATGGGGAATTCCCCAGTGTGGATCGAGAAGAAATTTTGAAACAAGCGGCTCAGGCAAGAAAAGCTTTAATCTCTTGAGAGTTGAGAAAGAAGGGAAAAATATATGCGTTGGCGAACAGGAAAAGAAATACGTTCTCTTTTCATTGATTTTTGGGAATCGAAGGGAAGCAAGCATTATCCGAGTTTCTCCTTAATTCCTAATGATCCTTCTTTACTTTTTACCATTGCGGGGATGGTCCCTTTCAAACCATACTATCTTGGTATTCAACAGCCGGAATTTACACGAGCGGTGACATCTCAGAAGTGTGTACGGACAAATGATATCGAAAATGTAGGGCGAACCGCTCGTCATCATACTTTTTTCGAAATGCTTGGTAATTTCAGTTGGGGTGATTATTTTAAAAAAGAAGCTATAACGTGGGGCTGGGAGTTTCTGACGGAAGTGATAGGACTCGAACCTGAGCGGCTATACGCAACGATCTATAAAGATGACGAAGAAGCATATTCTGTGTGGAGGAACGAGGTTGGCCTCCCGGAAAATAAGATCTATCGTTTCGACAAGGATGAAAATTTCTGGTTTATGGGAAACACCGGTCCTTGCGGCCCCTGTTCCGAAATCATTTATGATCAGGGCCCGGAATTTTCCTGCGGCAAGCCTACTTGTGACGTTGGCTGTAATTGTGACCGCTATCTTGAGATTTGGAACCTTGTTTTTACCCAATTTGATCTTCAGGAAGACGGCACCCTGGTTCCACTCCCGAAAAAGAACATTGATACCGGTATGGGGCTAGAACGTTTAACATCCATAGTGCAGCGTGTACGAACCGATTTTGAAACTGATCTCTTTAAACCGCTCATAGATCATATTTGCGCCATGACAGGCGTGACCTACGGTTCTTCTCCATCTCATAACCTTGCGGTACGGGTCATAGCCGACCATATCCGCTCTGTTGCCTTCATGATTGCCGATGGCATTTTGCCAGCGAACGATGGACGAGGCTACGTGCTGCGCCGACTTATCAGGAGGGCAGCTCGTTATGGAAAGCTTATTGGTCTTGACCGGCCATTTCTTCTCGAACTCTTCCCCGATGTGTTAGATCTCATGGCCGATCCCTACAGGGAGCTTCTTGATAACCGCCCCATGATAGAACAGATTGTGAGCATGGAGGAAAAACGCTTTGGAAGGACTCTTCAACAGGGAACAGAACTTATAGAACAGGAAATTTCCAGACTGAGGCTACGTCATGTAGACGCTCTTTCGGGAACAATTGCCTTTGAACTATACGATACCTACGGATTTCCTCTTGAACTCACAACTGAAATTTGTGCTGAAAATGACATTAAAGTGGATGAAGCAGGATTTCACGTAGAAATGGAGAAACAGAGAGAGCGGGCTCGGGCTTCGAGCAAACAATTAAGCAGCGAAATGAAAGGTGATGTTTACTCTCAAATTGCTGCTGAAAAGGGACAAACTTCTTTTGAGGGCTATGTGCTTTCTGAACTGGACACAGAAGTTGTAGCTCTTATAAAAGATGGACAGCCTGTTGATTTTCTTTCTGAAGGTGAAAGTGGAGAGGCAGTATTAAAAGTATCTCCATTCTACGCTGAACGGGGCGGAGAGATTGGGGATCAGGGGCTTCTTTCCGCGGCGGGCGTTAAGGTTTGTGTAACTGACACCACATCTGAAACAGCTGATCTTATTGTTCATAGAGTAACAGTTCTTGAAGGCGTCCTTACAGAAGGTCTTGCCGTCCATGCTTCTGTTGATAAAGAGAAAAGGGAATCCATACGAAGAAACCACACAGCAACCCACCTTCTTCATGAAGCTTTGTCACAGGTTCTTGGAAGCCATGTTCGTCAGGCGGGCTCCCTTGTAAACGAAGCCTTGCTTCGCTTCGATTTTACCCATTTCGAATCCATGACAAGAGAACAGATTGCAGCTGTGGAAGATATGGTCAATAGGCAAATCCTCAAGAACATTCCTCTTGAAACAATAGAAAGCGACCTTGAACAGGCAAGAGAGATGGGAGCGAAAGCTCTCTTTGATGAGAAATACGGAGATATTGTACGGGTTGTACGTATAAAAGATTTCTCTACTGAATTATGCGGCGGCCTCCACGTGGATGCCACTGGCGATATTGGCGCCTTCAAGATCATAAAAGAAGAGGGCATTGGATCTGGAACCAGGAGGATTACCGCATTGACTGGACTTAATGCCTTCCGTGCCTTCCAAAACTCTTTTAGAGTAGTAGAAGACCTTTGCAATGTTCTGACATTAACCACAGATGAACTGGTTTCCCATGTCGAGAATATGCAGGCGGAAATAAAGGGATTAGGCAGAAAGATCGACGAGCTTAAACTGAACAATCTTGCAGCAGCCATAGATGAATCAGTGAAAAAAGAAATTCTGTCCAACGGAACGTCCATTTTTCAGGGGAGTTTTAAGGGTGTTTCAGCTGACATGCTGCGTGAACTTTGCGATCGTATCAAGGTAAAAAATAAGAACATAGTTATTGTCTTAGCAAGCCAGATCTCAGAAGAAAATGTTTTGATAGTTGCCATGGCTGATGACGAAGCCATGAAGGCGGGGGCCCATGCCGGGAAAATCGTAAAAGAAGTAGCGGTTATTCTAGGCGGTGGCGGCGGCGGTAAGCCTGCTATAGCTCAGGCCGGCGGCAAAAAACCTGAGAAAATAGACGAGGCCTTTCATGCGTTGCGAGGGATCGTTGAAAAACAGATGGGAGTGTGACATGGGCCGAATTCTTGCCCTTGATATTGGCGAAAAAAGGATAGGAATGGCTGTTTCCGATCCCCTGGGGTGTTTCGCCCAGGGGGTCGGTTTCATCCCCATGAATAAGGAATGGCTTTTAAAACTAGACGAAAGTCTCATCTCTCTAAATGTAGAAATGCTGTTAATCGGCAACCCCCTCCGCACTAATGGAACAGCTGGCCCTGAAACCGACAAGATAAAAAACATTGCGGCAGAACTGAAAATAAGATATCCTCACATTTCTATAGTATTATGGGACGAGAGGTTCACAACATCCATAGCTCAACAGGTGCTTCTCGAAGGGAATGTGTCGCGAAAAAAAAGAAAAGAAAAGGTGGATCAGCTTGCAGCGGCCCTTATTCTTCAGAATTATCTTGACCATACGAGAGGTGTTTAGCTTTTGATACTTCCTCCCAATGTAAAAATGACCCCCATGCTTTCTCAATATGTGGAATGGAAGAAGAAATACCCTGATTGTCTTCTATTCTTTCGGATGGGGGATTTTTATGAAATGTTTTTTGAAGACGCGCAGAAGGCGTCTGAAATACTCGATATAGCCTTGACGAGCAGAGACCCTTCCAAGAGTATTCCTATGGCTGGCGTTCCGTTCCATGCTGTGGACAATTACCTTGGAAAACTTGTTAAAGCAGGTTATAAAGTAGCTATTTGTGAGCAGGTAAGCGTCCCAGACGGAAAAAGCCTTGTAGACCGCAGGGTTATTCGCATTGTAACTCCCGGAACCTATGTCCCTGAAGAGGCAGGGGAAGAGGGACGTCTAGCCTCGATAAACCTCTTAAATGATGACACTATCGCTTTAGCCATGCTTTCTGTAAATACTGGATGTCTCGAGGCAGGAGTATTGAAGAAAGAAGAGGCTCTGTCACTTATTACCGGTTTTAATCCAGGAGAGGTTCTTATTCCAGATACGATCAAAAGAGAGGATCTTCCTGTGGAACTGCAAAACTTTTTTATCCTCCAAAGAACAAAAGAGCAGTTTACCCCTGACGGGGCTGCCCGCTGGCTGTGCAAGATCTTTAATGTTCCTGCTTTATCGGTTTTTGGCCTCGAAGAAGGGGCTTTTGATACAGGGTGTGCGGGAGCGGTTCTTCATTACCTTGAAGAAACCCAGTTTGGGGCTATACAGCATGTGACGCGAATATATCCCTTGCGCGAGAAACATTTTTTACATCTTGATGTCGCCTCTCAACAGAACCTGGAACTTGTCAGCGGCGATGGCCCTACTTTATATTCAGTGCTGAATAAATGTAAAAATCCAATGGGGCGGAGGCTTCTCAGGGAGTGGATACTTCGCCCTCTTCTTGATCAAGATGCAATCAACAAGAGACAGAACGGTGTTGAATTTCTTGTACAGGATCCTGTTGTGCGGCAAAAGCTTCAAAATTTGCTGGGGGAATGTCGAGACATAGAACGGGCATCTTCCAGGCTGAGCCTTGGCACAGGAAATCCCAGGGACCTGGCAGCCATTCGTGACACTTTGCTTCTTATTCCTCTTGTTTATGGGTATTGTAAATCTTCACCACTGGAAAAGTTCATATCATCCGATAACAGTTTGGAGACACTCTCCACCCTGCTGGCTTCTGCCCTGTGCGATGAAGTCCCTCGCCATTTGCATAATGGGGACGTAATTCGCACCGGTTTTAATAGCGAGCTCGATTCGTGGAGAGAATTGCGGGAGCATGGCGACCAGTGGCTTGATCAATATTTGGAAAAAGAGAAAGCCAAAACGGATATTCCCAAACTGAAAGTGGGAAGTAATAAGATTTTCGGCTACTATTTAGAAATCAGCAAAGGCAACCTTGACAAGGTGCCGGAAAATTACATTCGCAAACAGACCTTGGTTTCGGCTGAACGTTTTATTACTCCTGAACTTAAGGAGTTTGAAGAAAAAATGGCAGCATCTGAACAGGAAATAGCCAGCTTAGAATCGAAGATCTACGCAGATCTTGTTCAGCACACCTTGGAACACGTACAAAAAATACAAGATGGGGCTGCTATGCTCAGCTGTATTGATGTTCTTGCTTCACTTGCTCAGGTTGCCTGGGAGCGAAACTATATCCGCCCACAAATAAATAACGGTTTGAATCTGAAAATAGAAGGCGGCCGCCATCCAGTCATAGAAGCCACATTTCTAGATCTGCCATTTGTTCCCAACGATATCGTTCTTGATGGGGACGAAGAGAGGATAGCCTTGATTACCGGGCCAAACATGGCAGGCAAGTCTACCTATTTGCGAATGGCCGCATTGCTTGTCATCATGGCTCAGATGGGGGCATTTATCCCAGCTGCCGAGGCCTCCATGGGATTGATGGACAGGGTCTTTACCCGTATAGGGGCTCGTGACGAGCTCTCTCGCGGTAACAGCACATTTATGGTGGAAATGATAGAAACAGCTAATATACTCCACAATGTAACGGATAGAAGCATTGTGGTGCTGGATGAAATCGGGCGTGGCACTTCTACCTATGATGGGATGAGCATCGCATGGGCTGTGCTTGAATATCTTGATCATGGGTGCGGCTCCAAACCGAAAGTTCTTTTTGCCACCCATTACCATGAGCTTGTGGCGTTGGAAGATCATCTTAATGGTCTTAAAAATTTGAGTATGGCCGTTCATGAAGGAGAAAGGGGCATCTCATTCTTGTATAAAGTAGTTGATGGGCCAGCTGACCGTTCATATGGCATTGAGGTTGCCCGTTTGGCCGGCATTCCTCCAGCAGTGCTGAAAAGGGCCTTCCATTTGCTCGAAACCTTTGAGCGCGCCGATGAGGTAAAGCCATCGGGCGGAGTTATGGAAACATCCCAGCAAATACAGCTTTTCCCTGTTTCAAGTCAGGCTATAATAGAGGAGCTTGCGGCAATTGACCCCAACAAAATGACTCCCTTCAGGGCGTTAGAGATGATGTATAAAATCACTGATCAATGCAGAGAGGAGCTACAGTCTCATGGCAATACTTAAACTTCCCCGTGAAGTTGCTCTCAAAATAGCGGCTGGGGAAGTTGTGGAACGCCCAGTGTCGGTAGTGAAGGAAGCGCTGGAAAACTCTCTTGACGCCCATTCGTCTCGCATCCTGGTAACTTTAACTGAAGGGGGAAAGTCCTCCATCGTTGTTGAAGATAATGGTAACGGCATCCTATGGCAGGAAATGCCCCTGGTCATTACTCGGTATGCCACTAGCAAAATAGCAACTGTTAATGACCTGAGCAATATTAAGACATTAGGATATCGTGGTGAAGCTATTGCCAGTATTGCCGCTGTGAGCAGAATAGACCTTCGAAGCAAAGCTAAAGGAGCCGCCGAAGGAGGACTTCTAAAGGCGGAGGGGGGCAGTATTGTCTGTCATGAACAGCTGCCATGGAAAGAAGGGACCCGCCTGCAGGTGGATGACCTTTTTTTCAATTTCCCGGCACGTAAGAAATTTCTGCGAAGCAACCTTTCCGAATTGAGGAAAATATCTGCGTTAATGCGAGACTTTGGAGCAGCCTACCCTGCAGTGTTATTCAGTCTCTATCATAATGGCAATAAAATATTTGAAACTCAGGGCACTGGGGATCGTGCCGCCGTTCTTCGTTCATTATGGGGGGCCTCTCCTGAAACGCGGTCCACAACAGTCTCATGCGGATCAATAAAGCTTGAGTGCTGGTGGCAGTCCACTCCTGGACGCCAAAAAAACATAATTACCTCCTTTGTTAACGGAAGAATTGTATCTGACCCGTTGATACGTGGAGCGGCTTCTGCAGCCTGTAAGGATTTTTCTGGAAATTGGATGTTCTTTTTTACTCTTCCCCCGGAACTTGTGGATGTTAATATCCATCCGGCAAAGGCAGAAGTACGTTTTAGATATCCTGCCGAAATTTTCGAGGCGGTGAAAGCGGCGAGTCTGGATTTGCAGAACAGGCCGACCAGGCTCTCTTTCCCTTCTTTTTGGGAAGGGAAAGAACTGAAGGAATTTGTTGCGCCTCATTTACATCGACAAGCACTTCCGCAACGAGAAGAAGGACAGGATCTATTTTCCAGAGTTTCATCCCCGGAACTTTTAGAAGAAGTGAAAATTGAAAGTTGGGGGGAAAAAAGTGTCTTTTCCCCAGATGAGTCAAAGATATTTTTCATAGCTCAAATGGCTGCAGGGTACCTTCTGTTTGAGAAAAACGGGCAGCTCATTATTATGGATCCTCATGCGGCTCACGAGCGCATAGAATATGAAAAAGTCTTATCCAGAATGAAATCTGAGCAATTTCCATCTCAAAAGTTGAATCCGCCGCTTCTCATCCCACCAACTCTTGCCTCTGAAGTTGAGGAGTATGGAGTGGAGTTGGAAAAGGCAGGTTTTATTTTTGAAATTGAAGAAGGACAAAGCATGCTTTCTGCTTCCCCCGCTCTTCCCATTGAAGGAAGAGAGGGACCTCTCTTTCTCTTAAGGACGGCAATTTTGACATGGAATGAAACTGGTTCTCGAGCTATGGATGATGTGATTTGGAAAAAATGGGCTACAATTGCCTGCAAACGAGCGGTAAAACTTACAACCCATTGCAATGCTGCAGAAGCATTACACCTTTATGCAGCACTGCAGTTCTGTGAAAATCCTTCTGTTTGCCCTCACGGCCGGCCGACAACACTCGTACTAGATAAATATGAAATCGAACAATTTTTCGGGAGGGAAAAATGATGAAGGGGAAGCTGCCAATTCTTGCTATTATTGGCCCCACAGCAGTGGGGAAAACCAAATTAAGCTTAGAAATAGCAGAAACGTTAAAGGCCGAGGTCATCTCTGTGGATTCAAGACAAGTCTATCGATATATGAATGTGGGTACTGATAAAGTAACCTTCCAGACAAGGCAGCACATTTTACATCATATGCTTGATGTGGTGGATCCTGACGAAGTTTTTTCTGCTGCAGATTTTGTGGACAAAAGCATGGCGGCGATTGAGCGAATCATGAATCGGGGGAAAATTCCCCTTTTTGTGGGAGGAACACCTTTTTATTACCATGCGCTTTTTGAAGGAGTTCTGACGAAAGACCTTCCTAGGGATAGAAAACTCACTGATGAACTTGAAAAGTTTGCATCAAAACATGGAAACCAGGCTCTTCATGACCAACTGAGCGCGATTGATCCGAAAAGAGCCTCACAGCTTCATGTTAACGATGTGCGTCGTGTAAGCCGGGCTATTGAAATTTACAAGTTAACAGGACAAAATGCTACATGGTGGTATTCCTCCGAAGAAAAAAGAAAAGGATATTATGATGTGCTTTATTTAGGGTTGAATAGGCCTAGACTACTTCTTTTCGACGCTATAGAGAAACGTGTCCATCAACAGTTCGATGGAGGCTTTATAGAAGAAGTGGAATGGCTTTTACATCATGGTTTTGATGAGCGGTTTCCATCCATGCAGGGTTTCGGATATAAGGAAATATCACTTTATCTTCGTGGGAAATTAACAAAAGAAGAAGCTGTCGAAGGAGACATAAGCGCAACTAAAAAGTTTTGCAGAAGACAAATGACCTGGTTTAAAAAGTTTTTGCCAACTCTGTGGTATGATATTTCTGCTTACAAAGAAGATGATTTGAAGCGAAATGTTTTAGAAGCCTGTTTAAGGCATCTTGAAAGGGGCAACGAAATCTGAAGCAAATAATAGTTGCTGACCCTACGGGTTTTTGTTTTGGCGTTCGCAGAGCTATAGAAACCCTTGAAAAAATATTGAGCGATGAAGGCCCCATATATTCTCTCGGCATGCCCATACATAATCCACAGGAGGTTGAGAGACTTGCGAAGAAGGGCCTTGTTGTTGTTGACTCCCCCGATATGATTCCCCCGTTATCCCGTATCTTTATTCGCGCCCATGGGATATCATCAGAACTCTTTTCCACTCTTCAAAAACACTCCATTCACATAGTAGATGGGACATGTCCATTTGTTAAAAAAGCTCAGGAGCGAATAAAGCTTCTTGCTCGGGAAGGATATAAAATTTGTATCATCGGTAACGGGAATCACCCAGAAATAAAAGCTCTTCAGGGGATAGTTGAGGGCAAGGCTACAGTCATAGAAAAAAAAGAGGACGTCACAGAGATTGGTAAAACTGCTAAATTAGGAGTAATATCACAGACAACACAGGATAGTAAGGTTTTTGCAGCCATTGTTTCAGAGCTCGCGCTCAGAACTCAGGAAATGCGCGTCTATAACACGATTTGCAATGCAACTCGTGAACGACAAGATGCCACTCGCAAGCTAGCTCAATTTGTAGATGGTATTATAGTAGTGGGGGGCAGGAACAGCGCAAATACAGGGAAGCTGTATGATATAGCCCGCTTTTCCGGAATTGACGTTGTGTGGATAGAACACGCTGAAGAATTGGACAGGAGGTGGTTATCAGGTAAGGCGCGAGTAGGAATCACAGCCGGGGCCAGTACTCCGGATTGGCTGATTAGTCAGCTTAAAAATACATTGTCATCACGCAGGTAGCCAAGGGGGATGGAAGGTTATGATGGAAGAAATGAATAATGATGTTAAAACAACCGAAAATTTCGAAAATATGGATATGGAATCCATGCTCGAGAAATATGCGGGAGAGGAAATTCACAAAGGGAAAGTTGTAACAGGGACAATTGTTGGAGCAAATGAAGATGGTTGGCTCGTGGATGTAGGATATAAGTGTGAAGGTTTTCTTCCTCGAAGAGAGTGGACTCATAAAATATTAGTTGAAGAGGAAGAAGAGCCCTCAATTAATGATGAAATTCAAGTGCAGGTCATCAATATACGCCACGGAGAAGATGCTCAGCTTCTGGTAAGCCGCTGGCGCTGTGAATTTGACAGGCGTTGGGCTGAGTTGGAATCCTTTGTTTCTTCTCACGATCTTATTTCAGTGAGAGGGATACGCAAGGTTAAGGGCGGATTGATGGTCAACTGCTTTAATCTCGAAGGGTTTATTCCTATTTCCCATCTTGCTGAAGAGGGACGAGGGGTGAACCCCGGTAAATTTGTGGGAGAAGTCTTTGATGTAAAACTTTTGGAGAAAGACCGACGCAAGAGACGTCTTGTCCTTTCAAGAAGAATGCTTGTTGAAGAAGCAGTAGAGGAGCAGCGGAATAAATTTTATACAACAGTTTCAGAGGGAGACATTCTTGAGGGCAGGGTAAGCAGCATTACATCTTTCGGCGCTTTTATCAATCTTGGCCCCATCGATGGTCTTGTTCACATTAGCGAGCTTTCATGGAAGCGCAATGTAAAACCGAAAGAAGTTGTTAAAAAAGGTGAAACCGTAAAGGTAAAGGTTATTGGTATAGAGCAGGAAAACAACCGTGTTTCCCTCAGCATAAAACAAACCCAGCCAGATCCCTGGAGCATTGTAGAAGAAAACTGGAAAATTGGGGACAAAGCTTCTGGTGTAGTTACAAATGTCACAGACTTTGGGGCTTTTGTAGAAGTGGGGCCTGGCATTGAAGGGCTTATCCATATTGGTGACCTTAGCTGGGCGCGTATTAAACATCCACGTGATGTCCTTAAAAAGGGCCAGAATGTAGAAGTTGTGGTTCTTGATGTGGATGCGGAGAAAAAACGTATGAGCCTCGGCTACAAACAGCTTAATGACCCTTGGACAGGAATAGAGGAAAGATATACCAAAGGACAGGATATTACTGTTAAAGTTGTCAGGCTGGCTGATTTCGGTGCCTTTGTAGAAGTGGAAGAAGGCGTTGAGGGGCTCATCCATATCTCTCAACTGAGCACAAAACGTGTAGACAAGCCCGAAGACGTATTGTCTGAAGGCGAGGAAGTTTTAGCGCGGGTCATTGAAATTAATCCTGCAGAGCGAAGAATGAGACTAAGTATTAGCGCTCTCTTCGAAGAAGAGATTCGTAAGAATCGAGAAGAAGAGAAAAAGAAACGTCTCGCTCAGAAAGCAGAAGAGAGCAGGCAAAAACAGCAGCCAACATTCCATGAAGAAGAGCCCTCGATTACTATCGGGGATGTCTTGAAAGACTTTCTTAATCGCTAAATAAAGGGAAGGGCTGCTGGAACCAGCAGCCCTTTTTAGTGAATAAAATTTTGAAAAGTCTTAATTTAGAGGAGCAAGATCTTGAAAAAATTTCTGATTCGAACCTATCCAGATCCTGTTTTGCGAAAAGAAACAGAAGCCATAGACCTGTTTGATTCAAAACTAATGGATCTCATTGAAGAAATGAAGGTTATTATGCTTGAATCGGACGGTGTAGGACTTGCAGCCCCCCAAGTGGGCGTATCAAAAAAGCTGGCAATTGTATATTATGATGAAACTCTTTATGTCCTCATTAACCCCATCCTTTTAAAAGCCGATGGCGAGCAGGTTAGTGAAGAGGGGTGCCTGAGTTTCCCGGGAATATTCGGGAATGTTCTTCGCCCCCGTCATGTAGTAATTGAGGCTTATAATGAACATGGGGAGAAACTGACAATAGAAGCTGAAGATTTTCTTGCCCGAGCTTTTCTTCATGAGATGGACCATCTTGAAGGGAGGCTTTTGATCGACCATTTTTCTCCCTTGAAAAAGAATATCATACGGAAAAGAATGAGACAGCATGCAAAGGATGAACGCTAATAATGAAGATATGGTTTATAGGAACGGGTTCATTTGCGGCTTTTTGCCTTGAACATCTTGTTTCGAAATGTAATATGCATTTTGATCGAATTATTACTGGCATGCCTAAGCGTGGAGGCAGAGGGATGGGGGAAAGACCTTCATATGTAGAAGAAACAGCGACAAAATTGAACAGATCCGTTTTTCGGACAGATAAACTTTCAAAAGACGAGGAACTAAAAAGAGTTCTTCTCGAATCTCCACCCCATTGCGTCATCGTTGTTGATTTTGGACAGAAGGTCCAGGAACCATTTTTAAGCACCCCCTTATGGGGCTGCCTCAACATCCACCCCTCCATTCTACCTCAATATCGAGGTGCCGCTCCCATCCAGAGAGCCTTGATGGATGGACAAAAAGCAACAGGTGTGACAGTGTTTAGACTGGTGGAGGAAATGGACGCTGGGCCCGTTCTCGGACAGACCCAAATAGAGATAGGGCCAGATGAAACCTCGGGGGACCTATTTCAGAGGTTAGCGGAAGAGGGTAGCAATTTACTGAAAGTAGTTGTAAAATCTTGTAATGAGGGTACTAATATAACAACGTTACAAAATTCTAAATTAGTTACATATGCTTCAAAAATAGAAAAAAGAGAAACTCAGCTTTCTTGGAGTTTTGATGCACAGAGATTCCACAACACGGTTCGAGCTCTGAATCCCCAACCGGGGGCCTTTATTTTTTATAAAAAACGCAGGCTTAAAATTTGGAAAACATCTGTTTGTGAAGGGACAGGAAAACCAGGCGAAGTACTTGGTTTTATAGAAGGGAATCCTCTCGTAGCATTGCAAGAAGGCGCAGTTCTTCTTCTTGAGGTTCAGCCAGAAGGCCGCCGAGTTCAATCAGGTTCAGAATGGAGCAGAGGCATTCGTTTAAAGAAGGGGGACAACCTTGTTGAATAACAGACTTACTCTTCTTGCTAGTTTAATTCGCCTTTATGAATGGCCAAAAGCTGTAGCGGTTACAGGTGCCCTCGGTTCAGGAAAAACCGAATGGGTTTTGAATATGGCCCTTGCCCTTTTAGAGGCTGGGGAGAAAGTAACGATTGCTGATATTGACATTATTAATCCATATTTTTGTATACGTCAGGTAAGCGACGTTCTTGAAAAAAAGGGGCTATCTGTCATAACCATGCCTGAACAAGCGAAATGGCTTGATATGTCCCTTGTAACACCCAAGGTGGACTGGGCTCTCCATGATGAAAGTACACGCCTCCTTATGGATATAGGAGGGGATGCAGAAGGGGCCTTGGCACTAAAGCAATTTGAACCTATTATCAAAAAAGTTGGTTATCGGCTTATCCTTGTAGTAAACGCGTTTCGCCCTCAGACCGCCAGCGTAACAAGAATCCAGAAAATGATGAAAAAAATGGAGAGTATTTGCGGGCTGGAAGTGGGTGCTCTTATAAGTAATTCTCACCTTATGCATGAAACAACAGTCCACGATGCTATAGAAGGAATAAAAACCGTCTATGATGCTGGGCAGAACCTCGATCTGCCAGTTCTTTATGCAGGTGTTAATCCGTCGTTAGTTCCTGATGTAAAAAGAGTCTTGGGAGAGGGATACCCTGTCCCGATATGGCCTCTTTCGAGATATATGCTTCTTCCATGGGAAGATGGTTTTATGTGGTCGCGTCAGACTGAAGAGTCGAACTAAATGGGGAAGGGGTGTGTCACGTAATGGCAAAAGGACGTATTAACGTTCTTGAAGAGTATTGCAAGAGTTGTGGGCTTTGTGTCGCTGCCTGTCCTGTCAAAGTTCTGCGAATATCAGAAAAAATTAATAGCAGAGGGCATAGGCCGGTTGAGCAATTCAAAGAAGGATGTATTGGGTGCGCAATGTGTGCAACCTCATGTCCTGACGCAGCGATCGAAGTATTTAAGGTCGTTGAAGGCTAACGTTTTCTGGAGGTGGAAAATCTAATGGGACGCGTACTGATGAAAGGAACTGAAGCCATTGCAGAGGCAGCCATACAGGCTGGCTGCAAATTTTTCTTTGGTTACCCTATTACACCGCAAAATGAAATTCCCGAATACATGTCAGCCCATCTGCCAGAGATTGGCGGAACCTTCGTGCAAGCTGAAAGTGAAGTGGCGGCCAGTTATATGATCATGGGAGGCGGTGCAACTGGTCATAAGGTTATGACAACATCGTCCAGTCCTGGAATCTCTCTCATGTCAGAAGGAATAACCTATATGGCTGGAGCTGAAATCCCAGTTGTTATTGTAAATGTTATGCGAGGAGGGCCAGGCCTTGGTGGGATCCTACCATCCCAGGCAGATTATTTACAGGCTACCAAGGGTGGCGGGAATGGCGATTACAACTTGATAGTAATGGCCCCAAGCACCCTACAAGAAGCGGTCGATATTACACAGGAATCATTTGAGCTTGCTTTGCGTTACCGCAATCCCGTGCTTATTCTTGCCGACGGCTTTATGGGGCAGATGATGGAAGCTGTTGAAATAAAACCCTACGTCGATAAGGATGTACCAGATATTTCTGAATGGGCATTGGGATACATGGGAGAAAGAGGCGGGAAACGAAGTTCACTTAAAAGCTTGTATCTCTCTCCGGAAGCCCTTGAGAACCACAATAAAGATCTTCAGAAGAAATATGCTTTAATAAAAGAAAGAGAGTCTCGATGTGAAAGCTATATGACTGAGGACGCAGAATTGGTCATAGCAGCTTATGGAACAACAGCCCGTATCTCTCGTTCTGTTATCAACAATCTTAGAGAACAAGGTCACAAGGTCGGTCTGATTAGGCCCATCACCCTATGGCCCTATCCTTACGCAGACTTTGCAAAGCTGCCTAAGACCGTAAAGAATATTCTTGTGGCAGAAATGAACTGCGGACAAATGGTGGACGATGTGAAAGTTGCAACCGGATGTAAAATCCCAGTTAGTTTCTATGGTCGATCCGGCGGCATGTCACCTTCCGTAAAAGAAATTGAACAGCAGTGCAGAAATTTGCTCGGCCTGGAGTAGGGAGGGATAATGCGATGAAAGAAGTAAAGGTATATGAACGCCCTAAAGCATGGATGCCTGAAGTACATACCCACTATTGTCCTGGCTGCGGACATGGCATAGCCCACCGTCTTGTCTGTGAGATCATCGATGAGCTTAATATTCAAAAGGATACTATCGGAGTAGCGCCAGTGGGATGCGCCGCCATGATGTACGATTATATAGATACAGATTTTTGCGAGGCGGGACATGGAAGAGCTCCGGCAGTGGCAACAGGGTTGAAACGTGTTCGTCCAGATAAGGTAGTTTTTACCTATCAGGGAGATGGGGACCTTGCCTCTATTGGAACAGCAGAAATTATCCATGCCGCGAACAGGGGCGAAAATATTACTGTTGTTTTTATCAATAATGCCATTTACGGCATGACAGGCGGCCAGATGGCACCAACAACTCTTATAGGCCAGAGAGCGACAACCTGTCCTCTGGGAAGAGACCCCAAAGTCAGCGGCTATCCCATACGGGTTTGCGAGCTTTTGAGCTCACTTGCTACTCCTGGCTACATAGAGAGGGTTACAGTGGCACAGCCTAAATATATAATCAGAGCAAAACAGGCCCTGAAAAAAGCTTTCCAGTATCAAATCGATAAGAAGGGGTTTTCCTTCGTTGAAATTCTCTCATCCTGCCCTACTAATTGGGGAATGAGACCCGTGGAAGCTTTTGAATGGACTGTGAATTCAATGATGCCCTACTATCCCCTTGGTCTGTTTAAGGATTACGAGTAGGAGGCAGACACAATGACTGTTAAATATGATAGAAGCCTCATCGCGGCGGGATTTGGCGGACAAGGTGTAATGGTGCTTGGCCAGTTGGTAGCATATACTGGCATAGCCCAGGGACTTCATGTAACGTGGATTCCATCCTACGGCCCTGAGATGCGAGGCGGTACAGCAAACTGCGGTGTTGTTCTAAGCAGTGAAGAAATTGCGTCTCCTGTTGTCGCGGAAGCCGATGCTGTTGTTATTATGAACCAGCCCTCTCTTACCAAATTTGTAAAATCAGTCAGGGAAGGCGGAGTTCTTATATACAATAGAGATCTTGTGACATATGAGAATCCCCGCACTGACATTAAGATTATTGCTGTTCCGGCTAACTCAGTAGCAGCAGAGCTAGGCAGCGACAAAGTGGCTAATATTGTTGCTTTGGGGGCCTTAGTCGAAGCTACAGGAATTGTTGAAGAAGAAACGTGTATCGAAACAATAAAAGATAAATTGGGGAAAAGGAAACCACAATTTCTTCCAATGAACCTCGAGGCTTTTGCTAAAGGGAAGGAAATTGCGAGAAAGATTCTAGGTTGATAAATGAATTCCGTCGAAAAAGTTCTATCACGAAATGTCGTCTATAGAGGAAAGATCCTTGACCTTAGAGTGGATAATGTCCGTTTGTCCTCTGGCAAAAGAGTAGTACGAGAAGTGGTAGAACATGAACCGGCAGTAGCGGTAATTCCTTTGACAAGTGACAAAGAAGTACTGCTGGTTAAGCAATTTCGCTATGCCCTTGAACAAAAAATACTTGAGATTCCGGCAGGGATAGTTGAAGAAGGCGAAACATTTAAAGACACGGCCATTAGGGAGCTTCAGGAAGAAATAGGATATTACCCCGGAGAACTGATGGAAATTGGGCGATTTTTCACTTCCCCAGGGTTCAGTGACGAAGTTCTTGTCATCTTTCTTGCCCTAGATCTCTGCCCGTCATCTCTTGAACAAGATGATGATGAAGAAATTGTAGTAGAAACTGTAAGTGTGGATGATATCCCCAGGCTATTGAAAGATGGATCCATTCGGGACTGTAAAACTTTTGGAGCCCTATCCTGGCTCTTAAATTACCTCAAAGACTCATAAATAACTTAGCAGGAGGAAGGGGCTGGCATAACCAGCCCTTTTTTAATAATATCCCATGGTAAAGTTTGAATACGACCAATTGCTTGATGATTTTCTTGATTATCTCTTTCTTGAAAGAGGATGCAGTGAAAACACGATCTTGGCCTATAATCGTGATATCAAGGCCTGGCTGGATTTTTGCGATAAAAATGATCAACCAGCCTACCCCCCCAATCAAACTTATTTAGAAAGATATCAGCGATCCTTACACGAAGAAGGTAAAAAGCGTTCTTCCCAGCAGCGTGCAATTGCATCCCTTCGTTCATGGCTGCGATATCTCGACAGTGAAAAATTGGTGGAAGAAGAAGTTACATTGCCAACCCTCCCTTTAAAGGGGGACAGCCTGCCTCATATATTAAATGAGGGAGAAGTGGAGAGAATTTTTGAGGCCTGTTCTGGTAACTCCTTTCTGGCTCTTCGTGACAGAGCGATTCTTGAAACTGCCTATGGTTGCGGGTTGAGAGCAAGTGAGCTTTGTACTATCTGTTTGAGAGATATAGATTTCTCAGGCCGGACACTGCGAATCTTTGGCAAGGGTGGGAAAGAGCGAATAATCCCCTTCCTTGGAGAAGTCAGCCGCCGCGTAGGTTTTTACATGGAAAAAGCACGTCCAGATGCACATGTTCAGGAATTATTTATTTCTAAGACTGGAAATCCCCTAAGACGAGAGGATATATGGAGGATTGTAAAAAAGAGAGGAGCTGCGGCAGGAATTTCCTCCTCCCGACTTTTTCCTCATATTTTGCGCCATTCATTTGCTACTCATTTATTGCGGCGAGGAATGGATCTCCGTACCCTCCAGGAGTTGTTAGGGCATGCTACCATAGCTACCACTGAAAAATATGTTCATTTTGACCTGGAGCTTCGGGACATATATGATAAGACTCATCCACGAGCTTAATTTCGGAGGTGTCTCTTATGGAATACAATAAAAAAGTAGCGGAAGCACTCTCATACATAAGCGAGAGGGTTTCTACAACCCCTAAAGCTGTGCTTGTTTTAGGTTCCGGTCTCGGAGGTCTTGCTGACTCCATTAAAGATCCTATCGTTATCCCTTATACGGAAATTCCTCACTGGCCACTTTCCACTGCCCCAGGCCACGCGGGCCGACTGGTCTTTGGCTTTTTGGATAATGTTTACGTTGCCGTTATGCAGGGCAGAATACATTTTTACGAAGGTTATTCAATGAAAGACATCACATTCCCAGTGAGAGTTTTTGGTGAATGGGGAATTTCTTGTTATATAGCCAGCAATGCTTCTGGCGGGATCAATCTCGCATACTTGCCTGGCGACATGGTTGTGCTTTATGACCACATCAACTATATGGGAACTAACCCTCTCATTGGGACTGTTTTCTCAGAAAAAGAAGAACGCTTCCCTGACATGTCATATACATATGACAGGGAACTTCTTGATATGGCAGAAGCATCTGCAAGAGAAAACAATCTTACAGTTCGCCGGGGAGTATATATTGCCTTTACAGGCCCTTCCTACGAAACCCCCGCAGAGATACGGATGGCCAGGACGTTAGGGGCCGACGTGGTGGGCATGTCTACAGTACCGGAGACAATAGTCGCTCATTCAATGGGCATGCGGGTCTTTGCAGTTTCTTGTGTAGCTAACTATGCTGCTGGAGTTACCTCTCAGAAATTGTCAGAAGAGGAAGTTATTCGTGAAATGGAAAAGGCAACGGGAAAATTGACAATTCTATTGAAGGGCCTTTTGCGCAAAATAGGTGAGGAACATGTTTGATATTCTCTCTTTCCTCGAAGAGAAAAGAGACGGTATGGTTCATAAAGCTGCGGATATCGAAACTTTTGTAAATCAGTTTCATCAGGGAACCATTCCGGATTATCAGGTCAGTGCCTGGCTTACGTCCGTTTATCATAAGGGGCTGAGCACTGAAGAGCTTAAAACTCTAACACTAGCTTTGGCTCATTCTGGCCACGTTGTATCCTTCCCTCAAGGTTTTAAAGCGGCAGACAAGCACAGTACAGGAGGAGTAGGAGATAAAACCACACTTGTGGTAGTTCCTCTTGTAGCAGCTTCAGGAGTTTCAGTAGCTAAACTTTCAGGGCGTGGCCTTGGTTTTACAGGTGGAACGGTGGACAAACTGGAAGCCATTCCAGGGATGAACGTACATCTTTCTACAGAAGCCTTTATGAACCAGGTACACAGAATAGGATGCGCAATTTCTGGCCACTCGCTGGAGCTAGCTCCTGCCGAAGGAAAGTTTTATGCGCTGAGGGATGTGACGGCTACCGTTCCTTCTCTTCCTCTCATATGCAGCAGCATAGTCAGTAAAAAAATAGCTGGGGGAGCGTCAAGCTTTGTTTTTGATGTCAAATGCGGAAGAGGTGCCTTTATGCAAACCTTCTCTGGGGCACGTGACCTGGCCGAAGCTCTTGTTTCTCTTTCCGCATCGTTGGGACGTCCCAGCATGGCCGTAATAAGCGCAATGGACCAACCTCTTGGGAAATGGGTAGGAAACAGCATGGAAGTGTACGAAGCCATCCGTGTTCTTCAGGGAGCGGGGCCATCTGACACAGAAACGCTGTCTCTCAATCTTGCTGGAACCATGATTTATCTAGGTGGAAAAGCAACGTCGCTGGCAGAAGGAATAGAAATGTCACAAAATACCCTTAAAAGCGGAAAAGCTTTGGAGAAATTCAAGGAGCTCATAATTGCTCAACAGGGAGACGGGGCAGCATGCGACTCCCCTGAGAAGGTTCTAAAACCAGCCGAAAAAAAATATACAGTCTTTGCTTCAGAATCTGGTTTTGTGAGTGATCTTAACGCCCGGTCCATAGGAGAGGGCGTAAAACGCATAGGGGGTGGGCGCACTCGCCAAGAAGAACATATTGACTTGAAAGTTGCTGTCCATCTTATCGCTAAAATAGGGGATTATGTAGAAAAAGGCGACCCGCTGCTGGACATCTATTATTCAAAGGAAGAGAAGCTTCAACAGGCGATCTTTTACTTTGAGCATGCTGTAACTCTTCAGAGCATCAAACCTTTAGACCAAAACCTTATTATGGAGATAGTAGCCTCATGACTAAATTCTTTGCGCCGCGATTTAAACAACTTTTTTGCGGCCTCTTGATCCTTATGCTTCTGACTTTTGGGAAGGTGGCCTACGGAGGAGAGATCAAGGTGTCTTTCCCCCCTTCAGTGGAAGTAGGAATGCCCTTTATTATTCACTTGAAAACGTCGCAACTGCCACTGGAAGGAAAAGCCTACTGGTGCGGACAACAGATACCTATTCACTTTTCTGAAAAAACCTCTTACTCTCAGTCTCTGCTCATGGGGACGAGCGCTAAAACAGCATCTCCAGGGCGGGCTACCTTTCGTATGGAGTTCTTTATGAACGGAAAAGAGGAGAAGTTTGCAGTGCCTGTAGAAATTCTGGCTAAAAGCTATCCTCGCGAGCTTCTTACGCTGCCTGAAAAAATGGTTGTGCCACCCCGTCACGAACTCGTCAGAATAAAAGAGGAGCAAAGAGTAGTTCGGCAAACATTACTCGATATCCGACAAGAGCGATTTTGGGATTTGCCTTTTTTAAAACCTGTTGACAGTATGATAACAAGCACTTATGGTAAAAGGCGAGTCCTCAATGGAAAACCTTCTAACCCTCATACGGGAATAGACTTACGGGCGTCAGCGGGAACAGACGTTTATGCAGCGGCAGACGGAATTGTAACTCTTGTCGCTGAACACTATTTCAGCGGGCATGTTATATATATTAATTCAGGCTCTGGAGTTGTTTCTCTATATTGTCACTTATCGAAGCCACTGGTTCAGGCAGGAGAGCATGTCAGGAGGGGGGATCTCATCGCTAAGAGTGGAGTTTCAGGACGTATTACAGGGCCTCATCTTCATTTTGGGATGGCACTTCAAGGACAACTTGTCGATCCAATGCCACTTTTTACGACAGGGGAAAAAGAACTCTCTAAAAAAAATAAGGAGCAGGTGTTTAGATGGTAGGAGGAACCCCATGAGTTGCGAACACTACGGAAACAACACAATCATTGTTTTTTGCTTTATTATCGACAAAGATAAAATTCTTTTAATCCGCAGAACAAAAGAACCCTATGCAAATACCCTTACTGTGCCTGGAGGCAAGAAAGAACATGGAGAGAGTCTTTCCCAGGCATGCATTCGAGAAGTTGAGGAAGAGACAGGGCTGACGCCGTGTTCTCTTGAACTTGCTGGTATGGTTCATAATTACCAGGAAAACAACCCTCAAGAAACTCTCACTTTTTACTTTACTTGCCGTTCATATTCAGGTGACTTGAAGAGTGGTGAAGAGGGGGTAGTTGAATGGTATGACATTGATGAAAGCTTTACCCTCCATGACATGAATCTCTTTTATCTGCAAATTGCCCCCTTTGTCTTCTCAAGAAAAAAATTCCCCTTTGAGGGACAAATAGTGCTCTCGGAAAAAGGAGATATCATACGATCAACAATAGATTATTTAAAAGCCTTATAAGGACGATGTGAAATGGCACGTTTTAAGAAAAATAAACACTCTCTTGAAGAAGAGGAATTATATAACACGGCTTTTCGTGATGTTTTTAAAAGAACTGCTTATGAATCCGATCATCATGAAAAGAAAGAACCCAAGAAGGATACAGCTTCTTCTTTTAAAACTACTCTCTCAGGCAAAGTCGCAATAAGGATCGAAAGAAAGGGAAGAGGGGGCAAAACAGTTACTCTTGTTGAGACTGCCAGCGGAACCCTTGAGGAAAAAGATTTACTCGCAAAATATCTGCGGAAACAGTTAGGATGTGGAAGCAGCATCGAAAATGAAACAATAATGGTTCAGGGTGACCAAAGAGAAAGAATCAAAGCCCTTCTTGAAAAAGAAGGAGTTAAGAGAATATCAATCTCATAAAAAGAGGGGCCTCATAATGTTCCGCTAGAGGTGCACTTCATCGAGGCCCTTCTTTTGTTCTTTTATTTATTCAGAATTTCTGGTATTTCTCTTTGGCAAGTCCGCACACGGGACATTTATCTGGTGCTTCATTGAGAATTGTATGCCCGCAGACAGGACAAACAAGAACAGCTTTCAACTCTAGGTCAATGCCGCCCTTTGCCGCTGCTTGAGCCTTTGAAAAAAGCTTGGAATGAATTTTTTCTGCTTCTAAAGCATAGGTAAAGGATCTTGCCGCATCCTTTTCCCCCTGGAATTTAGCTGTTTCCAGATAGACTGGGTACATTTGATCAACTTCAAAATCTTCGCCTATAATGGCTCCGATAAGATTTTCTGCTGTCACCTTGTTCCCAAAAACCCCCCCTGCCATCACAGAGTTGTCTGCTACATTGCCATTAAGCACTGTAAAATGGTTTCTTGCATGAACCCACTCCGCATAGGCTATGGCTTCAAAAAGTTTTGCGATATTGGGGAAGCCTTCTTTTCGAGCTATTTCTCCCCATATAAGATATCGCATGTGAGCCATGCTTTCGCCGCCATAAGCGGAACGCAAAAACTCTATTGTCATAGCATTTTTGACACTCATCTCTCCTAACCTCCTTGATATTTAGTATACCAATGGGGGCAAAAAACAGGGTGACTTTAATAATATCACAGCATGAGAAAAGAAACACCTCTCAAGTTAAAAGGTTAGAAAATAAAAGATTAAAAAAATTCACCTACACGAACCTTGAAATTTTATTAAATAACTGTACAATATTAATAATAGTACGGTGTGTTTCTATAACCTCAGAAACGAACTATTCCCAAGGTGTTCGAAATATTATATATAGGAGGAAATGGGATGAAGAAGACAGTATTTCTTCTCACGCTTTTATTCTTTGGGGTCATATTATTTTCAGGCATTACTTTTTCAAATTCAGCAGAAATAGCGATGCAAAAAGGTAATGAAGCCAGAGTTAGAGGAGATATTCAGACAGCTGCAAAGTGGTATTGCCAGGCAGGGCACGAAAGATTCACAAAAGCACAGCGTAATCTCGGGTTTTAAATACGAACAGCCAGTTTACCAATGTTATTTAAAACTATGTTGAAGGAGAATATATTTATATCCCTCGTAAGGAATGTAATAAAAAGGTGTGAGGAGAAGTAAAGAAGACTAAGAAAACTATAGTTGCTCGTAAGCTGAAAATATTCGCAAAGTGCAAACACGAAGTAACTGTGGAGCAACGTGCAAAATTGCATTGTCTTTTTTCTAAGACGATCTATAAGATAATAAGAAATACTGAATGTAACTCTTGATGAAAAGAGCCATGAGATTGAATCTTGTGGCTTTTGTTTGTTTCAGAAACATGAAGGAGGTCTTCCTTTTTCTCAGTAGGTGGTATAAAGAAATAACCCCGTAGATAAGAGAGGAGTGTAAAAATGGGAACCAAAAGAGAAAATTTATTTACTAGGGAATTCTTGCTTCAGAACATGATGGGGCCCAATTGTGTCAGAATTCTTGAAGAGCTTTTGGCATCAGTAGAATTACATTCGGAGATGCGTGTCTTAGATTTGGGTTGCGGCAGAGGACTAACGTCAATTTTTCTAGCAGGGATATATGATGTTGAAGTATTTGCTACAGACCTATGGATTAATGCGACAGAAAATTATGAGCGGTTCAAACTTGTTCAGCTTGATCATAAAATTATTCCAATTCATGCAGATGCTCACGAATTGCCCTATGCTAAAGGTTTTTTTGATGCGATCATTAGTATAGATGCATATCATTATTTTGGTGCTAAAAGAAGCTTCTTGGACGAATATATAGTTCCTTTGACTAAAAAAGGCGGCATTATAGCAGTTGCCATTCCTGGATTGCAAAAAGATTTTTTTAATGATGTTCCTGAGGTATTGAAACCTTATTGGCAAGATGAAGACATGAATTTTTATTCAAGAAGTTGGTGGCGTTCTTTATGGGAAGAGTCTAAGAAGGTGAAAATAGAGCAGAGCCTATCTTTGTCTTGTCATAAAAAAGCATGGGAAGATTGGTTAGAATGTGACAATCCATACGCGAAAAGAGATATAGAAATGATGAAGGCTGAAAATAACCAATATTTTGACACCATAGGGTTAATAGCAACAGTAAAATGAATAGCATATCGATAATGTTGCATATAAAAGCCAAAGACAAACTTTTAATGTCCACATTTTATACTGTTTAACTACACTGTGGTAAGTGTGTGTAGCAAAGTGTTTATAAGGCTTTAAGGGTGCAAATTCCAGTAATCGGCTTCTGAAAAGTCTGTAATAGCAAGGCTCCGTAAAAAAATGGCGGAGGCGTGTGAGAATCGAACTCACCAAAGACAGCCAATGCCGCCTCTCGGCCGGGTTTGAAGCCCGGGGGCCTCACCAGAGACCACTCGCCTCCATAGACAATTGATAATTCTAAAGGTGAATATGAAAAAAGTCCACCCGTAGATTTACGTTTTGGTTAAGTATGCGGGGTTTAACTCTCCAACTACATGTGGCATAATTTTCTTGCACATGTTCATGAAACAACAGAAAGGAGAGAATGAAAATGCTTGAAAGCAAAATTTCAAGAATTCAGCGTGATATAGAAACCATGGCTCAATATACAGCCACACCTGGTAATGGAATGACACGACTTTCCTTTACTGAAGAAGATAGAAAAACTAGAGCATACATTTGTTCTGAAATGGGAAAGGCGGGGCTGCATGTTTATACAGATGCGGCAGGCAGCATCTGTGGGCGAAGAGATGGCGTTGGTGAGGGAGCTCCAATTGTAATGATCGGTTCTCACTTTGATTCAGTAAAAAATGGCGGGAACTTTGATGGGCCTGCTGGAGTTGCGGCAGCCCTGGAAGTAGCAAGGATTCTTCATGAAAATAATATTTCCACAGAAAACCCTATTGAGTTTGTAGCTATGATCGAAGAGGAAGGCACACGATTTGGCGCAGGCCTTTACGGTAGCAGAGCCATGGCTGGACAAGTATCTAATAATGAAATAAAAACATTTCGTGATGCTAATGGCATTTCTCTTGAAAAAGCTCTTCAGGACTTTGGCCTCGACCCTCTTAAAGTAAAAGACGCTGTTCGTAACCCTGAAGACTTAAAGGCCTTTATTGAGCTTCATATCGAGCAGGGTCCAGTGCTTGAGTCTGAAACCCTTGATGCGGGTTTTGTGAGCACCATAGTTGGTATAACTCGATTTGATATAGAAATTGAGGGGCGGGCAGATCATGCGGGAACAACTCCCATGCACATGAGAAAAGATGCCCTTCTGGCTTCTCTTGAAGTGGCAAAGACAGTGCACGATGTTGCCTATGCTAAAGGGGAAGGAACTGTGGGAACTGTAGGTATAATGCAGATCTATCCAGGAGGCGCCAACATTGTTCCTGGAAAAGCATTTTTCACTGTTGATATCCGCTCTGTGGAGCAACGCAATATAGAAGATATTGTGAAAGAGATGAAAAAAACACTGGAATTAGTATCCGCCCGCATGGGGGTTTCCGTTCATATGGAGAGGAAAATCTCGGTTCCGCCTATTCACCTCGATAAAAAAATACGGGGTATCTTTGAGCAGGAAGCAAACCATAGAGGAATTAGTTATCGCACTATGGTGAGTGGTGCCGGCCACGATGCCATGATTATGGCAAGTTTAACCAGGGTCGGTCTTCTCTTCGTGCCCAGTAAAGGTGGTAGAAGTCACTGTCCCGAAGAGTGGACAGATTATGAGCAGCTGAAAAAAGGTGTAGATATTGCGCTTGGCACCATTTTAAAATTGGCCGAAGCCAATATATAAAGAGTATCTCTTTCGGCCCGATAGGTTTGGGAATCATTTCCAGGCCCTTAATCTTTCTAAAGGAGATTTGTTTAATGAATGAAAGGATGAAAGAATTTTTAACGATTAAAAACATAGTAATTTCGGCTCTCATAGCTGCTATATACGCTACAGTAACCATAATTCTGGCTCCCATCTCTTATGGCCCAATACAAGTTAGAGTGTCAGAAGCCCTGACACTTTTGCCCTATCTCTGGCCGCAGGCCATACCCGGACTCTTCATAGGCTGCCTTATAGCCAATTTTGCCGGGGGCTTCGGCATCATCGATGTAGTCTTTGGGAGCGCAGCGACCCTTATAGCGGCCATAATTACAAGCCGCATGCCCACTCCCTATCTCGCCGCAGTTCCACCGGTAGTGGTTAATAGCCTTGTGGTGGGGGGATATCTGTCGATTCTAGCAAAAATGCCCTTTATTTATACGGCCCTTTATGTGGGACTTGGCGAAATTGTTGCGTGCGCTTTTCTTGGCATTCCATTGATTATTTTTCTTGAGAAAAAATATGGAAAAGAAAAGCGGGAGTAATTATAGCTCCCGCTTAAAGTCTTTGTCCCTTTGTTAGGACAGCTGCTTCTTCCATTTGGTTCCTTCGGGGGTATCTTCAAGGATGATACCCTTTTCTGCTAATTGGTCTCGTATGGCATCTGACTTTGCAAAGTCCCTTGCCTTACGCGCAGCGGTGCGTTCTTCTATCATGGATTCTATTTCAGAAGTATCCAATTCTTCCTTCTCTGATTCAAGACCCATGATGCCCATAATCCCATCGATTTTTGTAAAGAATGTTTGGGCAGCTTTGCAAACTTTAAAATCGATTGAACTGTTATCTTTAAGATACGTATTTATCAGGCGAACAACTTCGAAAACCGAACCCAAAGCTCCTGCTGTGTTAAAATCGTCGTTCATTTCTTCATAGAATTTTGTTTCAGCCTGTTTAATCTCGCTAAGGAATGCTTCTGTATCATCCTTTTCTTTCTGTTCCCGAGACTGAAGGGCATACTCAAGGTCTGTCCAGCAATTGCGCAGCCGCTCTACGGCACCTGTCGCCTGATTCAGCCCTTCCTCTGAAAAATTAATGGGGGAACGATAATGGGCACTCAGCATAAAGTAGCGAATAGCGAGGGGAGAGTACTTCTTCCGAGCATTTCGTACAGTAAGGAAGTTTCCCAGGGATTTCGACATTTTTTCCTTGTCTATCAATAGATATCCATTATGGAGCCAAAATCGCACAAACTGCATTCCAGTGGCGGCTTCTGCCTGTGCTACCTCATTTTCGTGATGGGGGAAGATAAGGTCGCTTCCGCCAGAGTGGATATCGAAAGTGTTTCCTAAATACTTAGTCGACATAACGCTGCACTCAATATGCCATCCCGGACGTCCCAGACCCCATGGACTTTCCCATGCGGGCTCTCCAGGTTTCTGGGCTTTCCACAGGGCAAAATCAAGGGGATGACGTTTTTGTTCGTTCACATCTATACGTGAGCCTGATTGTAAGTCTTCTATACTCTGTTTTGACAACTTGCCATATCCCGGAAAACTTTCGACACTGAAAAAAACGTCCCCGTCCACAACGTATGCATGTCCCTTATCAATAAGAGTTTGAACCACTTCTACAATCTCTTTCATATGATCAGTAGCTCGAGGATAAATGTCGGCCCGCCGAACACCCAGAGCATCAGCATCTTCAAAATATTCTTTGATGAAAGCATCTGCCAATTCTTTAACGGTGATGCCTTCTTCGTTGGCCCTATTGATCATCTTGTCATCAATATCGGTAAAGTTCTGGACGAAAACTACTTTGTAGCCAATGTCCTCAAGATACCTGCGGAATACATCGAAAACAATAAATGGGCGAGCATTTCCTATATGGAAAAAATCGTATACTGTTGGCCCACAACTATAAAAGCCCACCTCTCCCTCTTTTAAAGGGATGAAAGGTTCTTTTTTTCGCGTTAAATCGTTATAGAGCATTAAACTCACTCTATTCACCTCCGTTTGTTAGAATACATTATAATATGGAGTCATATAAAAGGAAGATAGAGCTTAGAAACCATATTATACTTCATATAATGGTGATCTAATGATAAACCAAAAATTGAAAAATACGATAAGAAATCTTCCCCTTCGCCCTGGGGTTTATATCATGCGCGACGAGGAAGGGAAAGTAATATACGTAGGCAAAGCAAAATCCCTTCGAAAAAGAGTGTCGTCTTATTTTAGACATGAGGGTTTTGCTTCTCCCCGTTTGCGTAAACTTGTAGAAAGCATTGCTGATATATCTGTTATACGAACTGAAACAGAAGCGGAGGCCCTTATTGTAGAGTCACGCCTTATTAAAAAATACAAGCCCTTTTTCAATATAGATCTCAAAATGAATGAACGCTACCCTTATATTAAAATAACGGATGACGCGTTCCCGCGGCTTGTAATTACCCGGCATAAGGATGACGACGGCGCAACATATCTAGGTCCCTTTATCAGCGCAAAAGATGTTAGGGCGCTTTTAAGAGTGGCTGAACGTTATTTCCCCCTTCGGAGTTGTAAGGCAGAAGTGAAGCCAGATAAGAAAAAAAGGCCCTGTCTCAATTATTCCCTTGGAAGATGTCTTGCACCTTGTGCAGCACTTTGCAGTGAAACAGAGTACAGAGAAAGGGTTGACGATGTTATTCTGCTTTTAACAGGACAATCTTCCGAACTTGTAGAACGAATACGAAAGCGGATGGAAGAAGCCGCGCACTCCCTTGATTTTGAAAAAGCTGCACGCCACCGTGATGCTATTAGCGCCATATGGCGCCTCTCCCGTCAACGGATATCTTCTAGTCTTCGCGAGGATATCGATAGTGAAACATGGGAAGCTCTGAATAAATTGCAGTGCCTTCTCCATATGGATACCCTTCCATGGCGAATCGACGGATTTGATATTTCCCATATGGCTGGTCACGAAACCTATGGTGTCGTAGTGGTCTTTGAACAAGGGGTTTCGAACCCCTCTCTATACAGGCGATTTAAAGTACGGACCGTTGAAGGTATCGATGATTTTCGATCTATTGAAGAAGTTGTAAAACGTCGCTATAGCAAGATGCTTGAAAATAACGAACCTCTTCCTCAGCTTATTCTCATAGATGGCGGCCCTATACAGCTGGAGTTTGCGAAAAAAGCCCTTTCTGAATTGAAAATGGAAAAGATACCTGCCATTTCCCTGGCGAAAAGGGAGGAACTGATATACCATAACGAAAAAGAACCGCCAATTCGTCTTGATTGGACAGATCCGGTCCTTCGCCTTTTACAACGTGTTCGTGATGAATCCCATCGCTTTGCCATTAAGAGCCATAGGCGAGGAAGGGGCATGGTTTTGACGCGTTCGGTGCTGGAAGAAATCCCTGGAGTAGGCAAACACATGGCTGCTTCTCTTCTTTCCTCGTTCGGCAGCGTCAAAAAAATAGCTGTACTAACTCCTGAGGAGCTGATGCAAGTTAAAGGGATAGGTCCGGTTTTAGCCAAAAATATAGCTGCATTTTTCAGAGGTGAAGACAATGAGTCTGAAACAGAGGCGTGACGACGAATATTATATGAGACGGGCTATAAGTCTCGCACGCCGCGGGACGGGGCAGACATCTCCCAATCCGCTGGTAGGCTGTGTCATTGTAAAAGAGGATACAATTGTAGCGGAGGGATATCATAGATCCTATGGAATGCCTCACGCGGAAGTAGAGGCTTTACAGCGCGCGGGAGATGGCGCGAAAGGTGCCACTGTCTATGTCAATCTTGAGCCATGCGCTCATTTTGGTAAAACTCCTCCCTGCGCTCCACAATTAGCGAGATCTAAAGTAAGTCGGGTTGTTATAGGGATGGTTGATCCCAATGCAGTTGTAAATGGGAAAGGAGTTGAAATACTCCGATCGAACCAACTCATCACAGAAACAGGTGTTCTTGAAGACGAGTGCAAATGGGTGAATAGAGGATTCATTCGGAGGGTGAGGGATCAGCGCCCTTGGTTCACCTTAAAATCTGCCTCGACTATAGATGGACAAATAGCTCTTCCCAACGGAGAAAGCCAATGGATCACATCGGAAGAATCTCGGAATAAGGCTCATTTGTTACGGGCGGAGCATGACGGCATTATGGTTGGGGTAGGAACGGTGCTTCGCGATGACCCCTCTCTTACAGTTCGCCATACCGTTGGGAGGTCACCTATTCGGATTGTGGTGGACACCATGCTTCGCACACCAGCAGATGCTGCTATTTTAAGGGGTGATGGAGCCATCATTCTGGCGGGTATTTCTGCTCAAAAAATGGGTAAACACGATCAGCTCTCTAAAGCAGGGGCAGAAATCTATTATCTTCCTGAAAAAAACAATCGAGTCGACCTTAGAAGCGCGGCTATCATACTGGGAGAACGGGGACTTAATTCTGTTCTTGTCGAAGGCGGGGCAACTTTGGCTTCGGCTTTTATCCAGGAAAAGCTGATAGATGGCCTATCTCTTTTTATTGCACCAACTATAATGGGACAGGGAATTTCTCTTTTTAAAGAAATTGTAGTACCATCTTTGGACAAGCTTATTCGTTTTAGAGTGCTTAACATGTCGAGAACGGGGCGGGATATATGGATAGAGGGGGTTCCAGAATGTTCACCGGACTTATAGAGTGCATAGGGAAGCTCGTATCTATAACACCTGCAGATGATGTGGTTCGTCTAAAAATAGAAGCACCGATGATTGCTTCAGAACTTGTTCTTGGCCAATCTGTTGCAGTTTCAGGAGCGTGTGTTACTGTTACGTCCCATGATAATAGATCTTTCACTGCTGATATAATGCCAGAAACACAGAAACGGACGAAATTCCGTTTATTAAAAACAGGTAGTTCCGTTAATTTGGAAAGAGCCCTTATGGCGGGCGGTCGTTTCGATGGTCATATAGTCAGTGGTCATATTGATGGGACAGGTGCTGTTGCTGAAATTATTTCTATGGGAACGACCAGGATCATGCGTATAGAGGCAGAGAAAGATATTATTGATATGATTGTAGTAAAAGGTTCTGTAACCCTTGATGGCGTCAGTCTCACTGTTATAGATGTGACGCAAAACTGGTTTTCAGTAGGTCTTATCCCAGTGACACTTGCTGGTTGCACCCTTGGCACAGTGCGGGAAGGTGAAATAATCAACATTGAAACAGACATTTTAGGCAAATATGTATTAAAATTTATGAATTACCTGAAAGATGAAAAAATCACCACGTCTTCAGCAGATATCACCATTGAGCGTCTGAGAGAGATAGGTTGGAGTTAAATTATCTGAAAGAGGAAAGGATCGGGGCATTTATGAGCGAGCGAAGGGAGCAATTTTTTAGTTCAATAGATGAAGCTATTGAGGATATAAAGAATGGTAAGATGGTTATTGTAGTTGATGACGATAACCGAGAAAATGAGGGCGATTTGGTGGTTGCAGCGGAAATGGCCACCACAGAGATTATCAACTTCATGGTAAGAGAGGCCAGAGGGCTTGTGTGCGTACCTATCACTGCTGAAAGGGCCCAATGCTTGGATCTTGAATTAATGGCAAAAGACAATACAGACCGTCACGGAACGGCTTTTCTTGTCAGTGTCGATGCCAGGGAAGGAACCACCACAGGTATTTCTGCGGCAGAACGAGCGATTACAGCCCGGCTTCTTGCTGATCCAAACACAAAATCGGAGGACTTCTTGCGGCCTGGACATATGTTCCCACTGGCAGCGCGCAAGGGTGGAGTTCTAAAACGAGCTGGACATACAGAGGCTGCAGTAGATCTTACACGGCTTGCTGGTCTGTATCCCGCGGGGGTTATCTGTGAAATCATGAACCAAGATGGCAGTATGGCCCGTCTGCCTCAGCTTTTGAAGTTTGCTGAAGCTCATGACATCCGCATTATCTCTATTGAAGAGTTGATTCGATATAGAAGTTGTAGGGAACAACTTGTGGAAAAAGTAGCCGAAGTTAAACTCCCCACAGCCTATGGTGACTTTATTGCCCATGCCTACCATGATGTTTTGGATGAAGATCAGGACCGTGTCCACATTGCCCTTGTAAAGGGCGAGGTGCGAGAGGCAGAAGATGTTCTTGTTCGGGTACACTCCGAATGTTTAACAGGAGATGTTTTTGGATCTTTGCGGTGCGATTGTGGGCCACAGCTTCATTCAGCCATGACAAGAATCGAAGAAGAGGGCCGCGGCGTGGTTCTCTATATGCGTCAAGAAGGGCGAGGCATAGGGATCGTTAATAAATTAAAAGCCTACCAACTTCAGGAAAAAGGCCTCGATACCGTGGAAGCCAATGAGGCCCTTGGGTATGAAGCAGATTTGAGAGATTACGGGGTTGGAGCACAGATCTTGAGAGATCTTGGATTAAGTTCCATTCGCCTGATGACCAACAACCCCCGAAAAGTAGTGGGGCTGGAGGGATATGGCCTTAAAATTACAGAACGAGTATCACTTGTAATAGAACCCAACGAATTCAATCAGCGTTATTTGAACACAAAAGAAGAGAAGCTGGGACACTTGCTTCATCTAAAAGATATTCTCCGATAGAAAAAGGGGGGGAACGTACGAATGAAGATATCAGAGGGAAAACTTATTGGAACTGGTTTAAAGGTCTGTATAATAGCTTCACGCTTTAATGAGCTCATTACGTCAAAGTTGATCGAAGGGGCAAAAGACATTTTATTGCGTCATGAAGTTTCACATCAAAACATCGAAATTATTTGGGTTCCCGGTGCTTGGGAACTTCCCCTGGTCGCTCAGGAGGCGGCCCTTTCAGGCCGGTTTGATGGCATTATTGCTCTTGGAGCTGTTATTAGAGGTGATACACCCCATTTTGAATATGTATCCTCCGAAATGGCAAAAGGTCTCGCAACAGTAGGACTCTCACATAGAACACCTATCTCCTTTGGTGTTTTGACATGTGACACCCTTGAGCAGGCTCTTCTACGTGCTGGTAGCAAAGCTGGAAATAAAGGAGCTGAGTCAGCTCTGGCTTTCATAGAAACAGCTAATCTCTTAAAGGTACTCAGAACGGGAAAGGAGCAGGAAGATTAATGCTTGAAATCAAATGGATACGTAACAACATTGAAGAAGTGAAAGCATTTCTGGTAAACAGAAATAACGATTTCGATGTGGACAGGATAGTGATTCTTGATGAGGAAAAGAGATCCCTGCTCACTGAAACTGAAAATCTAAAAGCCCAGAGAAACGAAGGTTCCCGTAAAGTTGCAGAGGCGAAGGCTTCCGGTCAGGATGCCGATGTCCTTATGGAAGAAATGAAAAATCTTGGGCAGATGGTAAAGGAAAAAGACAGCAAGATTGCGGAAATAGACCAGGAGCTGCAGTCCTTGCTGCTCCAGATGCCTAATCGCCCTCATGACTCCGTTCCTGTGGGTAAAGATGAAAATGACAACATGGAAGTTCGAAAATGGGGCACCCCAAAAGAATTTGTCTTTGAGCCTCAGGCTCACTGGGACATCGGGGAAAAGCTTGGAATTCTTGACTTTGAAAAGGGTGTTTCTCTTGCGGAAAGCCGTTTTACTGTCCTTAAAGGTGCTGGCGCCCGTCTTGAAAGAGCCCTGATTAATTTTATGCTCGACCTTCACACAGAACACCATGGATATAAAGAGATACAGCCCCCCTTTATGGTTTCATCACAGACTATGCAGGGCACTGGCCAGCTTCCCAAATTTGCGGAAGACTTATACAAATGTGAGGGAGAAGACCTCTGGCTTATCCCGACTGCAGAAGTTCCTTTAACCAATCTTCATAGTGGGGAAATTCTCCCTGAAGAAGTTTTGCCTCTATATTACACAGCCTACACACCTTGCTTTAGAAAAGAAGCAGGAAGCTACGGCAGGGATGTAAGAGGAATGATGCGTCAGCATCAGTTCGACAAAGTAGAACTTGTCAAAATAAGCAAACCGGAGAATAGTTATGATGAGCTTGAAAAACTTACAGCTAATGCAGAGGAAGTTCTGCAGAAACTGGGGCTCCCCTACAGGGTTATTACGCTTTGCACAGGAGATATGGGCTTTGGCGCAAGCAAAACCTATGACCTTGAAGTTTGGCTTCCCTTCCAGGATAAATACCGTGAAATCAGCTCTTGCAGTAATTGTGAGGATTTCCAGGCGAGGAGAATGGGAACCCGCTATAAGCCTGCCGATGGAGGAAGGCCGCGTTATGTACACACCCTTAACGGATCTGGTATTGCTGTAGGCAGAACCTTGATCGCAGTTCTCGAGAACTACCAGAGAGAAGATGGTTCTGTGGAAATTCCGGAGGCACTCGTTCCCTATATGGGCGGAATGAAAGAAATACGGTGAAGCGTGGAAGAGGTAACCCATAGGAGAAACTACCTTGTGGGTAGTCTCAAACAAATAAAGTAACAAATAAAGAGCATTGGCGTTGACGGTCAATGCTCTTTCACACCTTTACTTGTGGGCATAGATAATAAGACTAGGGGGCTATGGGATGAAACTACTGGATCATAAAATAGCCGCAATTAAAGATGAGCTGGTAACTATCAGGAAAGATTTGCACAGTTATCCGGAGCTTGGTTTCCAGGAGTTTCGTACCGCCGCAAAAGTGGCGAATTACATGGAAAAGCTAGGATTTGAAGTGAAAACTGGCATAGGAGAAACTGGTGTTATAGGTCTTCTACGAGGTAAAAACGATGGTTTCACCATTGGGTTGAGAGCTTGTCTGGATGCGCTGGCCATTGAAGAACAATCCAGTGTAGAATATTCTTCTAAAAACAGTGGAATCATGCATGCCTGCGGACATGATGGTAATATGGCGATTGTATTGGGAGCTGCCAAAATATTGTCTCAGTACAAGGATAAACTAAATGGAAATGTGAAGTTCATTTTTCAGCCGTCAGAAGAAGACACAGGCGGCGCGGCCGAAATCATTAAGGCGGGCGGACTGAAATTCCCCGATGTGGATGCCATTGTTACTCTTCATAACTGGCCGGGACTCAAGCAAGGTGTTATGGCGGTTAAATCGGGCCCCGTAATGGCTTCCAGTGATATCTTTCAACTGAAAATAATTGGAACACCCGGACATGGCGCATGGCCCCATTTGGCAGTTGATCCGATTGTTGTTGCTGCTGATGTAATTTCTCAGCTTCAACACATCATTAGTCGAGAGATTGATCCTCTTGAAACAGCGGCAATTACCATTGGGAAGATTAGCGGCGGAACGGCTGTAAACATCATTCCAGAAGCCGTAACCTTAGACGGGACCGTTCGTGCCTTTGATCCTAAAGTGCGTGATTTTATTCAAATCCGCATAGAAGAGATAGTTAAGGGTATTACTCAAGCAGCTCGCGCAGCATTTGAAATAACCTATGACCGCATAATGCCGCCAGTCAACAACGATGCTTGTCTGACAGCCCAGGTTTACGAAATTCTAAAGAAAGCACTTGAGCCAGACATGGTAACCGATAACTTTACTCCAGTAATGGGGTGTGAGGAGTTTGCTTTGTTTCAGGAACAGATACCGGGCCTTTTTCTCTATATAGGAAATGATATGGAAGGATACGATATGATACCGATACATGCTCCCAACTATGTTTTCAATGATGAGATACTTGTTATAGGTGTAAAGGCACTGTGTGAAATTGTATTTGGCTTTAAGAAGATCAGCGAGTGACTTTGCACTGTTTTTCTTGTAGTCATCTTCAGAATCAGCTTACATTGATGAATATGCTTCCTCAATGTGTTAATCTAATAGATAACCTTTTATTTTTTTAAGGAAATAGTGCAAAAGCACTGTAAAATTGATAAAATATCTTAATGAGCTTCTTTATAATTACTCTTGAGGAAAGGTGGGCTTGTCATAGTCAACGTAAAATCTCTACTATTCGAGATTGATCTCTATGTCTTCATGTTCATACTCGTCTTCGCATGCTTTCTCTTTCAAAGACTATGCAGGCGTTCCCTGGAGAATAGCCAATATAACTATTTGAGAGACATACTGCTCATTGGAGCTTGGATGGTTAGCGGCATATGGTCAGGGGATCCTGAGATCACACTCATTACAGGAACAGCAGTTATCGCGGCTGTAGTGGGGATGTATCAGCATGTCTACCCTCAGAAAAAGATACGCTGGATCTATTTTTTACTAGGCGTTCTTTTCGCTGTATCGGGTCCTAAAATAACTTTTTTAGGATTACCTCAGGGAGAGTATCTTTATTTGAATGATTTTATTTCAGTAGCTCTCACAGGCGCATGGCTTGCGGTTTTCCCCATTCTTATACAGGAACTGGACAACATCCCCGGCATGGCTGGCCACCTTCTTGCCGTGACATTCTCAATTTTGCTGGCAGCTACAATCATGTCAGGTCAATATTTGCCAGATGCTTTTTATACAAGTTTGACTGGTCTTTTGCTTCTTGGCGTGTTCTGGAGCCGTCATGGCCATATGTATCGCCGCCTGGGAGAATCCCTCTCCGCCTTTTGGGGGGTTCTTGTAGCTGGCACATCCCTTCTTGGCGTGAGTAAAGGAATAACATTTAGCACCATGATGGTGCTCCCTCTAGGGCTTTTTGCCATCCCCTTGATGGAAACGTCCCTTCAT
The DNA here is from genome assembly GCF_001896635.1 of Aminobacterium sp. EBM-42. Classification (NCBI taxonomy): domain Bacteria; kingdom Thermotogati; phylum Synergistota; class Synergistia; order Synergistales; family Aminobacteriaceae; genus Aminobacterium; species Aminobacterium sp. EBM-42. The sequence goes on from NZ_MPPC01000010.1 coordinate 198,681, forward strand.
TTTGCCAGTATGGCGCTTTCAGCCAACCCTAAAGGTGCCATGGTTATCTATCGCAGCCTTATTGGGAAAGGCATAGACCACCCAAGTGCTGTAAAATTCATTACCTCTATTTGTGCATTGGTAGGTGCTGTTATCGCTATGTTTCAGCTTACTGCAGGACAACAGACAGTCTTTTTCGTAAGTGTATTGGTCTTTTTTGCGGGCTTGACAATGATCCCCGTATTCTCAAGGCTTATGTCTCTGAAAACTCCAAGTGGGGCGCGCCCTGAATTATGGGGTGTCGCTCTCGACAATGTATCCATGAACTATGCCGTGGCAAAAGTCCACTCCCTTCTTATTCAAAATACGGGGTGTTCCCTTATCACCACTGTAAATTCGTTGGCCGTGCAGACGGCAGTGAAGGATCAGGAGTATAAAGAGATAGTTTCTCACTCAGCCCTTACCCTGGCAGACGGAACAGGATTAATCTGGGCATTGCGTTTCCTTGGGAAACCCATTCAGGAACGTATTACGGGCATTGATTTTTTGCTTCAGCTTTGTCGTACAGCAAGTGCTGAAGAATGGCCAGTCTATTTGCTTGGGGGAAAACCTGATATTGCGGATCAAGCGGCGAAAAAACTTCAGGCTCTCTATCCTGGGCTAAAAGTAGCTGGAGTTCAACATGGCTATTTTTCGGCTGCTGAAGAAAAAAGGATTATAGAAGAAATTCGACAGAACGGGACACGTCTTCTTTTTGTAGGAATGGGAATTCCACGTCAGGAAAAATGGATCCATGCCCATCGTCAAGAGTTAGGTGACCTGGTAGCCATTGGTGTAGGAGGGTCATTTGACGTCATTTCAGGGAACCTTTCCCGTGCTCCTCTCTTTATTCAAAAAGCAGGTCTGGAATGGTTATATCGCCTTATTCAGGAACCTTGGCGTTGGAAAAGGGACCTGGACCTCTTTGCTTTTGCTGTCAGGGTTTTGCTAACGAAACTGGGTATAGTGAGGAGGTAGCAGCACATTGAACACGTGTGCCGGGGAACTAATGCATCGTGATCTTACTGCCGTTATGGAAGAAGATCTGATACAGGATGCTGTTCACATCCTTTACAGTCATAATTTATCAGGCATACCTGTTGTAAAAGAAGATTGGGAGCTTGTGGGCTATCTTTCGGAGACTGATATATTGCAGGCAGCTATTCCCACATATTTGGAAATACTTGCTCAGAGTTCTTTTTTAAATAACGGGGAGATTCATCTTGTTGACCGTTTCAAAAATTTAGGTAAAAAGGTAGTAAGGGAATTTATGACAAAAAACCCCTATTCAGTACCCCCTTCTGCCAGCCTCATGACTGTGGCTGATCTCATGTTGAGAAAAAAAATAAAGAGGCTTCCCGTTGTTGAAGGGAACAAGCTTATAGGAATTATCAATCGAGAGGCTTTCTGCGAGTATGTGATGGAGGAACGGGATAGTGAATAACTTCGAAGTTCAATCTGTGGAGAAACAAATAGATGAATTTCGTTTAAAACTTGAAGAAGAATATGAACATGAAGAACAAAATCTTCTGGAACAAAAGAAAAGAGCATTAGCTCGTCTAGAGGAAATGGAAAAGGCTACGATTCAACAAGTTGAGGATGAGTGGAAAGACAGAGAAATGAAAGTTGCCTTTCAAACAGAAGAATATGAGAAAGAACTTCGCTCTGTTCTCTCACAACTTATAGAGAAGGTGAACAGCTCTATAGGTTTAGGCAACTTAATAGATGAAGGGATAAATGCTGTTGCTGTAGTCGAAAGAAAAAAAGCAAACAACGGCAATTAAGAAAATAGAAGACTGAGGAGGCGGGTGGGCTGAGAGAAAGGAAGATACTCTCTTGATACGTGATATGCTCAAATTTGCCATATGGGGTGTTTCAAGCCGCAAAACCGAAATAATAGAGTCTTTACATGATTTCGGGGTTCTTCATCTTGATTTTCCAAGGTCGACGGATATGTCGACACCTCATCTTGACAAACTGCGACTATTGAGGGGAAAGCTGTTGGGGATGTTAGAATCCCTTGAGTGGAAAGAGTGGGCTAGTCTGAAAGACAGCGATATTGAACATGCCCGAAAAAGCATGCGCCTGCCTCTTGACGAAATAATTTCAGAAGTAAACGAAAGCCTTGATCAGTTTTCAGATCGTCTCATTTCCACCCTTAACGAAAGAAATTCTTTGCAAGAGCTGCATCACAAACTAAAAAGATCCCAAGATATCCTCTTTCATTTTCATTCCTTTATCAAAGAAGAAACAAGTCAAGGAGTTTTTGTTTCCTTATGGTGGGTTGAAAGAGAGAATATTCCTGAAATTCTATCTACTCTTCGCAACGAAATTGTTCAGGCAACACCAGCTAAAGACAGAGAATATCTTCGCCACCATTCCTATCGCCACAGCGGCGATGAAACCTTACTTGCAATCAGTGTATTAGGTCAGGATGCGGATGTTGTTTCTAGAGTGCTTGTTTCCTATGATGCCATACGCTGGAAAGCTCCAGCCGGATTCGAACGGGAAGTTCTTTTAGATTCTGTTGATGCAATAAAAGAAGAAATAAGCGTGATCCCTCGCCGCCTTGAAGAATTGCAGGTGAACTTAAGGGAAACAGCCCTCACTTGGGGACCAAAATTCGCAGCCCTTTATATACTTGCCGATGAGAAACTAGAAGCGCTTCTCGTTGAAAATGCGGCCCATTCCCTTGATGACGCCTTTCTTATAGAAGGGTGGATCCCTGGAGATGAACTTGAGCTCACCGTAGTTCGTCTCAAAGAGCAGTTTGGGGAAAATGTTTTTATCCAATGGCGCTATCCTTCTGCAGAGGAGTGGAACTATGTGCCCACATCCCTCTCAAATCGAGCCCTTTTTAAGCCTTTCGAGATTTTTCTAAAACTTTTACAACCTCCGCGTTATAAAACCGCTGATCCTACAGCTGTGATCGCCCTGTTTTTCCCGTTTTTCGCGGGTTGTATGGTTGGAGATATGGGGTACGGAGCGCTTATTTTGCTTTTAGGGCTTTGGCTCTACGGTAAAAAGAAAAAAAAGATACTCTCTAATGTGGGATATATTTTTATCTTCTTAGCTTTTTGGAGCATCTTTTGGGGGGCCGCTTACGGCGAGTTCTTTGGCGACCTCGCCCATCGTCTTTTTCACTTGAACCCCTTATGGCTCGAGCGCTCCCATGCAGTTATGCCCGTTATGATCTTTACAGTGGTTTTGGGCGCTGCTCATATCATTTTGGGACTGTTGATAGGGTTCTATGAAGGGGTGAAAACTAAGAACAGGCATGTCTGGATGGAGAAAGCTGGAAACCTTCTTGTTATCTTCGCTCTGATCTGTGCTTTAGTAGGGCTTAAAGGCTGGCTGCCAGAGAGCTTTTTTACTATGGCAATTTCTCTATTAATTTTAGGCCTTGTTTTTCTTATTGCTGGTGGCGGCATAGGAGGACTTGTTGAGTCCTTCGGATCACTAGGGAATATTTTAAGTTACGTACGCATTGCGGCCATAGGACTATCATCCGCCATACTTGCTCTTGTCGCTTCAAAATTCGTAGATGTCTTTGGTCTTTCTATTTTAGGATTGTTTTTGGCTCTTTGTATCCATTTGCTAAATTTTGTTTTGGCCATAGGCGGGTCGAGCATACACGCAGCCCGGTTACATTACGTGGAGTTCATGGGCAAATTTTACGTAGGTGGCGGTAAAAATTACAGACCGTTTTCACGGAGGAGGGAACTTCGATGGAAAAAGGAATAATAGCACTAGCAGCTGCCTTAGCTGTTGGAATCCCTGCATTTGCCACAGCTATGGCTCAGGCGAAAATAGGCAGCGCTGGGGCAGGGACCATTGCTGAGAAACCAGAAACTGCCGGTGTCATGATTATCCTTGAAGCAATTCCAGAGACCATGGTCATCCTTGGGTTTGTTGTTGCTATTATGTTGATTTTACAATTTGCCTAGGTGGAGAGATCCTTGGGGAATTTTTTGCAGAATCAGGACCTGACTCTTTTTATTGAGGCCCTGAAAAAAGAGCACGATGAAAAAATTGATAGTTTGAGAAAAAAGACTGAGAACGACATTGCCGATGCCATATCATCAAGGCGAAGTGATGTGGAAATTCGTATTGCCCAAATGCGGAACCTTCATAAAGAAAGGGCGCAAAGGCTTTTAGAGAAGAATAAGAAGAGAGTACACAATCGCCTTCGGAAAGAATTTCTTGATGAATATAACAACATAGTGGCGGAGGTGGTGCGAAGAGTCACTACACGTCTAAGTGAGTTACGACAAGATCCTGAGCTGTATGGGGTCATAATGAAAAATTTACTGGATGAGGCTCTTGAATTTTGCCCCATCCCATGTGTCATTTTTGTTCATGCTGGAGATGAAATTTTTTTCACCCACGATCGCGGAGTGGTCATAAAAGCCGATAAAACCATGGAGCGATGGGGTGGCTGTATGGTGATGTCAGAAAAGGGTGACTTTATTGTTGATAACACCTTTAGAACAAGATGGGAAAAATTTGAGCCTGTCATTACGAGGAAAATTGCAGCACAGGCTAACCAAATTCTTCGGGAAGCAGAGTTTCTCTCACGAAAATTACGGCTATCTTAACGCCTGTCTTCGGGGGAGGACGTCGAGGCTCTTCAAGACTGAAGACTATAGCATCATTGCTCGCGGGACATTGCAGTCACTTGAACAGTTTTTGCTTGAAAGTCACTATGGTGAAAGTTTGCGTCTTAAATTGGTAACATCCCGCGGGGGGCCATTGCGCAGAATAGAGGCAGCAATTGCTCATGAGGTCAATCTTCAGCTGCGATTTGTTCAGGAAAAAGCCGAAGGAGAAGCAAAAGAACTATTAGGAGTGGTCTTGGCCCGTTCTGATTTAATGAACGGGCGCATCCTTTTGCGAGCTCTCCATACTGGGAGTAAAAACGGCGAAGAACCCCAATGGCACAATTATGGCAACCTTACCGAAGGTTTTTATAGTGATCTATGGAAAAACACTAAAACAGCAACAGACATAATTGAGGGGTGCAGGGCTTTGGGGCATCCTTATGCGCTGGCCATAGCAGCTTCTTTTGCAGAACTGGATCAATCAGGCAATCTCGTCAGAGCTGAAAGGATGCTTCTACTTTCAATGCTCGATCTTTTCTGGAAGAAAGTAGGTCAGTTTGACTCGGGCAACAGCAGGCTTCTTCAGGAATACCTGGAGCGATCTATTGATATGTGGAATTTAGGAATATGGCTTCGACAAAGATATGGACAGGTTCCTACAGTAGAGGCTACTAAAATGTATCTTCAAAACGGGCGATGGATATTCATAGAAAAACTTTCAAAAACAACGATCCTATCTGAGGTCGTTCAAGGAACACCCTGGCAGGGGATTATAAAACCGATAGAAAACAACAAACCACAAGAATTTCAACGGGCCTTATTTGTTCAGTTTATGAAATGGCAATCAGATCTTTTCAGGGCTGATCCCCTCGGTGTGGCCGTGGGTTTGGGATTTATTGCTAAATATCTTATAGAATGGCAGAACCTAAGTCTTTTAGCTGTGGGACTCTCGCTAGGGCTCTCTGAAAAAGAATTAGAATCTCGTCTTATTCCTATACATAGTTGACCATGAGGAAGTGAAAGGCAATGACTTTTCAGGAGAAAAGAGCGCTTGTTCTTGGGCGGCAGCTTTTTATTGATCTCTGGGGCCTCGAGGGATTCGAAGGGGTTCTTTGTGAAAAACCATCTGATATTCAGCATATCTTTAGAGAGCTGCTTGACGAATCCATTGCATTTGTTCTTGTAGAAGAGAGTTGGTTTAGGAATTTGCCTGATACTTACAGAAAAAGGCTGGCAAAAACGCAAAAGCCTGTCTGGATCCCTTTCCCATCCCTTGAAATAGAAACGGACTGAGGTGAAAAATAATGGGAGTAGCTTCTTCTGGAAACATAACGGGCATATCCGGCCCAGTTATAGGGGCTGTAACATATACCCCCATAAAAATGTTCGAGGTGGCCTATATTGGCCATAGCAAACTTCTAGGAGAGGTTATCAGGATCAAGGGGGACCGTGTGGATATTCAGGTCTATGAAGATACAAGCGGCTTGACAAAAGGAGAACCTGTAATATTTACAGGTGAACTGTTAGCGGTAGATCTTGGGCCGGGCATCCTTGGTAGCGTTTTTGACGGCATTGGCCGCCCTTTAGAAATTTTGGGCAAAGATAGCATCTATTTAAAGAAAGGCATACATCTCCCCGCTATAGATTCTAGAAAAAAATGGTATTTTACTCCTTCAATAAAAGAGGGAGAAATTGTTACTCCGGGAACATTTATAGGTTACGTGTTTGAAGGCTCTTTCCTTCAGCACAGGATCATGGCTCCCCCCTATATAGAGCCGGCAAAAGTTGTTTGGGTTGCTTCTGAGGAAAACTATACCATTGAGGATAGTATTTGCCGTCTTGAAAATGGAGTTGAACTTACAATGAAACAACGATGGGAAGTACGACGCCCTCGCCCAGTCTTAAGCCGCCTTTCCTTTGACGCCCCACTTCTGACAGGGCAGCGAATACTTGACACCTTATTTCCCATTGCCATAGGAGGAGCAGCAGTGCTTCCAGGAGGATTTGGCACTGGAAAGACTGTTACGCAGCAATCCCTCGCTAAATGGTGTAATGCCGAAATTATTATATATATAGGCTGTGGAGAGCGAGGCAATGAAATGACAGAGGTCCTTGAAGAGTTTCCAGAGCTTAGCGACCCTTTCCATAACGCTCCTCTTATGGAAAGGATGGTCTTAATTGCCAACACTTCTAATATGCCGGTAGCAGCTAGAGAAGCTAGTGTCTATCTGGGCATGACCCTGGCTGAATATTTCAGGGACATGGGCTATAACACTGCAATTATGGCTGACTCAACCTCACGATGGGCAGAAGCGCTTCGGGAAATTGGTGGCCGACTTGAAGAAATGCCGGGAGAAGAAGGATATCCAGCCTATCTGGGAACACGTCTTGCTCAATATTATGAACGCGCTGGCAGAGCGAAATTGTTGGGGCTTCCGGAACGAGAAGGGTCAGTGACTGTTATCAATGCAGTTTCTCCAGCGGGTGGGGATTTCTCTGAGCCTGTTACTCAGGCAAGCCTTCGCCTGTCAGGGGCCTTTTGGGCCCTTGATAAACGACTGGCCCAGCAGCGTCATTTCCCAGCTATTAACTGGCAGCAGAGTTACACTCTTTACGAAGGGAGTCTTGCTTCTGTATTTGAGAGGGAGCTTGGATCTCAATGGAAAGTTTTAAAAAGTTATCTGAAGGAAATGCTTGATCGGGAAAAAGTGCTCACTGACCTTGTTCAGCTCGTTGGGAGAGATGGCCTTTCTGAGGAAGATAAATGGCTATTAGCCCATGTGGAAACCATAAAAGTAGTCTTCTTACAACAAAATGCCTATAGTGATGCAGATGCAAGTTGCTCTATGAAGAAGCAATTTATACTTCTGAAGCTACTTTATGACCTGGATAATTTAATGCGGCAGCGTATAGAATCAGGGCTTCTATATGACCAGGTGGCCGACTACCCCTTACGAGTCGAATTGTTGCGCTTGAGGGAAAAGCCAGAAATAGAACTTGAGCAACAGGGTAATCAGTGGCTTAAGAACTTTGATGATAAGCTCGAAAGTCTGGTGGTGATTCCAGAATGAGACTTGCCCTTGAAGGCTATCGTTCGGTTTTCGGAATAGCAGGGCCCCTTATTTTTGTTTCGGGCATAAGAGAAGCAGGATATAGTGAGCTTGTGCGCATAGAGACACCTTATGGCTTGCGTTCAGGCCAGATTTTGCAAATTCAGGATGATATATGCGTCATTCAGGTCTTTGACGGGACTATGGGGCTCAATACTGGTGAAACAACAGTTTGGCTTGAGCGGGATGTAGTGAAAATGCCGGTGGGACTCTCCCTTGTAGGCCAGGTACTGAACGGAAGGGGACGATCTATTGACGGCACCCCTCTTTCTTTTATAGATAAAGATTTGCCTATAACAGGAATGCCTATCAATCCGGTGCGGCGGACGAGTCCTAATGCGTATGTAGAAACGGGGATATCCTCAATTGACATGATGAATACCCTTGTACGAGGTCAGAAACTTCCGATATTCTCTGGTTCAGGCCTTCCTGCTAATGAGATAGCAGCTCAAATAGTACAGCAGGCCGCAGTTCCAGGTCGCGAAACTGATTTTCTTGTTATTTTCGCTGCCATGGGGATTACTCGGCGAGAGGCGCGGTATTTTATTGATACTTTCGAATCGACAGGTGCCATTAATAATGGCATTTTCTTTATGAACCTGGCCAGCGATTCTGCAGTAGAAAGATTGCTTACACCTCGTATGGCCCTAACCGCAGCTGAATATTTTGCCTTTGAAAAAGGATACGATGTTCTCGTAATTATGACAGACATGCTTTACTATTGTGAGTCTCTGCGAGAAATAAGCGCGGCTCGCGAAGAAGTGCCAGGCCGACGAGGATATCCAGGATATATGTATTCGGACCTGGCTGAAATCTATGAGCGGGCAGGGTGTGTAGAAAATTGCCAGGGAAGTATTACTCAAATTCCAATTATAACCATGCCGGATGATGATATGACCCACCCTGTCGTAGACCTTTCCGGCTATATTACAGAGGGACAAATTGTTCTTGACCGGGGTATTCATGATAGAGGAGCCTATCCTCCCATTAATGTTCTTCCGAGTTTAAGCAGGCTGATGAATAAGGGGATAGGCAAAGGGAAGACCTTTGATTATCACCGGGCTCTCGCAGATCAGCTCTATGCATCTTATGCCAGGGCTCTGGAACTTTCTCGCCTTCGTTTAATAGTCGGTGATGACGGCCTCACTGAAACGGAGCATCTCTACATAAAATTTGGGGAAAATTTTGAAAGGAATTTCGTTAATCAGAGACACATTCATAGGACTATTGCAGAGTCTGTCAATGTTGCGTGGCAATGTCTATCTGAGCTTCCGGTGAGAGAACTTTACCGCTTGCCTGAGCATTATATAACAGAGAAATTGGGGCGCCATGAGTAAGGGAATGCGGCCGCCCACAAGAGAGCAGCTTCTGGATATTAGGCGGCAAATGGGCACAGTACAGTACGGCAAACAGCTTCTGGAGAAAAAAAGAGACGCGCTCCTCCGAGCAATTGAGGAGGACCGCCGCAAATTTAAAGAGCTTGACAAGCTCTTTAGAGAACAGATAAAGCATCTATCTTTTGTCTATGCACTGGTCCGCATGTATGAGGGGCAGACTGTTATGCAACTTTTAAAGCCGGATGCCGGAACTTTGAAAGTAATTTCCAAACGCCATACCCTTATGGGTTGTCGCTTTACTCAGTTTCAACCTGGAAAGGGCCGCGGCTCTCCCCTTACCGGGCTTTCTTACGACCCGGCAATGACTTCTCTTTATCTAGACGAACTGCTTAGTGAAATGAAGAAGATCGAAGAAAGAATATGGACTTATATTAACTTGAAGGCAAAATTAGCTTCTCTTGAGAAAGAACTGTCAAAAACCATGATGAAGATAAACACGTTACAATATATACTTCTTCCTGAGTTAAAACAGGAAGAGAGCAGAATACGTGACATTCTCTCAGAAAGAGAACGTCAAGAGCGTTACGCAATAAAGAAACTTTCAAAAAAGAAGAAAGGAAAGGGATATTCCCCTATTGCAAAGTGATTGGTAATGAAAATAGTTATAATAACTGTAGGGCAGCCTAGAAATCAAAATATAGCGGAATTGATCAATGAATACTCGAAACGCTGTCGACCCTTTATGCCTCTGGAGTTTGAACATGTTCCGGAAGCACGGGGGGCTTCTGCTCCTGAAAAAGCAATAGAGCAAGAATCTGATGGGCTTCTCAAGCGAATCAAGAATCGGGATTATCTTGTTCTCTTAGATGAGAAGGGAGAGCAATTTACCAGCGTGGCCTTCTCTCAATGGGTGTATAGATCTATAGGAGAAGTGAGAGGGCGGTTGGTCTTTGTTATAGGCGGTTCCCATGGGGTTGCTGAAAGGGTAAAGAAGCGCAGTCAGGTGAAAATAGCTCTTTCTATGTTGACGTTTCCCCACGAATTGTGTTTACTTTTTCTTACAGAACAATTATATCGGGCTATCGCCATTCATGAAGGAATGTCGTATCATCATTAATTATTCAAGAAGGGAAGTCGAGCACTATGAAAATGGATAAACTTATGAAACAAGCTCAAAAAATGCAAGCACAAATGATGAAAATGCAAGAGGAACTTGCTCATGAAAGAGTAGAAGGCAATGCTGGCGGAGGAATGGTCAAAGTTATCGCGAATGGGCAAGGAGACATTGTTTCTGTAAAAATAGAAAAAGAAGTTGTTGATCCTGAAGATATAGAAATGCTTGAAGACCTCGTCCTAGCCGCTGTTTCAGATGCTCTCAAGAACAGCAGAGAGCTAGCCAACTCAAAAATGGGGCAATTTTCAGGGGCTCTTGGATCATTGGGGATAATGTAACGTGGCCCTTCCAGAACCACTTTTGCAACTTGTTACTCTCTTAAAAAGACTACCGGGAGTGGGAGAAAAAAGCGCCCGGCGCATGGCATTTTTCATTATTCAGCAGCCAGGCTCTTATCCAGAAGAATTAGCGATAGCTCTTCATGGATTAAAAGAACGTTTGTGTGAATGCTCTAAATGCGGAAATATAACAGATGTTGATCCATGCTCTATTTGTACAGACCCCTTACGGGAAAGACAGACTCTTTGCGTTGTTGAGACAGCTGAGGATCTGTTGAGCATGGAGCAGGCAGGGATATATAATGGATTGTACCATGTGTTAAAAGGGAAAATATCACCACTGGATGGGGAAGATCTTCCTCCTTCAGAATACGAGCGGTTAAAAGAGCGTATTATAAATACACGAGTAAAGGAGGTTATTATAGCAACGAATCCCAGGGTAGAGGGCGACCTTACTTTTTATTCTCTTTTTTCTGAGCTCGAAGATCTTGATGTGAAGATTAGCCGCCTTGCCTATGGACTTCCTGTGGGGGGAAGTATAGAATTTGCCGACAGAATTACACTGCATGCAGCGTTTGAGTCACGTGTTGACGTAAGAAAGAATAAGAGGAGGTGAGGGTGTATGACAGACGGCTTTAACAACATGATCAAAAGATTGTGTAGAATGCTTATGATGGTTTTCTTTGGGATAGCAGGATATCAGATAGCCATGTTGGCCATGCCCTTTATTCCTGCACCTGTATCAGAAGTTTTTCGTTTATGGATGCCCGGCTGGTTGGCGAAAGAGATTTTCTTTGTGGTAGCCTGTGTAGCCATATTTGCCCTCATAGGGTGGGCAATAACGCCTTTGCTGCTTAAAGGACTTGGCTTTATTGGGGCCTTATTTGAATTTCACCTCAAAAGGTTGAGCTGGCAAGACATTTCTTCTGCAATATTAGGTCTTATTGTCGGTCTATTGATCGCCAATCTAATAGCTGTTCCATTTTTTGATTTACCTGTTGGAAGCTACATTGCTGTGGTACTGAACATTGTTCTAGGATACCTTGGCGCTAGAATTTTTTGGAAACGGCAAGAGGATATAAGAGGAGTCTTTAATTTAGGAGCCCTTAAAGAGCGCTTGACGACTAGGAAAATTCGGGGTAAAAAGGGCGTTGCCGGTGAAGAGATATTAGAAGAGGAATGGTGCCCTCCAAGAAAGATTCTCGATACTAGCGTAATCATTGACGGCCGAATTCTCGACATTGCCCGAACGGGTTTTATGGAAGGAGTCCTTGTCTTACCTCGCTTTATATTATTAGAACTGCAAGCCGTAGCGGATTCAACTGATCCAGCCCGCAGGACAAGGGGAAGAAGGGGACTTGATGTTGTAAATGAGCTACAAAAACTTTCGACCCTTGAAGTTGAAATTATGGAAGTGACGCTGAAACAATTGAAAGTTGAAACTGTGGATAGCGGGCTCGTGGCTCTTGCCCAGCAAATAGGCGGAGAAATATTAACCACTGATTATAATCTTAATAAGATAGCGCAGATCCAGGGTGTCACAGTTCTCAACGTAAACGATCTTGCCAATGCCTTGAAACCTATGCTTTTGCCAGGAGAATCCATAATAGTTGATGTCATACGGGAAGGTAAGGAACCCCATCAGGGTGTTGGCTACCTCGATGATGGAACCATGCTTGTCGTTGAGGATGGAGAGGAATATGTGGGTAAACGAGTAGAAGTAGTTGTTACTTCTATGCTTCAGACCTCAGCTGGGCGGATGGTCTTCGGACGAATTCGCCGAGAGGTTCGGGTATGAAACGGTTTTCCTTCATTATAGTGGCTGCAGGTTTGGGAGAGCGCATGGGTGGCTCTCCCAAACAATTTCGTAGGCTAGGAGGGAAACCTCTGTGGCAATGGAGTTTTTTTACGGCCTGGGAGCTATTTAAGAAAAAGGCCATCCATGAAATAGTTCTCGTTGTTCCGCTCTTTGCTGTAGAGCAGATAAGAAAGGAAGTTGCCGTATTGAGTGGCTCTTCTCAAAACTGTACTGTAACCGCAGGAGGGCTGAGCCGCACAGAATCTGTGAGAAATGGACTCAAAGGGGCGGGTTGTGAGTACGTTTTGGTTCATGACGCAGCCAGGCCGTTCTTATCAGTAAACCTTTGTCATAGAATTATAGAGGCTATGGATTCGGAATGTGGTGTCATTCCAGTATTGCCGATTACCGATGCCCTTAAGAAGGTTGAAACGATACAAAATCAGGAAGCCATTTTGTCTCTGTCAAGGGAAAATCTATATATAACCCAGACTCCTCAGGCCTTTCCACGGTGTGGTTTATTGACCGTCTTGAAAGGAGAAGATGATTCCTATAGGGACGAAGCAGAAGCATGGCTAAAATTTAAAGGGTCTCTAAAAAAAGTAGAAGGGGATTCCTTCAACATGAAAATAACATACCCGCAGGACTTTCAAATGGCTGAAATGCTCATGGGAAATAAAAAAGAATACCGCACCGGACAAGGGTTCGATATCCATCCCCTTACTCCCTCCAGGATTCTAGTTCTCGGTGGGGTTACAATAGACTCCCCCTTAGGCCTTGAAGGCCACTCTGATGGGGATGTTATAACTCATGCTGTAATGGACGCACTTTTGGGAGCTGCTGGTCTTCCCGACATAGGCATACTCTTCCCAGCGTCAGAGCCATCCTATAAGGATGCCTATTCTTTCGATCTGCTAAAAGAAGTGGCAACGCTGCTTCAACGTGACAGATGGAATATTGAGTGGGTTGATGTTACCCTGCAAGCCCAGGTTCCGCCTTTGGCTTCTTATATAGACGTTATTGTAGAAAAGTTACAGAGTGGGCTGTGCCATTGCGGCGATAAGAAGCTGATAGTTCATCTTAAAGTGAAATCCGGTGAGCTTATAGGGCCGGTAGGAAATGCACAATGTATGATTTGTACTGCAACGGCGACTCTTTCTCGCAATGGGAGGTTTAATGAATGATACGCACACGTTTTGCTCCCTCGCCAACGGGATTGCTCCACATTGGGGGAGCACGGACAGCTCTTTTTAATTGGCTGTTTGCTAAAAAAAACAGAGGGCAATTTATTCTGAGAATAGAAGATACTGATCAGGAACGATCAAGGCACGAATACGCTGAAATGCTCAATGAAGATCTTACGTGGCTTGGCCTTTGTTCTGATGAAAACCCGTGGTCCGGCGGTTCCTATGGCCCCTATACTCAAAGTCAACGCTTTGAATATTACGAGCACTATTTAAAAATACTTAAAGAAAAAGGGGCTATATATCCCTGTTTCTGTACTCCTGAACAGCTGGCGGAAGATCGTCGGCAACAGTTGGAGAAAAGCAAACCCCCTCGCTATGAAGGGCGTTGCCGCTTCCTTTCCACCGAAGAAATCGGCGAAAAAATAGCTAAGGGCGAACGCCCCTGCTGGCGGTTTGCAGTGCCGGAATCAGGATTCTTTGTATTGAGTGACCTTATCCATGGGGACATTTCTTTTGATTATGCAGAAATCGGTGATTTTGTAGTTCAGCGATCTGATAATTGGCCTACCTATCTTTTTACTGCAGCTCTGGACGACGCCCTTATGCATATTACCCATGTAATTCGCGGTGACGAGCATATTAAAAATGCTGTACTGCAAATTCTTATACAAAAAGCCCTGGGTTTACCTTCCCCTTTTTTCGGCCATGTTCCAATGATAGTGAGCATGGATAGACAAAAATTAAGTAAGCGGACGGGAGCGGACGCCATTAGGGAATTTAGGGAGAAAGGATATTTGCCAGAAGCTCTCATAGCATATCTCTCTACTTTAAGCTGGGCGCCGGATTCATCCGTCAATCTTTTGGACAAGGAAGAAATCATCATGGCGTTTTCTCTTGAAAGAATAGCCTCATCGTCGCCTGTCCACGATGAAACACATCTAGACCACTGGCAATCACAGGCTTTGAGGGCAAGAGGGCCACAATGGCTTCTTGAAGAATTTATAAAGCTAGACTCATCAATAACAGCTAAGATTCTCGCAATGAACCTCCGGTTTTTACATTTATTACTCGAAGATATTTCGGGGGCTTGCCTTACAGTCCTTGAAGTTTTAGAATCTTCCAAATGGCTTTTTGACTCTCCTGATTTGAGCGAAGTAAAAGAAAATTTATCACCAGAGTGGAAGCCTGAAATTATTGAGATACTTCGCCAGACACAAGAATGGGAACCTGCCATTCTTGACAAGACTCTCCGAAGTTGGCAAAAGGGAAAAAAGCTGAAGGGGAAGGAGTTTTTTCATCCATTGAGACTTCTTCTGTCGGGAGAAGAAAAAGGGCCGGCAATTCCTTTGGAAATGGCGGCATTAGGGAGATCAGAAACTCTTCGACGGCTTGAAAGAGCATAGAGAAATGAAAGAGGAGGTTATTTCATGTCAATAGAAAACAAATTTGTACCCTATGAAGGGTTTACCTTTGATGATGTGCTTCTTGAACCTGGTTACAGTGAGGTTCTTCCATCACTGGTTGATGTAAGTACCTACCTTACACCTGATATTCAGATGAACGCCCCTATATGTAGCGCAGCTATGGATACTGTCACAGATGGTCGTCTTGCCATAGCTATTGCGCGAGAAGGCGGTCTAGGCGTTGTTCATAGAAATATGCCCATAGAGAGACAGGCAAAAGAAGTGGATATGGTTAAACGTTCAGAGGCAGGAATTATCGTCGATCCTTTTTTTCTTCATCCGCAAGATAAGGTTAAGCAGGCAGTGGAGCTCATGGAGCACTACCACATATCAGGGGTTCCTATTGTAGACCATAGCCAGAAACTTGTTGGAATTATAACAAACAGGGATCTTCGTTTTGTTACAAACTTTGAACAGGACATCTCGGCCTTAATGACACATGAGCGTCTTATTACGGGTCCAGAAGGAACGACTCTTGAAGAAGCTAAAGACATTTTGATGCGGCATAAGATAGAAAAATTGCCTCTCGTTGATAAAAACAACAAACTTAAAGGGCTCATCACTATAAAAGACATTCAAAAAGTAAAGGACTTTCCTAGCGCGTGCAAGGATGGTCATGGACGCCTTCGTGTTGGAGCCGCAGTGGGAACAGGCGCTGATGTCTTCGAAAGAGCAGAGGCCCTTATAAAGTGTGGTGTAGACCTTATAGTTGTAGATACGGCCCACGGACATTCGTCTAAAGTGCTTCAGACTATTAGAGAAATACGCAGAAAAAATAAGGACATCCCCCTTATTGGTGGGAATATTGCTACGGCCGAAGCTGCCATAGCACTCATTGACTCAGGTGTAGATGCAGTAAAAGTAGGAGTTGGGCCTGGTTCTATCTGTACAACGCGAGTTATCGCAGGAATTGGAGTCCCGCAGCTTTCAGCTGTTTTCAATGTTGCTAAGGTCGCCCATGAGCGAGGTAGAAAAGTAATAGCAGATGGAGGCATTCGTTATTCTGGAGATATCGTAAAAGCTTTGGCTGGTGGGGCAGACAGCGTGATGATAGGTTCGCTTTTTGCCGGCACAGAAGAAAGCCCCGGAGAGGTTGTTATCTACAGGGGACGGTCTTTTAAGAGCTATCGTGGCATGGGTTCTCTGGGAGCAATGAAAGAAGGATGTAGCAAAGACAGATATTTTCAGGAAAGCGCTACTGCCGAAAAACTTGTTCCAGAAGGCATCGAAGGGCTTGCTCCTCATAAGGGTCCCTTAGGAGCGGTAGTTTACCAGCTCGTAGGCGGCTTGAGAGCCGGAATGGGATACGTAGGGGCAAAGACCATTGAAGATCTGCATAAAATAGCACGTTTTGTCAAAATAACGCCGTCGTCAGTCAAGGAAAGCCATCCTCACGATGTGGTCGTAACAAAGGAGGCCCCAAACTACTGGATTGAATAGGGGCTGTGTCTTTAGTGCGCCGTTGCCATTTGTTTTATAGTATTGTAAAAAAAACATAAAACGTGCTATACTATGCAACAGTACGTGATGTGCGTGACGTTATGTGTGTATTTTCCAAAGAGTGGGTTTCGCCCACTCTTTGTTTTTTGTTTAACGCTCAAAGGCTACAAAGGGGGAGAAGATCGTGTCTAAACCATTATTTGATAAAGAAAAACTATCTGCTTCTCTTCGCCAGATTGTCGAAAGTTTGGGATATGAATGCGTGGGAGTAGTTTTTGCTCAGGAATCAAAAAACCTTTATGTTAAAGTCTATATTGATGTGCTCGGCGGCATTACTGTAAAAGATTGTGAAACAGTATCTCGCAGTCTCAGCCGTTATCTTGATGAAAACGACTCCGCTCTTCCAGATCGTTATTTTCTTGAAGTAGGGTCTGCTGGGTTGGACAGGCCTCTTTTTTCCCTTGATGACTATGCCCGATTTGCTGGCAAAAAGGTAAAAATTCGCTGTCAAACATTGGTAGAGGGGCGGAAACGCTTTACCGGGACAATACTTTCAGTGGACAATGCAACAAAAACTGTATGCGTTCAACTGGAAGAATCAGATCAAAAAGTAGAAATTCCCTTTGCTTCTATTCAAAAAGGGAACCTTGTTTACGACCAATAGAGGAGGAGGAGTACTATGCAGCTTGGGCGTGATTTCGTCCGTGCATTGAAACAGTTAACGGCGGAACGGGGGCTGACCTCAGAGGTCATAGCGTCAAGTCTGGAGGCGGCGCTTATTTCAGCGTATAAAAAATATCAGGGTGGAGACAGAAATGTCGAAGTCCATATCGATCTTGAAAGTGGAAATGTTTCTATCTATGAAGTAAGGCTTGTGGTAGATGAAGTAGACAACCCTGATGCTCAAATCAGTCTTATAGATGTTCAAAAGCTTGGGTTTACAGATGTGGAAGTGAATGAGTATGTAAGAATAGAAAAAAACCCTGAGAACTTTGGACGTATAGCTGCGCAGACTGCCAGGCAGGTTATTATTCAAAAACTTAAGGATGCAGAACGACAAATTATTTTCGAAGAGTTTTCCGGTCGAGTAGGAGACCTTGTCAATGGAATCATTTTTAAATCCGAAAACGATCAGGTTCTTGTGCGTCTAAATGACCGAACAGAAGCGATTTTGCCGAAGGAAGAGCGTGTTATCAATGAAAAATACACTCCTGGCGAACGACTTAAGTTCTATCTCCTTGATGTGCGTCAAACGACACGGGGTCCTAGAATAGTCGTTTCCAGAACCCACCCGGGATTACTGCGTAAACTTCTTGAGCTTGAAGTGCCTGAGATTCAGGAAGGGATCATTGAAATAAAAAGCATTGTCAGGGAAGCTGGTACCAGAGCTAAGGTAGCGGTTCAAACCCTGGATATTAATGTGGATCCGGTTGGCGCCTGTGTAGGAAATAATGGAGCTCGTATCAAATCTATCAGCCAAGAGCTTTCAGGAGAAAAAATAGATGTTATCATATGGAGCAGCGATCCTTTAATTTTTGTTCGCAACTCGCTGTCGCCTGCAAAAATTGTAAAGATAGAACCGATTCTTGAGCAGGATAAGGCTGTTACTGTATATGCAAGACCGGATCAGCTCTCCCTTGCTATTGGCAAGGCTGGCCAAAATGTGCGTCTGGCAGCACGGTTAACAAGCTGGAAAATAGATATCAAGGCGCTGGAGCCAGAGCGCATGCCTACACTGCAGGATATTTTTCAGGATATTATAGAGTAAGAGGAGTTGTCCTCTATGGCAGATGAAAAGCGCAGAAGGCCAAGAACTTGCATAGGCTGTCTCTCTGAAAGCCCGAAGAAAACCCTAATTCGAATTGTTCGGTCTCCTGATGGTATAGTAACTATCGACAGAACAGGCAAGAAACCGGGGCGGGGAGCGTATCTTTGCCTGGATATGGAATGCATAGAGAAGGCCCGAAAAAAGAATTCTTTGGCCAGAGCGTTGCGTTGTACGGTGGATAATTCTATTTATGATGAGTTAATTGCCATAGTAGAAGGAGAGCAAGGTCGTTGATAGAACAAGAGCTTTTTTCTGTTCTCGGGTTGGCTCGCAGAGCTGGCCTGCTCATAATAGGGGTAGATGAAATAAATAAAAAATTAAAAAAAAATAAAGAGGGGCTCCTCGTCCTTTTGGCTTCTGATGCTTCTTCTAGTGTTAAGCGAAGCGTAACAGCCAAAATGGCGGAAGGGCAAAGTATTTTAATCAACATACCCCTCACTTGCGGAGAGGTATCAAGGGCCATAGGAACCACGAGTACGCAAATTGTGGCATTGTCACGAAGAAGTGGACTTGGGGAGAAAATACAAGCCCTGCTAGCGGAAGGGGGAAATATGCTTGAGTAAAATAAGAGTTTATGAATTAGCCAAGATGTTAGAAATAAGCAACAAAGATTTACTGACAATGCTAGAGGATCTTGGCATTGACGCTAAAACTCACATGAGCTCTATCGAT
This sequence comes from Aminobacterium sp. EBM-42, assembly GCF_001896635.1. Classification (NCBI taxonomy): domain Bacteria; kingdom Thermotogati; phylum Synergistota; class Synergistia; order Synergistales; family Aminobacteriaceae; genus Aminobacterium; species Aminobacterium sp. EBM-42. The sequence continues at coordinate 217,587 of NZ_MPPC01000010.1, forward strand.
AACGACGCAGCACAACTTGTTGAAGAGACTATACGCAAAAAAGAAGCTAAACAACCACCTAAAACACAGAAAGAGGAAACAAAGGTGAAGGAAAAACAAACCATACGTGTTCGAGAAGCAGCAACTGTTAAAGAGGTTGCTCAAGTAATTGATGTTCCAGTAGCAGAAGCGGTGAAAGCCCTTTTAGATTTAGGAATCATGGCGCCAGCGGGAGCTCAAGTGGATGAAACTATTCTTATAGCCTTGGGTGAAGCGTATGGTATTGATTTTGAATATGAAGAACCGGAAGAAGAGAAAGTCGCAACTGGCAGGCCCGTTTTTCATGGGAAGCACATGGAACCCAGACCACCAATTGTTACGGTAATGGGACATGTTGACCACGGGAAGACCACGCTGCTTGACTATATCAGGCAGACAAATATTACTGCTCGTGAAGCCGGGGGCATTACTCAGCACATTGGAGCTTCCACTGTGACATATGAGGGAAAGAACATCGTTTTTCTTGACACTCCAGGGCACGAAGCTTTCACAGCCATGCGGGCACGAGGCGCCCAGGCTACGGATATAGCCATACTTGTTGTAGCTGCCGATGATGGCCTTATGCCCCAGACAAAAGAAGCGATCAACCATGCCCGTGCGGCAGGCGTGCCCATAGTAGTGGCCGTTAATAAAATAGATAAACCCGCAGCACGTCCTGACAGGGTGAGACAACAGCTTTCCGATGTTGGTCTTGTTCCAGAAGAGTGGGGCGGAGACTCAATCATGGTTGATGTTTCTGCTAAGACTGGCGAAGGCATTCCACATCTTTTAGAGATGGTGCTTCTTGTTGCAGAAATGGAAGAGCTTCGGGCTGATCCCACAGTTACACCGGAAGGAATAGTAATTGAAGCGAATCTTGATAAAGGCAAGGGGCCTGTCGCTACAGTGATAGTTCAGCAGGGGACTCTTCGCAAAGGAGATATTATTCTTCTCGACACAACGTGGGGAAAGATAAGAGCTATGCTCGACTCTCGCGGACGGCAGTTTCTAAAAGCCGGGCCAAGCACTCCTGTGGAGATTTTGGGGCTCACTTCTGTCCCACAGCCAGGCGAACACTTCGTACGGGTGGACAATGAAAAAAGCGCAAGGGATGAGATATCAAAAAGAGAACAGGAAAAACGCGAAAGTGAAAACGTGACTGCGAAACGTCTCACCCTTGAAGAGCTTTACTCTCAGTTGAAAGAGGGAGAAATCCCTCAGCTTAATCTTCTGGTTAAAACTGACGTACAGGGAACAAACGAGGCTCTGTGTGCTGCTTTGGAGAAGATGGGAACTAATGAGGTGGGTATTAATATTATTCACCGCGGTGTCGGCCGCATAGCTGAGTCGGATATAATGCTCGCGACTGCCTCTAATGCTGTGGTTATCGGTTTTAACGTCAGACCTGACAAAAATGCTGAGAGGATTGCTGAAGTAGAGGGTGTTCAAATCCGACTGTACAATGTCATCTATGACGTTGTTGATGATGTAAAGGCAGCTCTGGAAGGAATGCTTACCCCCACAATTAAAGAAGAAGAATTGGGGCAGGCAGAGATCAGACAGGTTTTTAAGGTGCCTAAGGCTGGTAAAATTGCTGGCTGCTATGTTACTGAAGGCATGATTAAGCGTAATTGCAGGGTGAGGATTATCCGGGATGGGGTTGTAATATGGACTGGAAGTCTGGCTAACTTGCGACGCTTTAAAGACGAAGCAAAAGAAGTGAAAGCAGGTTATGAATGCGGCATGAGCTTTACCAACTACCAGGACTTTAGAGAAGGCGATGTTGTTGAAGCCTATGAACTCGTGGAGGAAAAACGATATCTCGAATAATGAAAAATAACGAGAGCATATTGCCCTATGTAGGTTTTTTTCAGGTACAAATAGATATTCCAGCATGTCGAAGTGTAAAAGAACGACGGCAGGTTGTAAGGTCCCTTATCGACAAGATTCGTCGCCGGTGGAATGTTTCAGCTATTGATTTGGGGCCGGAAAATAGATGGGATCAGGCCTATCTTGCCTTTTCTCTCGTCGGGACTTCTTATGGGATGTGTAAGGATCGTATAGAAGCCCTGAAAAATTTCCTGGAACGAGAAGAGGAAATGGCGACGTTTAATATTATTCATTTCTGGCAAGAGGTAGATGCTTATGGCGACTTATCGGATGCAGAGGATTAACAAACAGCTTCAGCGAGAAATTTGTTTGCTTTTGGAGTATAAGATAAAAAATGATGTGGCAAAGGATGCTATTATTACAGAAGTATCTTGTTCAAAAGACCTTGAAGTTGCTACAGTCTTTTTTGTCACTCTCGATCAGAAGCAGCGTAAGGCTGTGCTTAAGGCCTTAGAGAGCGTAGCTGGTCCAATCCGCTCTTTGCTTGGGAAACGGCTACGTCTTCGACAGATACCGGAGATACGTTTTGAAATAGATTCTTCAGTGGACTATGGACGGCGTATTGATGCGCTTTTAGACAGTATCAAAGAAAGCAGCAACAATGAATTATCGGCCGAGGATGATCAAATAGATGAATTTGGAGAGTAGTATTACCCTTCAGGAAATATTTTCTCTTTTAAGTTCATTTCGCACGTGGATTATTCTTACTCATCAAAAACCAGACGGCGACGCTGTGGGGGCGGCATCATCACTTGCTGTATACGGAATGGAGCACGGTAAAAATATTCGTTGGGGAGGGGTAGACCCTCTCCCTACAACGTATTCCTTTTTGCCTTTGGCAGATCAGTACGAAATCTTCCCCCATATAAACGAACTATTGCCCTTCCCTGAAAAAACTGCGGTCATCTCCCTCGACACGAGCAACCTGGAACGTTCGGTGCCAGGTCTTGAAATTGTGCAGGGGAAGCATCCAATCTTTAATATTGATCACCACGGTGACAATACACGATATGGCGATTATAACTATATTGATGAGAGCGCTTCTTCGTTAGGAGAGATCCTTTGGCATATGTTCCATCTTGCCAATGCTCAATATGACTACAATACTGCCATGGGACTTTACACAGCTATCATCACAGATAGTGGGAAGTTTTCGTTTTCTTCTACATCCCCCCGAACCCACCAGGCAGCAGCCGAACTGCTTCAGAAGGGGGTTTCTCCCTCAGATCTTAATCATAAGATTTTCTATAGCCAGCCTGTAGAAAGCGTGCATTTGTGGGGAAAGGCTTTTGCAAGAGTTCAGCTCATAGTCGATGATAGGGCCTCTCTCTCGTGGCTCTCTCTTCAGGATTTCTCTCAACTTGGGTCTTCGCCTGCTGATACGGAGGGTCTGGTTAATGAACTGCTGCGAGTTAAAGGAGCAGAGTTTGCTGTTCTCCTTGTAGAGGAACAAGATCAGGTAAGAGTAAGCCTTCGTTCCCGGGGGGATATCTCAGCCCGTGAAATTGCTCAACAATTTGGTGGGGGCGGGCATATTCAGGCTGCAGGGTGTCATATAGAAGCTGCTCTCACCGAAGCCATTGCTATTATCACTGAGTCTGTGAAAGAGGCAATGCAATGATAGAAGGTCTTCTCCTTCTTAATAAGCCAAGAGGGTTACGAAGTGCTCAGTGCGTTTCTGCTTTTCGGCATAAACTTCCACAAAAAATAAAAGTGGGTCATGGCGGAACTCTTGATTCCACGGCTGATGGCCTTCTTGTTCTTCTTGCAGGAGCGGCTACACGACTTTCAAACTACGTTATGATGTTGCCTAAAGAATATATGGTGACGATACAATTAGGAACGACGACAGATACCCTTGACTATGACGGTACCGTAACGGCTACCTATCCCTTTCGTCATATTCAGGATAAAGACATAGACAGGATATTACCGGCTTTTCTGGGCATGCGAATGCAGAAACCACCAGTTATATCGGCTATTAAGCTTAATGGGAAGCGGGCATCTGACCTTAAACGAAAGGGGATTGAACCCCAAATATCTCCGCGTCCAGTAACAATAACCAGTATTCTGCGTACTTCCACTATCTCAGAAGAGGGGCAAGTTTCGTTTTTTATTAAATGCCACAAAGGGACCTATATACGAAGCATAGTCAGAGATCTTGGTTATATGCTAGGATGTGGAGCTATTGTGGGGGAACTAACTAGATTAAAAACTGGGCTGCTGTCTTTAGACCAGGCCATTTCTTTTGAAGAGTTAGAAACTGCAGCAGAACAAGATATAGACAAACACATAATGTCTATAGGAGAATTTATAAGACATTTCACGGTCTTTTCCGGAGACGATCAAACGGAGAATGACCTAAAAAACGGGATGTTTATTTCAATTAGAAAACTGCATTGCGAATCTCGTGGTCAGGTACCCACAGAAGTAGTTGTCTGTTTTACCGGCAGGGATCTGATCTCTTTAGGCGTGTTTGTAAAAAAAGAAAACAATATTTTCTTTAAGCCGCAAACTAATCTTTTTCTCTAGAACAATAAGAGGGGTAGGCAATGATTCAGGTTATAGGCGCTTTTGACGGTTTTCATAAGGGGCATCAATTGCTTCTGAAAGAAGCTGAACGTCTCTCTGTGGAACAAAACGACACTTGGGGAGTAGTAACTTTTACCCCTCATCCCCAGTATGTGTTTAATCCAGATCGTCTTTTTTTGCTTTTTACAGAGGCTGAAAAGCGACAGATAGCTTCAGCCCTTCATATTCAAAATATTCTATGGATGCCCTTTGATCAGTATATTGCGGCCCTGAACCCTCTGGATTTTCTGCGCAGGCTCGAAAGCCAAACATCAGTAACCGGAATTGTTGTTGGAGAGAATTTCCGTTTTGGAGCTGGCCGAAAGGGTGACATAGCTTTTTTACGGCAATATTGCAAGAAGAAAAACATTCTTTTCTCTCCTGTCCCAACTCTTGAAATAGATGGTTTGGCAGTAAGCAGCACTGTAATACGGAGTGAAGTTCTTTCTGGGCGGATGCAAATGGCCAAGTATTTGTTAGGCTACCCTTTCTTCTTATATGAAACCGTAGTGCATGGTCACCATCGAGGAAGAGAGCTAGGGTTCCCTACTGCTAACCTTACTGTTCCTGACCATAAAATCATCCCGCCAAGCGGCACCTATGCCGCGACCGTTATAATAGACGGTTCCTTTCATCCTGGAGCCCTCAACATCGGATCGAATCCCACATTTACAGATGTAAAAGGGTTAAGGATAGAAGTACATATCCCGGGTTTTTCAGATGATCTTTACAACAAAAAAATAATGGTATTCATCGAAGAATATCTGAGGAGCGAAAAACGTTTTTCGAACCGCCAAGCATTGGCAAAGCAGCTTTCTCGGGATTCAGAAATTGCGGTGACGCTCTTCGAAGAAAACACAGAAAGGGAAAACCCTTTTTACAGACGTTTTAGTCAGCAGTTTCTACATAAGGAACATCTTCCCATCGAGTAGTATAAGCAGGAGATTTCAAGTTTGAGCGAGGGGCCCATTCCTTTCCCTCATTGAAATGAAGAATCGCAGGTGAAATAATTTTTTCCCCCACATTCTCGTTTATGGCGTCCACTACATCCATCAAGGTCTGCTTTTTATCTGCGTCATCGCCTTCGTCCTTGGCAAAAAGATACCTTTGCATATAGCTGCGGGACGATAGATCTTCTAAAGTAACGCCGGCCTTCGTGTAGTAATATCCAGGTTTGTAAATCCTGTCCAGCCCCAACAGGGCCAACTTTATGAGCTGGGGTGTATAGTTTGTAGGGTAGGGAGCTGGAATGCTGACACTGTTGGAATAGTAAGGGGTCAGAAAAGGATTTGTCGTAATATATACGCTTATAGCTCCGGCCAGGGCCTTTTCCTGACGAAGACGAATTCCTGCTGATGAAACAAAATGAGTAATAGCTGCTGCGATCCCATCAACATCTTTAATCTCTCTCCCAAAAGAGCGGGAAACCTGAAGGGTTTTCTGCAAGGTTTCAGCTTCCTTTATTTTGATACAGGGAATCCCCCTGAGCTCCCATGCCGTTTTCACCCCTGGCATGCCTATTATCTTCATAATTCTTTCATCTCGAACATCACGCAGCTCCCTTGCCGTACGTATCCTATGTTTTCCCAGGCGCATAGCCAGTTGTTTCCCTATGCCCCAGATATTACCTACAGGTACTCTCTCGAGGAAGTTTGTCATTTCTTCAGAAGCTAAAGACAGAAGGCTGTAACAACCCCCTGTTTCTTCGTGTTTCTTTCCATATTCAGCGGCAAGTTTTGTCAAAGTCTTAGAGGAGGCAGCACCAATGGAAACCGGAATTCCAACCCACTGATAGACTTGCTTGTGAATCTGGGCCATTTTTTCTTCTATATGAGCATAACTTGACAAATCAAAGGTCAAAAAGGCTTCGTCTATAGAATATACTTCTACGGTTGGAGCATTATCTTTCATAACAGCTATAACTCGGGAAGAAATATCCTGGTAGAGTTCAAAATTACTGGAAAAAACGGCAATCCCATAATGGCGGCATGCTTTTTCTACTTGGAAGAATGGCACTCCCATGGGAATCCCTAATGCTTTAGCCTCATTTGATCGTGACACAACACAACCATCATTGCTTGATAGAACTATTACCGGCTTCTTTTGCAGATCAGGCCTGTAAATTCTCTCGCATGAAACAAAAAAATTATTACAATCGCACAGAACTATTGGCTTTACTGCCACATGCTTCATGACAAATCCACGTCACAACACCCCATACTTGTTCATTATCAACTCGTTCGCTAAAGGTGATTCGCTGAAATCCCTGACTTTCATTGTAAATAATGACGCTGTCTCCGTTGGAAGGAGATACAGATCGATCGACGATGCAAATAGCCCCGTTTTCTTTGAATAAAAATGCTGCGGGAGGGGTAGGAATAAGAATTCCCAGCAGTTCATCGTGGATTGACCGTATTTTCCCATCCGATCTGGTAAATTGTATTCCCATACGTATACTCCCCAATCCTTTAAATTCCCCTTTTGGGGATAACACTTACAACCATAACCTTTCCGCATATCCTAAAAAAATCGATATTCCCAGCCTCCGCTTCTTGTTCTATTTCTTCTTTCGTAATAATGATTGGGGGGTATTTGGCAGGATTTGAAGAGCGCAACTCCACACGATCGTTATATTCGTAATACCACTTTACAGCTAAATCTCCCCGCCGCCCCCACTTCACTAATACAGCGTCGCCATTGTAAATGGGTTCTTCCGGATTCACGGAAATTCGGGCTCCATCGGGAATTCCCGCTTCCTGCATGCTGTCACCTTCAACTTTTACAGCATAAGGGCATTTTCCCCCTATCCGCCCTATATCGTCTTTGCCCACTATCAAAGTAGCACAAAAATCGGGTTCTATGCCTTCCATATCACCAAAGCCCCATCCAGCACAGGCAACAAAAGAGGAGTCAAGCAAAGGAACCGCTATAACGGCTTCCTTATCAATGTCCCGAGCATAATATTTGCCGCTTCCATTTTTTTTCTCCCCCATAAGGTAGGCTACACTTGTTTCCAAGACATCAGCAAGGATGGAGAGGTGGAAAACATCTGGGAATCGCCGTTCTTTTTCCCAGCGGAGAATTGTATGAAAAGATACCCCTAGCTTTTCAGCTAGTTCTAATTGTGTTAATCCTCGTTTTACTCTTAATTCGGATAGTCTTTTCCCAGAAAACATGCCATCGCCTCCTTTTTCCTCTCTATATACTATCCAATTAGCTATAAAAGACAAGGGGGAATTTAAAATAAAGCATATTGCACGAAAAAGTACCTCATGATAACATTATCGCCGTCCCGAGCGGGCCTGTAGCTCAGGGGATAGAGCAACGGCCTCCTAAGCCGTAGGTCGGCCGTTCGAATCGGCCCAGGTCCGCCATATTATTGTCCTTTCAGTTGCCAATTAACGTTGAAAACAGGTATAATCCTCTTTGTGGGTTATGAGTCTGAAAAGACTGAAAATCAGGGAGGGGGTAAGAACGTCGAAACGTTGGACCTCGAACATCCTTATATCACTCATTCTTTTTTCTGCCTTTTATCTTCTTTTTATACCAGTGCATTTTCTTTCTTTTCGAACCCAGGATTGGGAACTCTGTTCAGCGCTAGCCCCCTCTGGAGTCGAAATAAAAACTGGTTACATTCATTCTGTGGAAAAAACTCCAGTGGAAGATGTTTATGTGTTGTCAGGCCCTCGTCTTTGGCTTTGGGAGGAGCGTTTTCGTTCTCATAATGCTGGCCTCCCTACAGAACCACCTCCACGAGGGCGATTTTTGTTGCAGAAAGATTGGATGGTTATTCGGGGAAGTCCTTACACATGGGAAGTTTTACGTATTCGTATAGGCGACGATGAATTAGGCAAAAACTGGGTTTATTCCTCAACAACTGGAAAGCTTGATTTATATCAACTTATACCCAATAACGTTTTTTACATTGAAGTGACACAAGTCCCACTGCTTTTCAGAAAAAGATAATTATTTGATAAATTACATACTGACTGGAGGTGGAGATTTTTGGGCGACGTGAACAATATGCCAAATGAAAAAACAGAAGCAGCTCAAAATTCAGAAATCAATCTAGACGAACTTAGACGTCAGTTTGACACTGAAGCCAGGTATCGTGATCTTTTAGGATGGCAGGGGATACTTATTACTGCCATTGCTGTAGCCATGTCACTTTTTCATTTTTATACGTCTGGTTTCGGTTTGCTATTGGCTATGAAACAGGGGTCTTTGCACCTGGCCTTTGTTCTAGTTCTTGTTTTTTTATTGTATCCTGCCCGAGAAACAAGCAGAAGAGACGGCATTCCATTGTACGATTTTATACTGGCGGCCCTTGCTGCATTTGCGACTCTTTATATTTTCTTTGAGTTTGAAGACCTTGTGAATAGGGCTGGTTTGCCAACGACCATGGATATCATTGTTGGTTTTATGGGTATTATTCTCTTGTTGGAAGCAACGCGCAGAGTGTCAAGTCCAGTGTTGCCCTGTATCGCTATTTTCTTCCTTTTTTATTGTTATTTTGGGCGCCATTTCCCACAAATGTTTCAGCATCGAGGGTTTAATATCCAAAGGATTATTAACCACATGTATCTAGGAACAGAGGGTGTATTTGGCATTCCCTTGGGAGTATCCGCTACTTTTGTGTTTATGTTCATTTTGTTTGGATCTGTATTGGAACAAACAGGTATGGGGCGGTTCATTATCGATCTGGCCATGGCAATGGCAGGTGGGGCTACTGGTGGGCCTGCCAAGGTCGCTGTTCTAAGCTCAGGTTTTATGGGCTCAATTTCAGGATCCTCTGTGGCAAATGTCTGTACTACGGGAATGTTCACTATTCCTTTGATGAAAAGTGTTGGATATAAGCCCCACTTTGCCGGAGCAGTAGAAGCGGTGGCTTCAACAGGAGGACAAATAATGCCTCCTGTTATGGGAGCAGCTGCCTTCATTATGGCTCAGTTTATGGGTGTTCCTTATGTTCAGGTAGCTCTTGCGGCAGTAGTTCCGGCCCTTCTTTATTATTTTGCGGTTATGGTTCAGGTACACTTTGAAGCGACACGCCTCGGACTCCTGGGGCTTCCAAAGGAAAAACTCCCAAGCCTTTTGAAACTTTTGAAGGCTAAAGGGCATCTTTTACTGCCCCTTTTTGGTATAGTGTATTTTTTACTAGCAGGATTTACTCCACTGAAGGCTGCTTATAATGGGATAATAATCAGCATAGCCGTATCTTTTCTGAATAAGGAAACGAGGCTTACGCCGAAAAAACTAAAACTAGCACTCGAAAATGGCGCAAAAGGAGCTCTTGGCGTAGCCTGTGCATGTGGCACAGTCGGTATTATTGTAGGAACAGCTACGTTAACAGGTTTGGGATTGAGAATAGCGAGTGCCATTGTTGCTATAGCCGGAGGGAAGCTCTTGGCAACATTGCTTCTTACAATGGTAGCCTGTATTCTCCTTGGAGCAGGTCTTCCCACAACAGCTAACTTTATAGTCACAAGCACTATGGCGGCTCCAGCGCTCTTCAAACTGGGGGTCCCGCCCATGGCAGCATACATGTTCGTTCTTTATTTTGGCATAGCGGCTGACCTTAGTCCCCCTGTAGCTCTTGCTGCCTATGCCGGTGCTGGCATTGCGGGCGCAGAACCAATGCGTACAGGGATAACAGCTGTTAAACTGGCGCTGGCTGGGTTTATTGTTCCTTTTATCTATGTTTATAATCCAATGCTTGTGCTTGTTGACTTTAAACCATTCCCCTTTATTTTAGCGGTTGTCACTGCTGTTTTGGGTGTATTTTTACTAGGGATGGCTACTATTGGATTCTATAAAACTTCAATGGCCTGGTGGAAGAGGATTATTTCCCTGGGCGGTGCTCTAGGTCTATTGATCCCTGGCTGGCAAACAGATGTCATAGGATTGATTATCCTCATAGGTATCCATATACTTCAGGTTAGAAAAGCAAAGAAAGAAGCCGGGACGACAGAGTAACATTTTACAAGTTTTCAACTTGTGCTAAAATCAACAGGTTACGAATTTGCCGTCTCTGTTTTTTGGAGACGGCCTTTTCCTATTTGAAAGGAGGTACATAACATTGGCTACAGACTACAAGGATACACTTAAGCTTCCCCAAACGTCTTTCCCGATGAGAGCTAATCTCGCTAAGAGAGAGCCTGAATATCTTGATTTCTGGAAAGACATCGATATTTACCACAAAATGTTAAAAAAACAGGAGGGGAAAGAGTCCTTCATTCTTCATGACGGACCTCCCTATGCAAATGGGAACATACATATTGGAACAGCATTCAATAAAATCCTGAAAGATTTTATTCCCAAATACAAAATTATGAAGGGATATTATTCCCCTTATGTCCCCGGATGGGATACTCATGGCCTTCCAATAGAACTTCATGTTCTCAAGAGCCACGGCATTACAAAAGATGCCATTGACCCTGTAGAGCTTCGAGAGAAATGCACTAAATATGCCTATGAATATCTTGACATTCAGCGAAATGAATTTATCCGCTTGGGTGTAGTGGGTGACTGGGAGAACCCTTATGTAACTCTTCATTCGGAATATGAGGCCGCTCAACTAGGAGCTTTTGCCGACATGGTTGAATTGGGGCTTGTATACAAAGGACACAAGCCAGTGTACTGGTGCACTGATTGCCAGACAGCGCTCGCTGCTGCTGAAATAGAATACTGGGATGAAACATCTCCTTCTATTTTCGTTGCCTATTCAATGCCTGAAATTGGCGATTCCATTGAGGTTTTAAAGGGGCGGGATGTAAATGTAGTGGTATGGACAACAACCCCCTGGACTCTCCCTGCCAGTATGGCTGTAGCCCTTGGCCCAGGCTACGACTATGTTTTTGTAGAAAGTGGAGACAAGGTATATCTTCTGGCAGAAGCCCTTCTTGAAGCTGTTACAAAGGAAATAGGCCTGGAATTCGGTGAAATTCTGTTTCGTTGCAAAGGGAGAGAACTTGAGCACGCTAAAGCTATTCACCCATTCTATCCTGATAGGACAACCCCTTTGCTTCTTGCTGATTATGTCATGCTCGATACGGGAACTGGCTGTGTTCACACTGCACCCGGCCACGGCGTAGAAGACTATGAAACTGGTGTTCGGTATGGAATAGAGATCTATAACCCCGTGGATGGTAGCGGCTACTTCTTGCCCAAAACACCCATAGTTGGTGGTCTTTCCCTCGACGATGGGGCAAATAAAGTTCTTGCCCTTCTTGCTGAAACCGGAAGACTCCTTGGAAAGGTTAAAATCAAACACTCCTATCCCCATTGCTGGAGATGTAAACGTCCCATTATATTCAGGTCTACAGAGCAATGGTTCATAGCTGTTTCCAAGTTCAGGCAGGAAACCCTCGACATTATTGAGAAGGGTGTACGTTGGATTCCTGACTGGGGAAAGGATCGCATTTACAACATGGTACGAGACCGTTCCGACTGGTGCATCAGCAGACAGCGAGTATGGGGTGTTCCGATTCCAGCATTTTACTGTAAGGAATGTGGCGAACTCATCCTCAAACCCGAATTGATCCGGGCTGTTCAGGCTAAAGTGAAAGAAGAGGGATCAAGTGTCTGGTGGAAACTGTCCCCTGAAGAGCTTCTTGGAAACCTGGCGCAGTGCCCGACTTGCGGAAGCCGCCATCTTGTGAAAGATACCAACATTATGGACGTATGGTTCGATTCAGGCGTAAGCCATTTTTCAGTTCTAGAAACAAGACCTGAACTTAAATGGCCTGCTGACATGTACCTGGAAGGAAGCGACCAGCATCGCGGTTGGTTCCAGACATCGCTCTTGACATCAGTTGCGATACGTAAAAAGGCCCCATATAGAAATGTTCTCACTCACGGATTTATTGTTGACGGGGAAGGGAAAAAGATGTCTAAATCCCTTGGGAACGTCGTTCGTCCTCAGGAAGTGGTAGACAAATATGGTGCAGATATACTAAGACTTTGGGTGGCCTCTACAGACTACAGAAACGATATCCGAATCTCAGAAGGTATTATCAAGAGCCTCACAGAGTCTTATCGCCGCATTCGTAATACGGCTCGTTATCTTCTTGGCAACCTTGTGGATTTTGATCCAGCGAAAGACACAGTTCCTTATAATGAGCTTCTTGAAATCGATAAATGGATTTTATCGAAATTGAATCAAGTTGTAGATCGAGCGACCCATGGCTTCGACGAATATGAATTCCATGTGCCTACATTTGTAATTCACCAGTTCTGCGTTACAGAGCTGAGCTCCTTCTTCCTCGATGTAAGCAAAGACCGCCTCTATGCAGATGAAACGGATTCAATATCAAGGCGAGGCTGCCAGACAGCTATGTGGCAAGTTCTCCTTACATTGACCCGCATGTTGGCACCTATTCTCAGCTTCACTGCAGAAGAGATCTGGCAGGAAATGATAAAGATAGACGCCCGTCTTCCAGAAAGCGTATTCCTTTCAGACTGGCCTGAAATTGAAAAAAAACATATTGCACCAGAACTCGAAGATAAATGGGATCGGGTGCTAACGGTCAGAGGAGCTGTCAGCCGTGCCCTTGAGTCAGCAAGAACGTCGGACATTATTGGACATTCCCTTGAAGCAAGGGTGGAAGTTAAGATATCAAAAGACTATGACCATTCCCTTTTCACTCCAGAAGAGTGGGGCATGTTTGCTATTGTTTCTGACTTTAAATGGGTAGAAGAAACTGGAAATCTGGCCATTACATGGCAAGATGAAGAAACAGGTTTGACTGTGGCAGTGGACAAGGCGAAGGGAGAAAAATGCCCTCGTTGCTGGAAATACTCAGAGGATGTAGATGCTCGGGGACTGTGTCCTCGCTGTGCCGAAGTAATAAAAGACTAACAATGCCAAGGGGCGGAGCTCGTTTCCGCCCCTGTTTTTTAGAAAAGGGATAAAAATGGTAGACAAAGAACGTGGCGAATTTTTCGAAGAGCAGGAAGAAAACATAGAACATAAAGTTACCCTTATACCACAAGGGGATGAAGAAGGCAAGCGAATTGATGCGTTCCTTGCCGAAGAGCTTGGTCTGACTCGAAGCTACGTTCAAAAACTGATTCGTCTGGGCAACGTGGAAATTTCAGGAATTCGACGCGCTCTGAAACCTGCCCTTAAAGTTACGGCAGAAATGGCTATACATATAGTGGTTCCCCCTGCTGAAACTCTGGAAATTGAGCCAGAACCGGTAAAATTCGGGATCATTTACGAAGACCCCTATATTATTGTTGTCAATAAACCAGCAGGCCTCGTTGTTCATCCTGCTCCCGGCAACTGGCATGGGACCCTTGTCCATGGCTTATTGTATAAATACCGAGACATGAGAAAATTCGATGAAGAGGTTCGCCCAGGAATTGTCCATCGCCTCGACAGCGGCACCTCTGGCCTTCTTGTTGTTGCTCGAACCCCAAAGATCTTACAGAACCTCCAAAACCAGTTTCGAAGCCGCTCTGTGGAGAAAAAATACCTTGCTCTCAGCTGCGGAAAACTTCGAAAGGCCGCAGGCTTTATAGAAGAACCCATAGGTCGAAGCCAACGGAACAGACTCATGATGACAGTAACAGACACGGGGCGCCCTGCATTGACAGAATATCGCATTCTCTGGACACACCAAAAGTATAGCTTTATTGAATGCACCCTTCATACAGGCCGTACCCATCAGATTCGGGTGCACCTCAAACATAGGGGGTGCCCTATTGTGGGCGATGGCCTCTACGGCACAAAACAAAGTCTGCAAAGAACACCAGGCAGGATGTTTCTTCATGCATGGAAATTGGCTTTTGATCATCCCATAAATGGAAGTCGAATGAGTTTCAGAGCCTGTCTCCCTCAGGAATTATCTCTTTTTCTGAAAAATATTCTTTCCACAGGTCAGGGTCAATAATAATCGTTTCAGGGTGGGTATAGGTTACATGAGCTATACCGCTGCCGGAAATATGGCGCACATGTTTTCGTTCCGTATAATCCACCTGAACCCTTGTTGAATGGCGGCCTTTACTAAAGAACGCGGCCAGTGATGCCGCTAACGTCAGCAAATCTGTACCCTCCAAATCTTCCTTTGTTCCTTCTGGCCGTTTAATAACTACATGGGAGCCAGGCAATTCGTGAACATGAAGCCAGATATCTTCCTGAGACGCCTCTTGGAATGTTACGTAACGGTTTCCTCTGGCATTAAGTCCTACAAGAAGAATGGCATCTTCATAAAACAAGCGAAGATGAGGTGGTCGCGTCGCTTCTTTCTTTGCTTTCTTCCCCTTTTTCTTCTTAGCAGGTGCCAACCATTCTCGAATATCACGACAAAGAGTATCTATAAGAGACGGAATCTCTAGCTCCTCTATAATTTCTAACTGATCCTCAAGTTCTGATATGCGCCCCTCAAGCGCTGTTATATTCTGTTCTATCTCTTCAAGATCGCCTTTTGCCTTCTTGTATTTCTTAAAATAGAGAGAAGCATTATCTGAAGCAGATCTATTGGGATCTAGTGGAATCTCCACAGTTATTTCCCCTTCGTCATTCCATCCCGAAAGAGACACGTTATCGGCTCTGGATGAAATAGAGTAAAGGTTGGCTAGCAACAATTCCCCACATGTTCTGTACCATGTCGCCTTTAGTGATTCGTTTTTTTGCTTCTCAACTCCTTTAAGATGCCGTTCAAGTGACTTTATCTCCCGCTTTACAATTTTCATTGTTTCTTTTTTTATCCGTTCGCTTCTGTCACGAATAAAGGGATCAACCACAAACATCTTTGACGCTATAAGGGCCTTGTTTTCCCCCACAGATGCCATATCTTCCAAGGAAAGGGGAAATATTGTTATATAACTGTTGTGCTTCTGTATGAGGCCTTTTGAAGGCTTCGTTTCTTCATATATCTTTCGAATGTTTACAGCCCACTCAAATGGGGAAAGATGGTGCCAGTAGTCTTTCATATAAGATCTCAGCCCTCGGCCAATGCCTTTCACCTGCATCATATCTTCAAGAGATGTCTCTGGCGACAGTTCTAATGGAGACGGTCCCTGCAGGGGAGGCGGCGTCACATAGGGGTGAGATGGCACAATGGTTCTGTAGCGGTTTATCTCAGGATGAATATGTTTTACACAGTCAATGATCACTTTGTTTTCATCGAGAAGGATAATATTGCTATTCCTATCCATAAACTCTAAAATCAGTGTTCTCTCGACATCGAAACCGGCCCCAACCTTACGTGAAAAGTTGAGAGCGATGATCCTGTCATAATCCACCTGCTTTACGGCAGTTACTTCTCCTTTGACCACATGGCTTTTCAGTGCATCTACGAACCTGTGTTTGCCGTCCGAAAAACGTTTTACCTGATCAAGCTCATTTTCACTGAGAAGGCAGCATCCAGAACTTTGAGGATGCCAGCTTATAAATAGTGAAAGGGGAATAGAAGAAAACCGCATCGCTAGCCAATTTTCAGCTCCCTCTACCCGAAAAAGGCGTTGGCCAGAAAGGATTTCATCAAGTTCTTCTGCCCATTGATGTACAAATTCTGCTCCATATATCATGATATATTTTCCTTTCTTTTTATAATAGAATAATAGATACAAACTATCGCGAGAGCAAGTATTCCGCTAAAAGCTTGACAAGTGCTGCTGCGATCATTACAATATTCGCCGTTGATCATGTGGGGCTGTAGCGCAGGGGGAGCGCGCTTCCTTCGCACGGAAGAGGCCGGGGGTTCAAATCCCCCCAGCTCCACCAGTGCTTAAACCGGGGCGTAGCGCAGTCTGGTTAGCGCACCTGCTTTGGGAGCAGGGGGTCGAAGGTTCGAATCCTTTCGCCCCGACCATTTTAGATAAGGGGGAAGCTGCAAATATGCAGTTTCCCCCTTTTTTTGTATAAAATCTAATGCTCCGGGGCGAAGGTAGACAAATTTTATTAGAACATGATAGAATTTCATCATGTCAAATTATGTTAAATATCCGGAGAATTCCATCCTTATAGTGGGGAATTCGCAAACAACAAGTTTTAATCCGATCAATCAGCAATTTGGAGCTTTCTTCATATCTTTCATTCTGTTGAAAGACAGTGAGGAAATTATTGATTGTGGCGTTTCCATGACTCTTAAAGTAACAGAGAGGTTTGTTCAGGAGGTCTTTTTAGGGCGCCGTCTTGTTCAGGATGAAGAAGTAATTGTTTCAAATGTTCTGACACGATATTTCGGGTCTTCCCAAAAAGCTATTATAGCAGCATACCGAGATGCAATAAAAAAGTATAAAGAGGTTACCGCCTTAAAGAAAGTTTAATAGGGAAAGGCTGCTTCGTCCTTAAGTTCGTTTGAGTTTGGCTCACGGATGTCAGGGGATGAAATCCAGCGGTTACCGGCGTATATGCGTCGGCAGCTGCTGGATTTTTTTATGTAAAGGCTCTAAATATAGGCCTAATATTTCATTTTGAGGAGGGGTTGCAGTGATAACCCAGGGTTTCGCGTATTTTGCTTTCTTGTTTTGCTTCGCAGGAATCGTTTCAACCTTAGAAATGAAGTACAAGAACTCTACCTTTTTTAAGTATGTACCAACTCCTGTCATTCTCTACGTTTCTTGTATGATCTTTGCTACCTTCGGTCTATGGGAGAACAATGACAGTATCAAGGCTACCTACCGAGTAATAAGAGGAAATCTTATCCCCGCAATGATTTTTATCATGTTATTACGGTGCGACATAAGAAAGATTCTCAAATTAGGGCCTCGCATGCTTATTGGTTTCTTTTCTGCGACTTTTACCATCATGATAGGCTTCGTAGTGATGTTTTTCCTCATGAAAAATGGTTTCCCTGGAGAATCGTGGAAGACCTGGGGAGCTTTAGCTGGAAGCTGGATTGGCGGCACAGCCAATATGGTAGCTATCCAGGGTGCATTGGGTATTAGCGACTCTTCTATGGGATACACTCTTCTGGTGGATAACGTAAACTATTCTATTTGGGTGATTCTACTTCTTGCAAGCGTTCCTTACGCACGGTTTTTTAATAAATGGACAAAGACCGATACTTCTACCATCGATTCTGTAGGAATGATGCTATCTGAAATGCAAGATAACGCTCGCACAAAAATGGAAACAGGAGACTTGGTACTCTTGGTAGGTTCCGGACTTTTTGTTTCTGCTCTATCAAGTTACGGTGCTTCAGTTTTATCGCCTATGCTAATCAATATTTTTGGCAAAAGCGACTTTCTGTCTGTGAGCACGGTTACCATCATAATAGCCACATTCCTTGGCATCATATGCGCCATGACTCCTATGAACAGCATTCCTGGCTCATCTCCAGTTTCTGTTACCATGCTTTATATTATTATCTGCCTCATTGCTTCCCGGGCTTCCTTCAAAGAGCTTACAGATGCTCCTTACTATCTGGCGGCGGGATTTGTTGTCTTGGGAATCCACGCATTGCTCATGGCTATCATAGCTAAAATTATCAAACTTGATCTTTTTACATGCGCCGTGGCAAGTCTTGCTAATATAGGGGCTGTTGCCGCTGCTCCTATTATTGCCGCTGCATATAAAGAAACCTTGGTGCCAATAGGTGTTCTTATGGCTCTTATGGGGTATGTAGTAGGTACATGGGGAGGACTTTTCGTCGCCAAAGTTCTTTCAATAATCGCGGGAGTTTAAAATGAGGATTCAAGATATTTATCTGAGACAACTGTCTATCCCCTTGAAAAAAACTTTTAAAACGGCCTTGAGATCCGTCTCAGAAGTAACAACCAATGTGGTGGTAATTGAAACAGACAACGGAGTTTGCGGATATGGGGAGGCACCTCCCACGGCGGTTATAACGGGAGACACTAATGGTGCCATTCATGGTGCCATTCAGGAGCGGATACGCCCTCTTCTAATAGGCAAAGATATTGACGATCTGGGGGCAATCCTTGATGTTGTAGATCGCGCTATATTACATAACACTTCGGCCAAAGCAGCAATAGATATAGCCCTTCATGATCTGTGGGGGAAAATGCTGAATCTGCCTCTCTACGCCCTTTTAGGCGGAATAAAACGAAAAGTGGTCACAGACTATACTATTAGTGTGAATGCCCCCGATGAAATGGTGAAAGACAGTCTTGAAGCCGTAGGGGAGGGGTACACAGCCCTCAAAATCAAAGTGGGTACTGATTTCCATCAGGATATGGTCCGTCTAAAAGAAATTCGCTCAGCGGTAGGGGATAAGATATTGTTGCGGGTAGACGCAAACCAGGGGTGGACACCCAAGGAAGCCATTCGCATCATTCATTTTATGGAAGATAACGGTCTAAATATTGAACTGGTAGAGCAGCCGGTTATTGCTTATGATTTTGAAGGCCTGAAAATGGTAACCGACACAGTAAACACCCTGATTCTTGCTGATGAAGCAGTATTTTCTCCCCGAGATGCCCTTACTCTCCTTACTATGAGGGCTGCGGATCTACTCAACATAAAACTTATGAAGACGGGCGGCATTCGCAATGCTCTTGCCATTTGTGCCATGGCTCGCTCCTCTGGGGTAGAGTGCATGATCGGTGCCATGATGGAAAGTAAAATCAGCGTAACGGCAGCATGTCATCTTGCCACTGCCATGTCTGTTATCACCAGAGCTGATCTAGACCCGCCTATTTTATGTTCAGCAGATCCAGTGGAAGGTGGCGCCCAATACGATGGCCCGGCAATCACTCTTTCAAAAGGACCTGGGCTTGGCATTACTAAAATCAATGGGCTTAAACCGGTGTAGCATGTTCATTAAACAAATTAAGAGCAGCGGGGCTACCCCCGCTGCCTCAAATATTATAAGGAGACCAACGCGATCTTTTTTGTTAAAACCAGGTTTGAGATGCTCAACCCTGGTTAGCATTACCTCGGAAAGGCCGTAATATTCGACCAGCAGAGCACAACTTAGCAACTTTGCATCCTCCGATAGCTTGTAGAACGTTTTGAAGCACCAGAGCCATAAAAACCGCTTCTTTAAAAGTTCAAACATAAAAAGAGCAAAGTCCTTCAAAAAATATAACAGTAGAACTTAAATAAGTCACAAAAAATGGTTGCAGGAATGCTGGTCATATGGTAGTATTTCCCGTGCTGAACGAAAGAACTTCGTTGCAACGAGCGGGAATAGCTCAGTTGGCTAGAGCGATGGCCTTCCAAGCCGTAGGTCGCGGGTTCGAATCCCGTTTCCCGCTCCATTTATTTAGACGCGTTCGTATGCGCCTGTAGCTCAGTCGGATAGAGCAACGGCCTTCTAAGCCGTGGGTCGCGGGTTCGAATCCTGCCGGGCGCGCCACTTGATACGGTGAGCGTAGCTCAATTGGTTAGAGTGCTGGACTGTGGCTCCAGTGGTTGGGGGTTCAAGTCCCCTCGCTCACCCCATTTAAAAATTGCGGTACGCGCCCGTAGCTCAGTTGGATAGAGCGACGGACTTCGGATCCGTAGGCCGCGGGTTCGAATCCTGCCGGGCGCACCATTTTAAAATAAATAGAATGTTTATCGTGGACCGTTAGCTCAATCGGCAGAGCACCTGACTCTTAATCAGGGGGTTACAGGTTCGATTCCTGTACGGTCCACCATTTCATGCCTTGAAATAGACAAAATCAGTAATAGTCAACTTTTCGCCTAGTTTTACCTCTGAACGAGAAACTTCTGAAAACATCTTACACGGTTTTGAAACAAAAACATCCGTCTACTTTTTTAATGAGTATGGTTGTCCAAATACTGTAATTGAGCGGCAGTTAGCTCAATTTGAATGTTGATAACAAAAGCAAAAGCCTAGTGCGAAAATCACGCTAGGCTTAAATGTTTTAGTATAAATTATACGGATTAATTATTGGCCAAATCTGTTTCTTATTCGTTTGGAGATTCAGGTGTTAAGGATCCTTCCTCCGTTCCTGGCACAAAAGAAATAGGTTTGAGGATATAAGGTGGAGAATAGGGACCGATTCCTGTTATAGTTTGGAGCATATTTCTAACGCCACTATAAAGGATACTTAACCCCGTAATGACTAACCTTTCTTCAAAGGCTTTCCTTTCTTTTTCACCAGGAGGAAATCCATTGCTCCATTTGAAGATGCCTACAGCTGCTATACTGAATTTATAATAGTAGTGCTCTGACTTTTCATCTTCATTCGATATAACTCGAAGAAAAACCTGAAATGTTCCAGAATTATCAAGAGGCGTATGAGAATAATTTACATTACAGTCAGGGACTACTTTTTTCTTTTTCTTTCCTGGCGGAAAAGCCTTAAATACTATCTCTGGGAAAAAATAATGATCGATTTCAAGCGGCACCGGGACATTCATTATGTTCATAAAATTTCTCCCCATGATTTTTCATTAATGGCACAAGAACGGTCTCATCACTGCTTCCCCATAACACGGGAACGACTTCATGTGCGTTTGTTAATCCTTGCCAATTAAAATCTGATACAGGTTCGATGTCTTCAATTTTTAAGGAAATCTTGGAATCAAGGGCAAGACAAAGTTGTATCATAGTTTTCAATGTAAAATTTGAAGAATTGGAATTAATAACTTTACTGATATATGCTTCCGATTTCCCCAAACGCTTTCCTAACTCCTTTTGAGAAATCCCTTTTGCTTCAATCGTTGCAATAAGAGAATTCAAGAAATCGAGTCTTAAATCTTCCATCCAATAGTCAACTGATTTTCTAGCCTTCTCGAAGGCTTTCTTAAACCTTCTTCCGTATTCCATGTTTAATCACCTCATTTAAACACTATGGCCCCAGATTCTTTTGCTTTTAAGTAATCCTCCCTAGCTTTTATTGCCCTATCCCTTTCAGCTTTTGGAGTTTTTTTCTGCTTTTTTACGAAGACATGGGAACAGATAATTAACTTTCCCTCATCGTAAAACCAGGGAATTCTATATGGGCCACTCTTAAATTGCCAAATTTCAGGAGCAATGGAGTGGCAACATATCGTTACAAGCTTTGGATCTTTTGCAGCAAGGTCGATTTGTCTCATTAATTTAATTCTGCTTCTTTCCCACCTAGAATTAGGAGGCATCCATTCTTCAGAAAAGAAAAAAGTACAATCAAGATCATCATTATTAGGCATAACAATTCCACAAACAGTGAAATTTCCTTTAACGATGATCTCTAATATCATTTTATTAACCTATAAGTTAAGTAAATTATGGTGTACCTCTTTATATTTGTCAAGTTCTCATTACACCTTATTGGATAACCCTTATTTAAGGTAGGGGAATAGTAGGCCAACTTCTTCACGCTCATATTGTTGAAAGGGGTAAAGTAATAATAATCTTTAGGTGGTTTTATGAGCCACGATTTCGTTTCTGTAATTTCACCATTTTCAACAATAGTTATCCCAAGAATAGATGGGCTGCATCTTTTCTCATTTGCTGCTTCAAAATCTATGGCAGAAAAACTGGTTATCTAAATAACCCCCTCTTGTAATAAAAGCGCATTAACTGCGAGACTCCTCACAATGACTTATTTTGATAAATATTTCCATGATCTAATTTTACGTTCGGAATAAGAGGGTCAATTTTTTATATTAAAAATACGTTTGCAAAACGCGTAAGTGCAGAATGTTGAAATAAAAGCATACAAAGTAGTAGGATCATATCTTTTAACTATGTGAGAACTTTCGGTGGGTTGTTATCATCATTAACTGCAAATCGTATGTGTTTCAGGCTTCTTTGCGGAAAGCCATATAACCATATCTTACGCCGACGTAGTTAATATTAAATACAGGTTACTTATAAATCTCGTAGAAGTCAAGACAAGTTAGATAAAACATGTTAATAGCTGCTTATACTATATACGGTCCACCATTTCATGCCTTGAAACCAGGTCGATTACGGTCAACTCAGGAAAAGCAAAGATTCGCACAGGCGGCCCCCATGTACCGGTGCCGCGGCTTACATAGAGCCATGAGCCCTTTCCCAAATCCATAAGTCCCGCAGTATGCTTATAAAAAAGCCATGTAAATACCATAAAAGGGAAGAGTTGTCCCCGATGCACATGTCCGGAAAGCTGCAAATCAAACTTCCCAACGGCATCGCGATGAATAAGGGGCCTGTGTTTTAAGAGTAAAGTAAATGTTGGCGTCTGATGCGAGTCTCTCAATAGCTGGCTTTCGTCCACTTCCGGTTGCCCCAGAATAAAATGTCCGCCTGGATCATCTACTCCGGCTATGCTAATAGGACCAATATTCACGACGGAGCCCCGCAGCACCTGAAACCCCGCTCTCCCAGTGAAATCCAGTGCATGTTCTATCCCTGCATAAAATTCATGATTTCCAGTTACTGCATATTTCCCATAAGGCGGATTGTAGTGAAGCATCATTTGAGAAATTGTTTCTACATCTTCAATTTCGCCATCTAAAAGATCCCCAGTCGAAACAATGACATCTGGATTTTCTTCTTGAATCTGTTTCATGATCTGTCGCAACATTTTCTTATTGATTAATATGCCAAGATGCAGGTCGGATATCTGTAAAATCCTAAAATTACTAATGTCATCAGGCAGCTTGTCTGTTTCTAGTTGAACACGGATGATACGAACTTTCATGCTCTCTCTGTAACCGTAAAAGCAGAGGATTAAAGCCACGCCTGCGGCTATCCATAACTCGCCGAAAGGGGAAAAGGGGAAATGCATCGTGGGCAAAAAGTAGAGAATGGCGTCAAAAACAATTGATGCAAAAATAAAGTAAAAGCCAAAAGCGATGCCTGTTACTCCCATCCATGCCAGAAGCGTATGTATTTCACAGAGTAGGGGAGAAGACCAGCGGGCTGGAATGACAGAGACTAATATCAACACAGTTCCGCAACCCCATGCCAAAACAACGCTTTCCCAGGAAAAGGGCGGCATATTTTTTAGCTGGAAGTAAAAATATAAAAAGTAAGAAAGGGCAGCATACAGAGCTATATAGGCAGCTATAACGCCACCCTCTGACCTTTTGATTCTTGTCAAAAAACTCATACTCCTTTACAACAGAGCCGACCAAAGCCTCCCAAGAGACTCTCGCACCTTATCATAAACGGGGCGCTGAGAATGAGTGCGCAAATCAAGCTCTACGCATTCTTTGAGGTCTTCTAGAAATTGTATTTCAAAATCCTTAGTTTTAGAACGACTATATATGAACGCCTGAATCTCAAAATTGATATCTAAACTACGGTTATCCAGGTTAGTGGTTCCTACAGAAACCCATTTCCCATCTACCATAACGATCTTCGAGTGAATAAATCCGTTTGCGTAGGTATATATTCTCACTCCGGCGCGAAGCATGTCATCAATATTTGATCGGGTTGCCCAAAAAACCACTTTATGATCAGGACGGGAGGGGAGAATAATACGCACATCAACACCGCTTAACGCTGCTGTTACCAATGCCATTTTCAAGCTATCATCCGGGACCAGGTAAGGTGTGGTTATCCAGACTCTTTTACGGGCCGCAGTAATAAGGAAAAAGTACCCTTGCAATATTGAGCGCCAGTCGGAATCTGGACCGCTCGCGGCAATTTGAAGAGGTAAAACAACATCAGGCAGGGCATTGCTATCCCAGAATGTTTCTGTTTCAGGCAGACTATGCCCGGTACAAAAAAACCAGTCGTTTAAAAAAATCTCATGAACACAGGCTACGGCTTCACCTTGGATGCGAATATGGGTATCCCGCCAAAAACCCATACGGGGGTCAAGGCCACGATAGGTATCGCCTATATTCAGGCCTCCGGTAAAAGCGACTTTTCCGTCGACCACAACTATTTTTCTGTGGTTGCGAAAATTTAAATCTCGACGGATCATGGGAAACGAAACAGGCAAAAATGGCTCGGCGTCAATTCCCTGCTGCCTCAGTTCCTTCACAAAACGGCGTCCCAACCGCCAGCTTCCGACGCTATCATATATAACCCGTATCTTAACCCCTTCCCTTGCCTTCTTTCGAAGGATTTCAAAGAGAGCAGACCCTGTTTCGTCATTTGATATAGAAAAGTATTCCAAGTGTATGTATCGCTTGGCCTCTTCTAAAGCTTCACGAATTGCTGGAAAAACCTCATCACCATTTAATAGCATGTCTACTATATTGTGGTAGGTGAGCCGACCGTGAGATGTTAATTCTAGAAGAGAAACAAGGCGTGAAGGTATTTCTTCGTTTTCCACATCCAACGGCGGTAAAAACGTTTCTCTATGGATAGAACGGTAAAAACGTTTTTTCTTATACCGTTTAAAAATGGCTCTCCGCTTGGGATCCGGCCCTAAAAGAAAGTAAAACAAAAACCCTATCACAGGAACAAGTATCAAGGCCAAAAGCCAGGCTATTGTGCGATCAGGGTTCTTCTCTTCCATAAAAATAACTCCCGCTGCGGTAATAATGTAGAGAGTGAAAATATAGGGCACATAGTCAAGAAAGATTTTCCAGCCCATCCTGGCTAATCTGAGAAGAGTAGGAAGAACAGCAATTTCCCCTTCCACCGTTTTTATAGCAAGGTACTCTATGTTTATCCATATCCACGGAATAGAGAAGACAAGAGCAAGCACAAATATTGTAAAAAGCAGGGCTTTTAAGGAAAAACGCAATAAGGCTCCTCCTTTCTCAAACTTAACTTTGAACGTTATGATTATAGCTGATAAAGAACTTGTTCAGAACACACTTCACTGCTTGCATAAGAGACATCAAAAGAAAGGGCTATGAGTTTCTAACGCTAATGTTGCCAATAGAAAAAGATGATGCTATGATAACGCACTGAACATCAAGGATACGACCTTTCAATATGTGCGAGAGTGGCGGAATTGGTATACGCGCTGGACTTAGGATCCAGTGGTTTCGGCCGTAGGGGTTCGAGTCCCCTCTCTCGCACCATTTCATTTCTAAAACGAATCTATCAGGATTATCCTTCTCTCTGCAATTTAAGGGAAATTGCTTCTGCCAGATTGACAACATTGATTTTGCTAATCATGTTGCGAATGGCTCTTTACAGATGATCGGAGGTAGCAGGGTCCCAATTCTTTTGAATTTATTCTACGTAAGGGCGCCAACAAGTCTGATGGAGGCGGGCAAAATGATAGCATTATAAGACTAAATTCAATAAAGATAGTATTTGCGATGTTTTAAAGCATCTCTGGCTGTGAAGTGGGCTTACCTTCGCCTCTACCTAAAAGTATCAGCAGCCAGCAGAAGAATTTTTACTGGCTGCCGATCTTATGTTTAGAGTTGATCAATATTAGGATATTGATCCCAAAGTTGCCTAAAAGGATTTGCTCAGAATGGCCGGTCTCTTATTTAACCCATAAGGTCGCTTGCGTAGTATGTGAGCGGAATCAAATCGCTCCTGTCAAAATATTTTAGATCAAACTTGCGGTTTAAAGCAGCAAAATGTCTCAGGCCAAATGCCAATTTATTGAGATAGGAGAAAACTCCAATTGCTCCTGTAGAAAAGTTGTCAGCTTCTTTTCCATATATCCCTCTGAGGTCAGCCAGATCATGAAAAACCTCATCTACAGTACTGCCAAATTTCTTGAAGAATTCGGGCGTTCTGCCTGCCTTTATCTCGTCTCCAATTGTCTTTCCTGTCATGGCAGCTGCCATAGAGGCACGACAGACACCAATAGCATTAATAAATCCATCTCCATATGCAAGAGACTTGAATATCTGATCTTCACTGGCAAAACCACCAGTCATGACCATTGCAGGAAGAACCTTGCCCTGTTTTTGTAGTTTTGCACAGATATCTACGACAACTTTTTCAAGCAAAATTGTCGGGAGAGACCATTCATTCATCATCTTCGAGGGGCTATAACCTGAACCACCACCAGCGCCATCAAATGTTACCATGTCAACTCTGTTTTCCACTGCCATATTGATTACACGTTCCACATCAGACGGATCGAAACCAGCCATTTTGAAGTAGACGTTTTTCATCCCCATGGCACGTAGTTCAGAAATCCGTTTTGCCATTGATTCTTCCGTCCACATCGGCAGTCTTCCGTAAGTGTAAAAATTAGGACAACAACCCTTTTCCTTAAGTTCTATTATTTTAGGATCAAATGGATTGGGAAATACAAGAGCTCCGCACTCAACTTTTTTTACGGCCTCGTCATAGTCCTTAATCCTGTTGGCCGGTTGAGTTCCCTTGGCACCCTGACCGAACTTAAATTCCAGAGCCTCAAAGCCATATTTGTTCAAAGCTATTTCAGGAACGCCCATAAGGTGGTCATCTACGTTGCACTGAAGCACCATCTGCCCGACTCCTCGATAATATTTATAAAAGCTATCATGGATTTTTTGAAGCATAGGGAACGATGAAATTTTACCGTTCTCTATTTTCAGTTCATCGTCTTTGTTCCTTGCATCTTCCCCTATCATGCAGGTAACTCCTGCCATAGCAGCGCCACCAAAATAATCAACCCAGTTCATTTTTATTAAAGCGGGCAAAACAATAGGCAGATCCAGCTTTATTTTATTATCATTACCATATTCAGAAGCCAGATTAACGTTAAATATCTCAGCATGTTCATAATCAGCCTCTGTCCCTATGGCGCCAAAAGCACGACCGTTTATGTTGAAATGAGAAAAATCTACTGGATAATCCTTTTCCGACGCAATCTGATTAGGGCCTGTAGTTGTGGGATAAACAGACATCTTTCCCAGAACTGCTGCCTGACCAATCTCACAAGTTCCCAAACATTTATCTGCACACAAAGAACACATTCCTGACTGAGGAGAAATATACTTACTTCTGTTTCTTGCTGCCGTAAAGCCTGAACTTAAACTTGGTGAAAATGACATAAAAAAACCTCCCCTTAAAAATTTTACCTTATCTCTTATATAACCTCTGTTTTGGTTAGAGCCATTGTATCACTTAATTTATATTGCGTGATCCATAAAGTACTCATCTTACCGCCTAATTCTTTCAATATTAATAATTTCTGTTCAATAAGCAATTTTGCAATTCCTTGTCTTGATATTTCGATATAAAAATTAGACCTAATCCGTACCAATCTGAAGTACAGTATGCCGCAAAACGCTGGAATTTCTGTCTCACACTAGAGATGTTCTTCAAAAATAACGTTTTGTCTCTGTTTGTAGAACTTTACTTGTAAAAAGGAGTGTTAGTAGTATTGTTGTGTGAGTAGAATTAATTTTTTGTTTGTCAAATCCAAATTCAGGAGTGGACAGAAATAGAGCACTATGAAAGATAATAAAGGAGTGGTTCAGATCATGACCATACCGGATTATCAATCTCTATTGTTACCGTTCTTAAAACACCTTTCCAATGGTAAGGAACATACGAAACAAGAAATGATCGATTTGCTGGCAACGGATTTCAAACTGACTTCGGCAGAACGTAAGGAACTGTTACCGAGTGGAAGGCAAAAAGTCTTTGATAATAGGGTTAGCTGGACAAGGACATATCTCAAGAAAGCCTTATTGTTGCAATCGCCAGCCAGGGGTAGATATACCATTACAGACAGAGGCAGACAAGTTTTAACTGAAAACCTAAGCAAGATTGATGTGAGCTACTTAAAGCAGTTCCCGGAGTTCGTCACTTTCTTGAATACCTCTAAGAATAACAACAAAACCCCCGTTAACAAAAGAGTCGCGAGAGCTGAAAGTAAAGATACCCCAGAAGAAATTCTGGAGGCATCATATCAGATCTTGCGGCATAATCTGGCCCAAGAACTACTCTCAAAGGTTATTGAGTGTAGCCCAGCCTTTTTTGAGAATCTTGTGGTAGAGCTATTACTTAAGATGGGTTATGGGGGATCTCGTAAGGATGCAGGTCAGGCCATAGGCAAAACCGGTGATGGAGGTATAGATGGAATTATAAAGGAAGACCGTCTGGGCCTGGATGTAGTATATATCCAGGCAAAAAGATGGGAGGGTACTGTGAGCAGGCCTGAAATACAAAAGTTTGTAGGGGCACTTCAAGGTAAAAAGGCACGTAAAGGAATTTTTATTACAACCGGATTTTTTTCTTCTTATGCCAGAGACTATGTAAAAGACATACAGAATAGCGTGGTTTTGATAGATGGAGAAGAGTTATCCAGTTACATGATCGATTTCGGCGTAGGGGTTTCTCCGCTAGCATCTTATGAAATTATGTCCATCGACTCTGACTATTTCATGGATGAACAATAAATAATGAATAATCAAACACCAGAAATTTGTGCATCTGCTGATTTGAAAGATGGAAACCTTGAAATCAAGAAAATTCATTTAAGACTGGGGGTTTTGGAACACGTACTTTAAAACTAAGGATTGAGTCTCTATAATGCTGTAAATTTCACAGAGCTAAAGTGGGATGGGATGAAAGGTTGAAAAAAGCCATACTATGATTAACAATATGAAATTTCTTTTCAGCAATGCCTCCTAACGCTCTAATAAAGAGTTGATAAGATTAGAACGCACCTATAAACCAGCTGATAAAGCCACAAACATCTGTTATTGAGAGCCCCCATAAACTGTCGGTCTGCCTCCTTAAAATGTTTTGAATAGCAAGGTTTAAATAAAGGAGGTAAAGAGATGAAACGTATTCTTGGAATGCTTCTTATCATATTAACCTTATTGATAGTTATGGCATCATCTTCCTTCGCCGCTAAACTCTATACTACGACAATCCATGAAACAACAGTGGAAGAAGTGCAAGACATGATTTTAGAAGTCATGACTGGCAAAAATTTTACAGTTGATGAAGTAGACAAATACAAAATTATAGTTGCAAAGAATTTTGGTGATGGGTTTTGGGTGACATCACAGCTATGCAAGGTAAAATTCAACATGTTAGAGCGTGACGGGAACATCAAGTTGATGGTTAGTGAAACGGAGTTAGTGCAGGGTCAACTTGCACGTCAACGATCAATCGACCATCTTATTCCTCTTATTAAAGAAATTCGCAATAAAATTGACGGAACACCAATGGATCAGATTGCCAGCGAAGCCGTTAATCAACTTCCTGGCTCCGGAAATGAACGGCAAAAAGCTCTTGGGATTATTCTAGGAGATAAAAATGGTGAGGGATACATTCTTATTGCAAAAGTAGAACCTGGGAGCTTAGCTGCAGATGAAGGTCTGCTGCCTAAAGACATCATTATTGAAGTCAACGGCCGTAGTACCAAAGAAATGGAAAGCAGCGCTCTAAAATCTTACCTGGCGAATAAATTTGCAGCAAATGCTTCAATCATGCTTTTTTATAATCGGAATGACACGACAGAAATGGTTATTTTAAAACAACAAATGTAGCTCTCTCTTTTTAAAATTTAAAAAACAGCAGTGAATTTTAAGAATAAGATCAACAAGGTGATAGAGCTTTTAAAACAATTTCTGCCATTGGCAGTATAAAACTGGGCGGCTTAAAGGCCGCCCATACTGTTTGTTATGCGTATAGAGTTTGTTATGTTAGTCAGGTCAGCAAGTAACTTCAACAACTTTTGGCTTGGATAGCATAAAAAGAAACACGGTGAATACCACACTGGCCATTGAAAGCAACGGATGATGATAGAGCGCAGCCAAAGCTGAGATGGCAAAAGCTGCTCTGTGCCATAAGGGCAGAGGACCACGGGCATAACCTGTCAAAGCGAAAGCGATGCCGGTAAGAGCTCCTATTCCGCTTATGAGAGACGTTAAATTCTCTGTAAGTATGCCCTGAAGTATAAGACCTGGATCGTAGCAGAAGGCGAAGGGTACAATAAATGCTAAGATACCCAGTTTACAAGCAGCAAAACCGGTTTTGTTAGGCGATGACTCCGCAACAGATGCAGCAGCATAAGCTGCCAAGGCTACTGGCGGAGTTATGTTAGACACAATAGCATAGTAGAATACGAAGAGATGTGCCGCTATGGGCAAAAAGCCTATTTTTACAAGTGCTGGAACACCGAGCGCAGCACCGAGAATGTAGGCGCTGGTCGTGGGAAGCCCCATTCCAAGAATAAGAGAAACCAGAGCGATGAGAATAAGGGCCAGCAGGGAATTTCCGTGGGCAATGCTGATAACAGCACTGACGAACTTAAAACCGATACCTGAAAGAGCTACCGATCCAACCACCAATCCAGCAGAAGCACATGCCGTACAGATAATGGGGATGTTTTCAGATCCATCGTGTATGGCTTCAAGAACCTTTTTGGGTCCCATACGCAGGGCAGGATTAATGAGCGACAGAGCCCAGGCTAAAGTTATGCCGGCAATGGCCCCATACATGGGGGTATATCCAACCAGAAGCATATAAACAAGCAGAACAACGGGAGACATCATATAAAGCCGCTTGAACACAGCTTTTTTAGAGGGCAGCTCATCAGCTGGAAGCCCTTTAAGCCCGTCTTTGACAGCAGTAAGGTGAACCATCAGAAGAACAGCGCCATAGTAGAAGAGAGAGGGGAGAATAGCGGCAACCATAATCTTATTGAACGGAACCCCTAAAAGGGCTGCCATAACGAATGCCCCGGCCCCCATGATAGGAGGCATAATCTGTCCCCCGGCACTGGCAACAGCTTCTACGGCTCCGGCAAAATGAGGTTGGTAGCCAATGCGCTTCATTAGTGGGATGGTAAAAGAGCCTGTGGCATAGACGTTGGCCACAGCTGATCCAGATATGGAACCGAACAGGGCCGAACTAACCACAGCGATCTTAGCTGGTCCCCCAGCTGCAGTTCCGGTAAAGGCCTGCGCAAAATCCATGAAATATTCGCCGACGCCGCTTTTCTCAAGGAAACCGCCAAAAATAAGAAAGATCATTACAAAGGTTGCGGAAACCCCTAGCGACGAAGAGAAAATCCCCTCATCTGTTAGGAACATACCCTCGATAATTCTGTCGAATTCTGTAGGCACTCCTCTAAGTACAGAGGGAAGAAAACTGGCATCACATACGTAAGTATAAACTGTAAAGACTAATGCTACGATCACAAGGGGCAGCCCTACGATGCGCCGAGTTGCTTCCAGAAGAAGCACGATCAACATGGTGCCAAGTATGAGCTGGGCGGTGGTGAGTTCATCAACTCCCTGCATACGCATCATGAGTTGGTCATAATTAATCATGATGTATAGGCCAGGAGCCGCGGAAGCAGCAGCAAGAATCCAATCATACCAAGGCACTGTTGTATCTGGAAGCTGGTCTTTTTTAAAGGGGACAAGGGGATAGAGCACAAAGGCCATAGGCAGCACCCACGTTAAGTGAATTGCCCTTTGGAGAAAGGCCTCAAAGGTACCAAATACAGCAGTATAAAGATGGAAGAAACCCATAGCAAGGACATAGACATATAATGCCTTTGCTACAAAACCGTCAAGTTTTCTCATGAAATGGAACCCTCCTTGACAAACAGATCGAAACTACGTTTCCCCCTAAGATTAGAAACATAAACGACAAAGGCGGGCTTGATGCCCGCCTTATTGGTTTTGAGTGTGCATAAAAAAGTTCTTTTAGGCTATTTCTTGGCGGCCTCTGTCCAGTATTTTATTGCTCCTGCATGGCTCCTGATAGGATCTCCAGGAATCGCCGTAGCGGGATTCAGTTCTTTTATGTCCACCACTGCCTTGGAAAGGGATTCCTGATTCTCATGCATTGTTTTGCAGAGGTCGTAAACCATTTTTTCGTCGAGGTCGTTGCGTACCACTATGCAGGTGTAGTCTCCCACAACCTTTACAGGTGTATCTTTAACGGATTTGTAGATGCCGGGATCTACTGTAAAGGTTACAGTACCGTAATCGGCACCAACTTTATCAAGGGTTTCCTGTTCCATTCCAAGTATCACAATATCAGTCTGGCTCTCTACCTGCATAACGATGGAGGCGACCTTGCCTACTGAGAAGGCAAAAATATCAATATGTTTGTCTGCGATAAGATCTGCGCCGTCAGAGTAGGAGGCATATTCTACAGAGCCACCCCATTCCTTCAGGGCCTTGCGATAGTCAAGCCCAAAGCCAGATTTAAAAATACCGTTGATAATAAACTCGGAGCCTGTACCGGTCTTAAGAGTTGCAAAACGTGTTGGGATCTTGCGGGCAACCAAATCATCAAGGGACTTAATGTTATGTTTTTCTACGAAATCTTTGCGGGCGAGGAAATATGTGTACTGTGTATAGAGGTTAGCAAGTATAGTAGCATTTTTAACCTGCTCTTCGAAGGGAGCGCCAGCGCCTTTTTGGGCTACGGCAACCATGGACGTGTTAGAAAAACCGAAATCACCTTTACCCTTATCAGCGTTGATGATGTTGGCCACGGCACCACCGGTAATGCTAGTGGTGGGAACAGTTTTCTGAGACCATAGGTCAGCAAGAGCACCACCCAGGGCAAACCAGTTACCACCCGGCGGTCCCGCCATAAAACGCAGCTGATCAGGCGTGTCAGCAGCAACCATTGAAGCGGAAAACACACAGGTCAAGGCAAGGAGTAAAATAACGAATTTTTTCAAACGAAACCCTCCCTTATAATTTTTAGAAAATGAAAACATAAACCCAGCTCATTCTGCGTACACCTTTAATATTTAATATATCTATCTTCAAAGATATTGTCAAATTTGATGTATAATTTACAGATGAATGTATTTAAATAAATACAATTGTTTTAAAATTTAAAATACGGTTGCATCCATATAATGAAAAAATAATAGATGAATTGCACTTTAAGGTTTTCTTTGAACTATAATAAAAAGGAGGGGTAATCTTGCCCAGAGACCTGAGCTCCGTGAGACTTTCCCGCCTAAATAGCCTTGTTCTTGCTTTTTACTCCACGCCTCGGATGAGTAAGAGAGAAATAATAACCCGCCTTGAGTACTCTAGTGATCGGACCTTTGAACGAGACCTTGCCTACCTCCGAGATGAATACGCGGTAGACATTTCTTACAACCGAAACACTAGTCAGTATGTTTTTTATGGCCGGGGGAAGTTTCTTGTCTCCACAGCATTGACAGAAAGAGAAGTTACATCTATGGCAGCAGGCCTTAAAATGGCTGCCCATTTTTTGCCACATCTGGAAGATGCCTGCACAGAACTTTGGGGAAAACTGAAAGGAGTTCTTCCTGAGGATATTCCTGAGAAAGGAGAGCAGCTTGCCCTTTCTACTGTAGTAGCTCTTCCTGTTTCTTTCATGGACTCTGCTGTATTTGAAACACTTTTTAACGCTATACAAGAGAAAAAAACTGTCAGACTCAGGTACTGTTCTCCTTACGGGGATGGTGCTCCTAGAGAACATGAAATTTGCCCCTGGGGAATGTACTTCCGTGCTCATGCCTGGTATTTATGGGCTTGGAGCTGTAGCAAAAATAGCCCTATGACTCTCAGGATTGGGCGAATCTCTTCTATAGTAGCTTACGGAACGCCTCCATATGTTGAGCCGCCAGAGAATTTTGATGTTGGAGATTATGCTTCTTCTGCGTGGTATGGTTGTACAGGAGAAGGAATCCATGACGTTTCGTTGAAGATTGAACCACCCCTCGCAGCTGTAGTAGCGGAAACCACCTGGCATCCTACCCAAAAGATAGAAGAAAATGAAGATGGTTCCATCATATTGTCGGCAACGGTGCCTAATCTTGGCGATGTTGCACGATGGGTAATGGCCAGCGCTCCCTATGCCAAAGCGCTCGAGCCCACAGAACTGAAAAGTCAGCTTTATGAACTGGGGACAAGCATAGTTAATAGCCATAGTTGATAACATCCATAACCTGTCGCCCTGAGTCCTTAAAATGGTTTGTAAATGGATAGAGCCATTAAGAGGAGGTTTTTTAATGGTTTTTTCGGCGATGGAAACATTAAACAAATTTGAGATTGGCGAAATACAGAATAAGAAAACCAAAAAAAGAATAACTAAAGAACGTGCCAGGCTTTTTTTACAATCCATCGTTGAAGCTGAGGAAACAAAACATCCTTCTGTAAGCTGCGGACACGACTATCGCTACGAAGGAATACAAGTAATAGCCTCTGCTCTCGTTGGGGGAAAGGAGCTTATTCATCTAACGGCTTTTTCTATCGATCAGAGCAGCTCTCTCAGCAAAAAAACCAAGAGAAGGCTGACACGTTATCGAAACAAGATGGAATTGAGGAGGTTCAACAACAAGTAGGCATGTATATGACCAAACTCATGAGTAGAGGATTCTGATATTAACTTTTAGCCCCTTCTAGCCTTCCCAGTTATCCTTTCAAGAGAGATGCCTATAACTTTTGTTCTATCGGAAGCTCGTTTTATATATTCCCTCCCTTCAGAGATATGCTCCGGTGAATATTTCCCAATGAGGGCAATCAGCGCGATTTCTTTTTCATCCCCTTTTACTTCTTTAGCCCTTCCAAAGGCTATGACACTCTCGTAGTTTGTAGTGAACTTTTCTGGCACTACTTCAGCTTTGCCCACCACACAAATTGAAACTTTATCGTTGTAAGCAATGTTTTCAAGTTTATGCCCTTCAATCGCACAGTGAAAATAAATGGAGTCATTTATAAAAACATAGTGGAGAGGTACTCCATAACAATATCCATCCCGTGAAAGAGTAGAAAGCACCATATAATTTCCCTCTTCAAGCAGTGCCAGAGCCTCTATATTAGAAAGTTCCCTGTCTTTACGTCTCATTTCTTTAAACATGGGGGCACATCCTCCTCTTTGTGATGAAGGAACACAAACTTTTTATCTAATGTTAAATTTGTAGAATATTAAGGGTAACTCTATCTTCCTAAAGTGGCATTGTCAAGATTAACGAGGGGATAGGATATAATTTTTAAAAATCCTTCTGGAGGCATTCAGACATGAATATTAATAAGTTTCGTGAAACGGCAAATAATATAATGGAAGGATTGCCAGAAGAGCTTTTTAAGCAACTTAACGGAGGAATCATTGTTCTTGACGAGAAAAAAGAAGATGGCGAGTGTCTAGTGATGGGAGAGTATGTGGAGGACCCATTCTTGGGGAAAACCATTCTACTTTATTACGGATCTTTTGTTGAGGATCTGGAAGACGCTTCGTTCAAGGAATGGGCAGAGGAGATAGAAGACACCATAATACATGAACTTCGTCACCATATAGAATCTCTGGCCGGTGTAGATTACCTTTCTGACGAGGAGAAGTTGGAACCCTAGGCATAAAAGAACAACTGGTATGCCTCACGATAGGACCACTTTGTTTTTTATTTAATGCAAATCTGGATATGGAGGGCTGTGTCAATAACAAGTATATTTATTTTAATAAATTTGCTAATGGGGAAGTGAGAGAAACATGAAAAAGTACACTTTTTGGGGTAGGATTGCTGCTTTTGCCATAGGAGGAATAATGATTTTCTCCGGCTTTGCCATGGCAGCTGAACAAGCTCTCAATGCCTATACCATATGGTCAGAGCGATATGCTAACGCAGTATTTAGCGCTTTTACAGAAGACACCGGAATTAAGGTGAACTGGATGCGATTTTCTTCTGGCGAAGTACAGGCCAGGCTAGAGGCTGAAAAGGGCAATCCTCAGGTGGACGTTGTTTTTGGCAACATGGCTGAAGCCTTCGTGAGCGGAACTCCCAAAGGTCTTTTCGAACCTTATATACCTCAGGGGGCCGAACCTATTCCCGCTAAATTTAAAGATCCTGACGGCTATTGGACAGGCGTTGCAATTGACCCTATATGTTTTATGTTCAATACAAAATTCCTGAAAGATCATGGCCTGGAAGCACCTGCTTCGTGGGAAGATCTTACCAATCCCGCCTATAAGAACCAACTGCAAATGGCCGATGCCAGAACATCTGGAACCGCCATGTACCGCATACTGAGCCTCATACAGGCCATGGGCGAGGATAAAGCATACGAATACCAGAAAAAGTTAAACGAAAATGTTCAGGTCTATACGAAAAGCGGCGCTGGCGGAGCTTTGCCAATAGGTAGGGGACAGGCAGCTGGAGGAATATTCTTTCTCGTAGACGCTTTGGAGATGCAGCAGAAAGGCTACGATGTAACTATCAGCTATCCAAAAGATGGGGTAGTTGCTGGCATCGAAGCTATGGCCCTGGTAAAGGGAGCTAAACAGCCGGAACTTGCGAAAAAGTTTCTTGATTGGGCCTCTACAGAAAGAATGCAGAGGATTTACGAAAAGAGTCAAATCAATCTGATTCCCAGCAATCCTGAAGTACAAATTTCTAATCCTGGTTTAGATATGTCAAAGGTGAATGTGCTGCCGCTAGATATTAAATGGGCCGGGGAAAACCGCGATCGGCTGGTGGAGCGCTGGGTCGATGAAGTTCTCAAATAACAATAAGCTTACGAAAAGGCTCGATCTCCCATTAACGCCTTTTATGATGGTGTTATGGGCCCTATTGGGCCTTTTTGTACTATATCCTCTGGCACGCCTCATGTACATGGTCTTTACCATCGATGGGGCTGCCAGCTTTACCAACTTTACACAGGTGTTTACAAACTGGTACAACCGCAAGGCTTTTTTTAACAGTCTTATTTTGGCAACTTCCGTAGCGGCAGGCGGAACCCTGGTAGGCTTCATTTTCGCCTTCGCGGAGACCAGGCTTTCTTTACCTGTTTTTATCAAGTGGTTTATTGGAGCTGTAGTTGTTCTGCCTTTTGTTTCCCCTCCTTTTACGAGCAGTATCGCTCTCACCCTGGTGCTGGGGCCGAATGGACTGCTGTTAAACTTTTTGGGCATACCGGATTTCAACATATATGGATTCTTGGGAACGTGGATAGCTGAAACGCTGACGTACTTTCCCGTAGCTTTCTTAACTCTGGCTGCCGTACTTAGGGCTATTGATCCTAATTTGGAGGATGCGGCTATGAGCATGGGCAGCTCACGGTGGCGAACATTTCGCACGGTTACTTTGCCTCTCAGTGCCCCAGGCCTGGCTAATGCCTTTTTACTTCTTTTTGGCAGCTCATTGGCAGATTTTGCCACCCCCCTCGTTATGGCTGGTCATACATTTCCTGTGCTGACCACGCAGGCATACCTTCAGATAACTGGAATGTATGACTTGCGTGGGGGAGCGGCTATTTCATTTGTATTGTTGATACCAGCA
Source organism: Aminobacterium sp. EBM-42 (assembly GCF_001896635.1). Classification (NCBI taxonomy): domain Bacteria; kingdom Thermotogati; phylum Synergistota; class Synergistia; order Synergistales; family Aminobacteriaceae; genus Aminobacterium; species Aminobacterium sp. EBM-42. The sequence continues at coordinate 255,000 of NZ_MPPC01000010.1, forward strand.
GTTTTGGTCTATCTTTTACAGCACTACTGGGTAGAACGCCGCAGTTACGTTACGGTAACTGGGAAGGTAGGAATTCGTACTACTCCCAAGGGAGCCAGTGGTTTTATTGAAATTCTTATTTTGGCTTTTATTTTTTTAGTAACGATCTTTATCATTTTTCTGTATTCCATTATATTTCTGGGTTCCTTAGTTAATGTCTGGGGTGTAGACAATAGTTTTACTCTTGAAAATTATGTTTATGTTTTTACTGTGGGGCTAAAGGCAGTTAAAGATACGGTTATCATTGCAATTGCTTCTACACTTGTTGGCAGCGTAATAGGCGTTGCTATAGGATATCTTGTGAGCCTGAAAGACCTTCCCTGGCGCAAGACTCTGGAGTTTACTTCGCTTCTAAACTACGTTTTACCAGGAACAGTGATCGGAATAGCTTATGTCATCGCCTTTAACTCTGGTCCAATTGTTTTAACAGGAACAATGTCTATTATTGTAGCCCTTTGCGTCTTTCGCTATGATGCCACTGGAATTCGAGCTACAATAGCATCGCTGCAACAAATTGATAAGTCTATGGAAGAAGCATCTCTTAGTCTTGGCGCATCCAGGCTGACGACCTTTTTTAGAGTCACTCTCCCGCTGATCATTCCTGCTGTCACAACAGGAATGCGCTATCTGTTTGTTGTTTCCATGACAGCGGTAAGTGCTACTATTTTTTTAGTATCTGTCCGCTGGAGCCTGTTGACCATTCGTATTCTGGAGTGTATTACTGAACTGCTCTTTGCACAAGCTGCAGCATTCTCTGTGGTTCTTGTGCTTATAGTTTTTATAGCTATCGGGATTATATCTGTTATGTTTCGTATAGCCTATCCTGATTATGTCTGCCAGACAAGGAGGCCATAGCGAATGTCTCTTTCTATTTCTCTCACCCATTTAACAAAGATATTCACCAAAGGAAAGGAATCTTTTAAAGCAGTAGATGATGTCCACCTCGACATAGATGCGGGCGAACTGATAACATTTCTGGGTCCTTCCGGTTGCGGCAAGACCACGATCCTCAGAATGATCGCCGGCTTTGAAAAACCTACTGAGGGGCAAGTGCTAATAGGAGGACGAGACATTACACATCTGGCAGTGAACAAAAGAGACATCGGCTTTGTTTTTCAAAACTACGCCCTTTTTCCCCACATGAGTATTTTTGACAATGTTGCCTACGGTCTGAAAGTGAGGGGACTTTCTCGCAAAGAAGCGGAGCTAAAGGTCAAAGAGGTCTTAAATCTGGTGGGATTAATTGGAGTAGATGAGCGCTTTCCTCACCAGCTTTCGGGGGGGGAACAGCAGCGTGTAGCTTTAGCGCGAGTTCTCGTTATTGACCCCAGGGTTCTTCTTATGGATGAGCCCCTTTCCAATCTGGATGCAAAACTAAGAATATATATGAGGGCAGAGATCCGGAAGATCCAGAAAAAACTTGGAATAACGTGTATCCATGTTACCCATGATCAGAAAGAGGCCCTTACCATAGCTGACCGGATTGTAGTTTTGAACAAAGGGAAAATAGAACAGGTCGCTGCTCCTTTTGAGCTATATGCCAATCCAGCCACCCTTTTTGTCGCCGATTTTATCGGCCAGGCCAATATTTTCAAAGGACAGGTTGAAGCCCTTTCAGAAGAAAAAATAGATGTTTTTATCTATAATCGCATCGTAACAGTTAACTACAAATCTAACTGTAGTTTTAAAATAGGAGATGAAGTGGCGCTCATCGTAAGACCCGAAGCTGTAAGCCTGGGACAGTCTGAAAAATCAATGCTGAGCGGGCAAGTTCTTAGCTCAGTTTTCGTAGGGGATAGGATAGAGTACAATATTGAGATTAAATCAGGTCAGCTTGTCCATGCCTTTGTACCCTATAGTCACGACAGCACTATTTTCCCAGAGGGAAGCAGAGTGGGGCTGCTTATCGACCCTGAAGATGTATTAGCCCTTCCACTTTAGCGAGGTTGAATGACTGGATGGGATGTGCTATGTTAAAAACATTAAAGGGAGGAGATGAAATGGGCTTCCGTTTTTTTAGACGTTTCAGGATTGCTCCTGGCATTGCCATTAATTTGAGCAAAACAGGAATTTCGGCCTCTTTAGGCCCCAAGGGGGCAAAAGTAACCCTTGGACGACGCGGCACTAGAACTACAATTGGGTTGCCCGGGACAGGGCTTTACTACACAACCTTACACTCAGGTAAAAAAAGAGCTTCACCAAAATCCAAAAAACCAGCAACACCTCAGTATGAATCTCTTACACGAGAAGAAATTATCAAAAAGAAGCTAACCCTCAATTTTTTAAGCAGGCTTTTTTTACCTAAATCAGAAGAAAACTTTGTTGACGGGCTAAAGGCCTTTTTGGAAAAAGATGAAAAGAGAGCTTTAGCTTGTTTTCAAAAGTCATTAAACCTTCCTGACTCAGCTTTTATGGCCGGCCTCATTCTCCTGAACAACGACAATCCCCAACAAGCCATTATTGCTTTTCACCACGTGCAGAACAAAATTGACCTTCTCGGATCTCTTTTTAAAAAAATTGGCATCTATATGTCCCTATACTTACCTTTAACAGAAGAGATGCAAGTGGAGATATGGCCCGATAATAGAGGTCTGTATCTTGCTTTAATAGAAGCCAAGCAACGACTGGCGAAGCATGACGAAGCCATCATGTTGTTGAGAAAAATCGTAGATGAATCCCCAAATGATATAGCCTTTCGTCTTTCATTAGCCGAATTGCTCGCAGATGCTTCTGAAAGAGAAGAAAAATCTCATGGTATTTATAAAGAAATTGTAGCCCTAAGCAATAATGTTGAGAACGAGACAGCCCTGCACAGTGCTTTGTTGTTTTACAGGGGGAAGGCCCTCTATTATCTTGGATACCATACTTTAGCACGTAACACTCTGACTACAGCCCTTGGACGAAAAAAAGGCAGGCCCAGAGAGTAGCTCACTGCGATAAGATATGAGCGTGCACGAGTATACGAGGCATTGGGACAAAAGAAAAGAGCCCAAAACGAATTCGAAATCGTAAATGAGGAACGCAAAGTTCTTGACCTTATCAATCGATAGAAAAAAGCATTACCAGCCCCCACCGCCCCCGCCACCCCCGCCGCCTCCGGAAAGGCCTCTGCCGCCACTCCCGCTTTTTGAGCCGGGAGCAACGGAAGCCGACGCTATGGATGAAGCAATGGAGGAAGCCATATTAGCCATTGCTCTGCCAGTGTAAAGGTCGGAGATATCTGTTCCCGTATACCACTCAGGGTGATAGTCGCTTTCTTGGAGAATACTATCGAATCGGTTCGCCCAGGTATCAGCTGTGTCAAGGGCAAAGGCGTAAGGGAGCAAGCGTTCGAATATTTCAGGTGTTTCCTGTGGAGGGTGGAACATTTCAAGACGATAACGCTCAGCAGTGCCCATATACATGGCAAGCCCGTCAACTTCCCCTAGAACGTCATTTCCTTTCTCTGAGCGAATTGTCATAAGCTTGCGAAAGAGGAGAATCATAACAACAGTCGCTAATATGGGAATAAGTATGTACCAACTCTTTTTGTTCAGCCCAAGAAAGAAAAATTGAGCGATGCCTGCAAAGAATAAGATTGGGAAGAGTGTGGCAAAGATTTTCTTCATGATTTGCCCTCTTTCCCTCCAAATATTCCAGACTGACAGAATAACAGACCCTACTATGGAAAATATAAACGTTCCTGCTACAGAAAAAACAGCCATTTCTGCCTGGCCGCCCCACCCAAGCAACAGATAAATAATGGCAGGAATAATAAATCCTGCCGCCCATGGTAAGGTATTCTTTGAAAAAAGAGGTTTGGCGGCCTGTCGATAGTATTTCAACAGTTTAGTTCTGGCTCTGCTGAGAATCTTATGGTTGTTCTGTCTGAGAAGGAGCTCGATTCTGCCTTCATCAAAAAGAGCGGAAATAAGAATGTCCTCTTCAATGGAGCGTTTTTTTCGGGAAAGCTGTTCCTGATTTAGCTTCAGCGAGTATCGTTTCCCAGCTAAAGAAGAAGAAAAAGATACGACTTTCTTCATCAAATCGCTGTTTCCTAAAAGGCCAAGTCGTTTTACCGATTCTTCGAAGGTCAATTCTTCTATCACTATAAAGCCCCTCACAGCAAGATTAAGTATTTCTGCCGTAAAACAGGCGTTATCCATGCCCAGACGTTTCACATATCTCATAAACCCTGGGCCAATCCCTTTGGTAGGTGTAAAAAGGGGGATGACTGGTTTTCGAGGAGGGTCATTTCCCCAACGATGCCACGCTGCAGCATAATATGCCAATAAAAGCAGGGGGGCGCCGATGAAAAACCAGATTCCATATCTATCAAAAAAAGTGTATCTCAAGAGGGGGTTAGGCGGGGTTACAATACCTTTCGGCCATGTATAGGCCACAGTCAGCCCTTCTCTGGGAGCAAGGCTTCTTGTTGTCTGCACCGATCCATCAGAAAGGAGCTGAGCATCTTTTCCCGTGGCCCCTTGATATCCCGTATAAATGTCCACTGATGAAAAAGACACCTTTTGGGGAAGGGAAATGGAAAATCGCACCTTTCGTATGGGGAAACCCCAATCATTACCGGTAACGTTCCAGTAAAGCTCATCATGTTTTTCATAGAAACCAACCTGACCAGTAGTTACATAGATAAGAGAGTAAGTTTGTTCTCCAAAGGGAACTCTTCTATTGGGATCGCCAAGATAAATACGAACGCCGTTAGAGCGGGATTCTGTTCTGTATGGAACTTTCTTGCCGTTAAGCAAAGCTCCTTTAACAAAAAAACCTACCCTAACGATTTTGCCAGAAGTATCTCTGTAGATCGTTGGGAAATCTCGGTAAATTCCCCGTTGAATTTGTTTTCCCTCTGCCCATACAGTGATATCCTCACGAACCTCGAGGGAGGCATCTACCTTGACAGTCGCATAAGAAGAAAACGATAGAATGACTTCCTCTGCTCCAGCAGAGTTTGTAAGAAAAATTAAAAACAAAAAGATGAGCAAAAAAAGCCGGTGAAAACTCTTCATGGCGAAGCCTCCCAGACCGCAAAGAATTAGAAGGACACCTTCGGTGTTGTTCGCTCTTCCTCAGCAGTTTCAAAATAATCCGCTTTCTCATAGCCAAATCTTTTTGCAACGAGCACAGCAGGAAAGGTTTCAATGGCAATGTTATAATCCCTTGCAGCCCCGTTATAATACCGGCGAGCCATTTGTATATCGTTTTCCAGGGAGGTTAACTGCTCCTGAAGCTGATGAAAGTTCGAGCTTGCCTGAAGGGCAGGGTAGTTCTCCGCTACTGCAAAGAGGGTTTTGAGGGCGCCGGTAAGCATGTTTTCCGACTCCGCCCGTTCGCTCACTGTATGTGCTCTAGTGATAGCCGCCCGCGCTTCTGTAACCCGTTCAAAAACCTCTTTCTCATGAGTTGCGTATCCTTTTACTGTTTCCACGAGGTTAGGGATGAGATCAAACCGCCTCTTAAGCTGCACATCAATGCCGCTCCACGCCTCATTCTTCAAGTTAGACATTCGTACAAGTCTGTTGTATATGGAAACTACCCAAAAAACGATAAGAGCGACGAGAAGAAGAATCGAAAGTATTACCACCATGTGTATTCCCCCCCTTGATACTTAACTTAAGAAATATAGACCTTTTGACCATTCTACATCAAAAGAGCTCATTAACGTCTGATGAGATTACATGTAAAATTTTAATCATTTTTTCGTAATATGCTGGGAATAATTAAAAGTTTCTATTGTCTTCACTATATGGACTCCGTATAATGATAAATAAATCATAACCTTCCAGGAGGGATGCATGTCTAACACAACCCCTGAATTTGCAGCTGTTATATTGGCAGCAGGCGCATCTACCCGCATGAAGCAATGTAAACCTCTGCTCACTATAGAAAAGCAAAACATGCTAAGCCGCCTTGTAACAACATATAGAGTTGCCCGTGTTTTTCGTGTTTTCGTTGTAACGGGCGCCTATCGAGAACATGTTGAAAGAGAATGCTCACGACTTGCCTGCTCTGTAGTCTATAATGAAGACTATGAAAAAGGCATGTACAGCTCGGTGCTGAAGGGCATCCGATCCCTGCCTTCTGACATTACAGCCTTTTTTCTACACCCTTCAGATATTCCCCTGGTACGCCCAAGCACCATTCGTTTTCTTTGTGAACACTGGAAAGATTCTTTAAGCGTTCTTTCCCCAGTTTTAAAGGGGGAAAAGGGACACCCGCCTCTTATATCAGCAAAATTAGTGCCTTCTATTCTGGCGTGGTCTGGATATAGGGGCTTAGCGGGGCTCTTGCAACAGTATGCTGATTCTTTTATGCAAATCAACATTCCAGACCACTTTATCCATCTTGACATAGATACTCCTGACGATTATCGAAAAGCACAACGGGCATGGAGCGCACGTAATATCCCTACACTAGAGGAATGCGAAGAACTTTTTCGTCTGGCGCAGACACCTCAGAAGATCATAGAACATTGCCGCGTTGTGGAACAGATGGCTCGCCATATTGCCCTCTCTATTTCTTCTTTTCAGCCCTGCCGCTTTTTATTAGCAGAAAGAGCCGCCCTTTTACACGATATCTGCCGTGAATCCCCCAAGCATGATATTGTTGGCAGCGCTTTTCTTGCGAATTTTGGATTCGATGAAGTAGCAGAGATCGTTAAGCACCATATGGACCTTCCTGAAGAAGCATCTCTAGAAGCCAAGATTGTCTACCTTGCAGACAAAATAGTTAAAGATTTTAATGTGGTTTCCCTTCAGGATAGAATTGAGGAGACGACTCAAAAATTTAAGGGTGGGAAAGCTGAAAGACAGGGATTGGCACGTCTTCGCAAAGCCTTGGACATTCAAAGAGAATTCGAAAACTTGACAGAAGGTGGCCTCGAGTTAGGGGAGGGGAGTAGCAATGAACGGGACCTTCGTCATAAATGGGAAAAAGAGAGAACTTAATTTTACAGATGAAACGATCCTTCTTGATCTTTTAAGGTCAGCAAAACACACTGAAGTTCACTGTGGCTGCAGTGAGAGCAGCTGTGTCTGCTGCACTGTTCTTCTTAACGGACGCCCTGTAAGTTCATGTGATGTAGATGGTCCGTATAGGGCAAAATCTGCAGCCGAAATAGGGATCAATGGCACGGCACCTGCCATTGCTAACGCCATATACGATGCAGTCGGAGTCAGGCTTTATGATCTTCCTTTTACCCCTGAAAAAGTTTTAGTCGCACTAAAAAGGCATAAGAGGGTGATTTTATGATGAAGAAACAGATCATAGCCAACGGCCCTCTTACAGACGGTGATATTTTTTATCCCTCCGGGGCTCTTCTCATAGTGAATGGCAAAATAGCAGAGGTTGCAACATGTGAATCCATGAGGCGCAAATGGCCCGATACCCCCGTAATAGACGTTGAAGGACGACTTATCGTCCCAGGAATGACCAACTTTCATCATCACCTTTACTCGTCACTTGCCGTTGGATTACGCCCTCGTGGAGAAACTACGTCTTTTCTGGGAATCCTGGAAAATCTGTGGTGGCCCCTTGATTATCTACTTGACGAGGAGTCTATTTATTTTTCAGCGTTATACGGTATTTTGCGTTCAATACAATGCGGTATTACAACAATCTTTGACCACCATGCGTCTTTGGGACACATTAGAGGAAGTCTCAGTTTAATTGGCCGCGCTTTTAGAGAGGCTGGAATTAGGGGGGTACTCTCTTTCGAGATTTCGGACAGGGCCGGGAAAAACACCATAGACCAGCAACTTGAAGAGAATATATCTTTTTGGGAAAGCCATCAGAGGGATCCATTTCTCCATGGAATGTTAGGCCTTCATGCGAATTTTACCCTTTCTGAAGATACTCTTAGAAAGGTAAAGGAGGCAAAACCCCGCAATCTTCACATTCATATTCATTGCGGAGAAGGGGAAGAGGACCTTGCCTATTGTCAGCAGTTAGGATATAGGGGACCAATCCATCGTCTTGCATCCTTTAATCTTTTGAGCCGGGATTCTCTTCTCATCCACTGCATCCATTTAACAGAGGATGATTATGCTATTCTGAAAAACATTTCTCCGTGGGTGGTTACGAATCCTGATTCTAATGAAAACAACAGAGTGGGAGAAATGAACCGCCAACGGATTACAAAATTTGTCATAGGAACAGACGGCATGTCACCAGATATTTTGGCTTCTTTGCGAAACTATGCCATTACAGCAAAGGACGCACCAGAGCCTTTTGAGCGCCTTGAAAGGACCTTCTGGGGCTGGTCCCGCCTCGTTAAAAGAAATACGTGGGGCTTCCAGGGAGTGTTTGCTCATGACGAGCCGGCCGACATCACCGTTCTCAACTACAAGCCTGTAACACCCATCCATGAATCCAACATTATGGGGCATCTTATTCATGGTGCTCAACGAAGTCATGCTTATTTAACCATGTGCAATGGAAATATATTATGGAAGGACGGGTCATTCTCTTCTCTTAACGAGGGGCTCATTTTTAACAATGTACGCCTGGTTGCTGAAAAACTCCATAAGCGTTTTTCCTCCGCAAAAAGGGAGGGATTCCCGTGGTGGAAGTAAAAAGAACTATATGCGACGTTCTTTTACAAACTTCGTTCCTATGGCAGCAGAAAGCATGTCTGCTTTTTTTGAACGGTTGCACGCTGTTGAAAAGTTCATTGAAGGCCAGATCTTGTCTTTAAAGCAGGAGAAGAAGCCATGAAGAACATCAATCCACGCAAATCTTCAGCCTTCAAAAAAGAAATTGCACAAAAACTGCTGGAGCGTTTTCTTAACAACGTTAATATTCCATAAAAACTGTATTTACGAATACTTGACAGTCATTTGTAAATACTTTATTGTAACGGTGCTGATAGGCGCCATCAGTAATACAAGCTTAAAATTTTAGGAGGCAGTATTTTGACAACTCAGGGAACAGTCAAATGGTTTAATGCGTCAAAAGGGTATGGCTTCATCACTACCGACGAAGGCAAAGACATTTTTGTTCATTTCAGCGCAATTCAGACCGAAGGCTTCAAAACCCTCGAGGAAGGCCAAAGGGTCTCTTTTGAGATCGTAGAGGGGCCTAAAGGCGAGCAAGCGGCTAACGTAGAAAAAATCTAGTTTATTTATCCAGCATTCTTCTATTTCGATGGGAATAAAGGCAGCACTTTAACCCGTGCTGCCTTTTTATTTTTGTTATAAAATTTTTAGCTATATCTTTACAATTCGTAAAGGAAACATGTACAATGCATAGCGGTTTAAAAAGGCAGACCTGAAAATTTCTTTGGGTCTGCCCTTCTAAGTTTGTACTTTTTAATGTGCTATACTACGGCATGTCGTCTGCCAGTTGAAAGGGGTTGCTAAAGTATGAGATCCGAGCTTGTATCTCAGGAAAAGAATTTCGTCACTATAAAGGTAGAGTTAGAGGTCACAGAATTTCAAAAAAGCATAAATATGACTGTTCGTGAACTGACCCAGAAAATAAATGTTCCAGGCTTCCGAAAGGGGAAAGTCCCTCGTAATATTTTGGAGATGAGAGTTGGAAAAGAGGGTATCCTTATAGAAGCCCTTGAATCTATTATGCCTGATACCATTGACCAGATCGTTAAAGATTATGAATTAGACCTTATCGACCAGCCAGAAATGGAAATAGAAAAGCTCGAAGAGGGAAAGGATGTTCTTCTCACTTTGACTTTTGAGGTTGCGCCTGAAGTTAAACTGCCTGAGCTTGAAACCATTGAGATAGAAAAATTAAAGGTTAACGTCACTGACGAAATGGTGGATGAAGCAATCAAGAACATGCAGAAACAAAATGCGGAACACGAAAAAGTTGACCGGGCCGTAGAAGATGACGATGTTGTGGAAATAGAATACGTTACAAACGTTCTTGACGAAGAAGGGGAAATTATAAAATCCCATGAACCGGCAACAGTCAATGTAGATCTTGGCCTTCAGGATTTGAGACCTGGAATTAAAGAGGCACTAAAAGGGCATGTCGCCAACGAAAAAGTTGAAGCAACTGTTCAGGTAGAAGAGGACTATGCTGATCCAGAGGTTGCGGGAAGAGAGATTCGGTACGATATGTCTATCAAAGAAATAAAGGTAAAGAAATTACCGCCATTGGAAGCGGCTTTCTTTGAAAAGACCTTAGGGCATTCTGTAGACAGTGAAGAAGCTTTTCGTGAAGAGGTAAAGAATCGCCTGGTGGACCGCATGACCCAAGAAAGCGATACCATGGCTGAAAATGCAGCTGTTGCAAAAGTGGCAGATAAAACGGAAGTTGAGCTTCCAGAAACTTTGATTAATCGACAGATTGAGCATATTAAAAAGGAAGACACTGAAAATGCGCAAAAAAGATTTAACAAGACCATGGAAGAAATTTTAGCAGAATCTGGAATGGAACTGGAAGATTATGAAAGCAGAGTTAAAGACCAGGCAGAGCGGGCAGTTCGTCAGTATCTTGTTCTCGATGCTCTTTCAGAATCCTTTGATATTTCCATTGAAAAAGAGGACTTTGAATCTGAAGTAGAACCCCTTGCAACAGCGTATAATATAAGCACCGATACTTTGTTGAGATCAGTATTTAAAGATCAGAACAGAGTTATGGAAATGGGGAGCCGGATCCGTTACAAAAAGACAACGAAAGAGCTTTTGAGCAAAGTTTCCATTAAAGAAGTGGAAAAATTTTCGTCCTTGGAAAAAAACACTGAAGAGGACATCGCAGAACAGGCCGAATAGAACGATCTGTCTTTGAAGTATTAGTAAGATAGGTGGTGAAAATACATGCTTATACCTATGGTTATAGAACAGTCTGGAAGAGGGGAGCGGGCGTATGATATTTACAGCCGTCTTCTAAAAGATAGGATTATCTTTTTGGGACAAGAAATTGATGATCCCATAGCAAACACTGTTGTTGCCCAGCTTCTTTTTCTTGAAAGCGAAGACCCAGATAAAGATATACATCTTTATATCAACAGCCCTGGAGGAGTGATTTCTTCTGGACTTGCTATCTACGACACGATGCAATATATCAAAAGTCCTGTATCCACGATCTGCATTGGACAGGCAGCAAGCATGGCTGCTGTACTTCTCGCAGGAGGTGCGCCTGGTAAACGGATCGCTCTGCCTAACGCAAGAGTTATGATCCATCAGCCCCTTGGAGGCGCTCATGGACAAGCGACAGATATTGAAATTCATGCAAAAGAAATTCTCAAGATTAGAGAAAAGATCAATGATATACTTGTCAAACACACGGGGCAAACTCGAAAAAGAATTAAGGCTGATACGGACAGAGACTTTTACATGTCAGCTGCAGAAGCGCTTGAATACAGCATCATCGATAAGGTCATCGAATCTAGAGTTTAGATTTTCCCAGAGTTTCTGCCTGCGGATTTCGACAAGGGAGCCCGTGTATTGGTGCTCCCTTCTTTCTGTTTCACGCCCCCGGCTTTAAGGAGGTTTGTGTATGTTTAAATTTGAAGACAAAGGTAAAGGGGAAAATAAAGGCACCCTGCGTTGTTCTTTTTGCGGGAAGGAACAAAATGAGGTAAGAAAACTTATCGCTGGGCCAGGTGTCTACATTTGCGATGAGTGCATCCACTTGTGCAATCTAATTCTAAATGATGAAGTTGGCGGCGACTCTGTCAAGGGAAGCGACGTTTTCAACGTGTCCTTAAAAGACACTCCTAAACCCGCTGAGGTTAAGAAGTTTCTCGACCAGTACGTTATTGGACAGGAAGACGCAAAAAAAATCCTTTCCGTAGCCGTATACAATCATTTTAAGCGAATTAGCACCATGAGCGAAGAGAATGATGACATTGAGCTGCAAAAGAGCAATGTCTTACTTATAGGGCCAACAGGTTCTGGCAAAACCCTTTTAGCACAAAGCCTAGCCAAAAAATTGAATGTTCCCTTTGCCATGGCCGACGCTACAACCCTTACTGAAGCCGGATACGTGGGTGAAGACGTAGAAAATATTCTTGTTCGCCTTTTGCAGGCCGCAGACTATGATATTCAAGCGGCGGAGCGAGGAATTATCTACATAGATGAGCTTGATAAGATAACACGAAAGTCTGAGTCTGCTTCGATAACACGAGACGTTTCTGGAGAAGGGGTACAACAGGCATTGTTAAAGATTCTGGAAGGGACACTTTCCAATGTTCCTCCTAAGGGCGGACGAAAACATCCATACCAGGACTTCATACAGATGGATACGTCTAATATCCTTTTTATCTGCGGCGGGGCCTTTGCAGGAATTGAAGAGGTTATAGGGCGAAGAGTCAATAAGAAGATGATTGGTTTTGGCGGGGATATTCTCAGCGTGAAAGAGCACCGAAACTATGAGCTAATGCGTCAGGTGCAGCCTGAAGACCTTATGGCTTTTGGATTTATCCCCGAACTCATAGGACGTCTTCCCGTTGTTGTTCCGCTCGAAGAATTAGATGATGATGCCCTGGCTCGTATTCTTGTGGAGCCCAAGAATGCTCTGATCCGGCAATATCAAAAAACCTTTGAAATAGAGGGTGTGAAACTTTTCTTCGAACAGGACGCTATCAAGGCCATAGCGAAAGAGGCGCGCAAGAAAAACACCGGCGCACGTGGCCTAAGATCCATCATGGAATATCTCATGCTTGATCTTATGTATGAAATACCTTCACGCTCCAATGAAGTGGAGAAGATTATTATTACAAAAGAAGTGGTCGAAAAAGGAGCTTCTCCCATAATAAAAATTAAGGGGCAAGAGGAGGTAGCATAAGTGACAATAACGGAATCGGTACAGGCAGAACGATGTTATATTCTGCCTGTACGTGATCTTGTTCTTTTCCCAGGGGTCATAGTCCCTCTATATATAGGAAGACCCCGCTCATTAAAAACGATTGAAAAAGCAAGTATTGAAGATAAACCCCTTTTTGTTGTAGCTCAAAAAGATTTAACAACAGAAGAACCTATGTCTGAAGATATCTACACCATAGGAACACTATGCAAAGTGCTTCAAATGATTCGCATCCCCGATGGCACAGTAAAAATTCTTGTAGAAGGAAAACAGCGGGGGCGTATCAGGGAATTTTTTGAAGACGAAGAAACCTTTCAGGGTAATATTGCAATCGTGCAGTGGGTTTCAGCACTTCCAGAAAACATGGAAGCGCTGAAACGGAGTGTTCTTGAGCTTTTCGAAAAGTACGTGTCAATAAATGCAAAAATTCCAAAAGAGGTTATCGTTTCACTTGCAAACATTGAGCACCCCTGCGATATTGCAGATGTGGTTGCGTCTCATTTGAAAATAAAAACAGAAAAGAAACAAAAACTATTGAGTATCACTAATCCAGAAAAATATATTAAGCTTCTCATCAAAATTTTGATGGAAGAAATAGAGCTGATGGAGCTAGAGCAATCGATACAGGAACAAGTACGTCAAAAAATGGAAAAGGGGCACCGTGAATATTACCTTAGAGAGCAACTGAAAATCATTCAAACGGAACTGGGAGAAGAGGATTTTTCATCAGAAACAGAAAATCTTCTTAAAAAAATAGCAGAATCTGAGATGCCGGAAGAAGTCTGCAAGAAAGCCCGTATTGAAGTTGACAGGCTCTCAAAAATGCCTCCTATTTCTTCTGAAGCCAGTGTATTACGTACCTACCTGGATTGGCTTCTGGCATTACCTTGGAATACCTATACAGAAGAAAACCTGGATATTACAAAGGCACAAAGAATACTCGATGAAGATCATTATGGCCTTGTAAAGGTTAAAGAACGCATTCTTGAGTTTTTGGCGGTTCGTCAATTGGCAGGAAAAGAGGCGAAAGGACAGGTTCTCTGTTTTGTAGGACCTCCTGGAGTAGGAAAAACTTCTCTCGCGCAATCCATAGCGCGGGCCCTTGGACGCCGCTTTGTTAACTTTTCTCTTGGCGGAGTACGGGATGAAGCGGAAATACGCGGTCATCGCCGAACCTACGTGGGAGCTCAACCAGGGCGAATCATACAGAAAATGAGACAAGCTGGCACTAAAAATCCTATTATGCTAATGGATGAGATCGATAAGATCGGACAGGATTTTAGAGGCGATCCCGCATCAGCTCTTTTAGAGGTTCTTGATCCGGCGCAAAATAGCAATTTTACTGATCATTATATCGAATCGGCATTTGACCTGAGCAATGTAATTTTTATCACTACTGCCAATGTAACCCATACTATCCCTGCACCATTGCTGGACAGAATGGAAGTTATCCGATTGCCGGGGTATGTTGCCGAAGAAAAAATTCACATAGCGAAGAAGCATCTGCTGCCTAAGCTGTTCAAAGAACATGGATTGACAGACAAAATGATAAGCATTACTTCGAAAACAGTGGAGAAAACTATTAGGGATTACACGCGGGAAGCAGGAGTTCGCAATCTTCAAAGGAGCCTGGCCACTCTCTGTAGAAAGGTAACGCTTAAAATAGTAAGAGAGGGAAAAGACTCTACCCTTAAAAAGATTACAATAGGGGTAAAAGACCTGAAGGATTATTTGGGAGCGCCACGGCTCTACGATGTGCAGCTTCCTCAAAACAAACAAAAAGGCACGGTTGTGGGTCTTGCATGGACTGAAAGCGGCGGAGATGTCCTCGTTATCGAAGCCGTTGCCATGTCTGGAAAGGGCGATATTATACTCACTGGCAATTTGGGGAATATTATGCAGGAATCAGCTCAGACGGCTCTTGGCTTTCTGCGAGCCCGTAGCGCCGAACTAGGTCTGGACCACATAAACTGGAAAAACCAGGATATACATATTCATGTTCCAGAGGGAGCAATTCCAAAAGATGGGCCATCTGCAGGCATAACCATGGCTGTAGTCATGCTTTCAGCTTTGAGCAGCAGACAGGTGCTTCCAGGGATAGCAATGACGGGTGAAATCTCTCTTCAGGGAAAAGTTCTGCCGGTAGGGGGCATTCGAGAAAAGATTCTGGCTGCAAAACGTCAAAAAATTAGCAACATTATTATTCCTGGCGCCAACCGCATAGATGTAGAGGAAATGGAGCAGTGGGTCACTAAGGGGCTCTCCTTCTATTTTGTTGACAATGTGTCAGAAGTTTTTGACATAGCTCTGGAGCGGAGGTAGAAATGGCTCAGCGCTGGAAAGCACAGCTCGCAATGACTGCATTTAAAGAAGACCAGTTTCCACCCCAGACTCTTCCTGAGGTGGCTTTTGTGGGGCGTTCGAATGTAGGCAAATCAATGTTGCTTAATGCCCTTATGGAACGGAAATTAGCTCATGTCGGTTCTACGCCAGGAAAAACCAGAAGTGTCAACTTCTACAAAATAGAAGCGGAAGTTGACTTTTTTCTAGTGGATCTTCCAGGCTATGGATACGCAGCCCGAGGCTTCAAAGAAAAAGAAAAATGGGCAAAGCTAATTGAACAATACATTACACAAAGAGAAACATTGCAGCTTCTTGTTCATTTGGTAGATTTTCGCCACGGTTTGCTGAAAAACGATCAAGAGCTGCAAGAATGGATTTCTCAAATAGGCATTCCATCCCTTGTTGTATTTACAAAAGCCGACAAGATTTCGAAGGGGCGACATAAGGGGATGCTGCATTCTTATATCAGGAAGGGACTCAAATCCATAGAAGTTCCCTTTATAGTTTCAGCTCAGGACAAGTCAGGAGTAGGAGAATTCCGTCAATTTCTGACACAATATCTTAATAGAGGGTAAATACTTGATTTTAATTTTCAGATAAGTTTACCGATATAGAAATAATGGAGGGGAGACTTTCAATGGCAATCCGTACAAAAGAAATAGCAAAGACTTACGATCCAACGCCCATTGAGGATAAATGGTATTCATGGTGGTTAGAGTCAGGGCTCTTCCATGCTGAAGTTGACACAACGAAAGAAGCCTTTTCAATAGTCATACCGCCTCCGAACGTTACCGGCTCCCTTCATATGGGGCATGCTTTCAACAATACTTTTCAGGACATCGTTTGTCGATATAAACGGATGAACGGTTTTAATGTTCTGTGGCTGCCTGGTACAGACCACGCTGGTATTGCCACACAGAATGTGGTAGAGCGGGAACTTGCAAAAGATGGCATATCGAGACACGATCTGGGCAGGGAAGAATTTGTCAACAAGGTTTGGGAATGGAAAGAAGAATACGGAAGCAGAATCATAGAACAGATGAAGAAGCTAGGGAACTCATGTGATTGGGAAAGAGAACGGTTTACTCTCGACGAAGGTCTCTCCCAGGCCGTACGAACTGTTTTTGTCAGACTTTATAAAAAAGGCCTTATTTACAAGGGGCGCTACATCATTAACTGGTGCCCACGCTGCCATACGGCTCTTTCCGACATTGAGGTTGAGCATGAAGATCTGAAAGGCTGCCTTTATTATGTGAAATATCCCTTTGTAGAAGGAGAAGGGTATCTTCTTGTAGCAACAACCCGCCCTGAAACTATTTTAGGGGACGTTGCTATTGCAGTTCATCCTCGGGCCGAAAAGTACCGCCACATGATAGGAAGGAAGGTTTGTGTACCTCTTACAGATCGAGAAGTGCCCATTATTGAAGATATCATGGTCGATCCGGAATTTGGAACTGGCTGCGTGAAAATAACGCCTGCCCATGACCCTAACGACTTCTTAGTAGGTCAACGGCACAACCTCGAGCAAATTCAGGTTATCGATGCCGACGGATTCATGAATGAAAATGCCCCCGCCTATAAAGGGCTTTCTATTTTAGAAGCACGGGAACGAGCTGTGGAAGATCTTAAAGCTCAGGGCCTCATAGAAAAGATAGAAGAGATCGACCATTCTGTCGGCCACTGTTACCGTTGTCACACTGTAGTAGAGCCCTATCTTTCTGAACAGTGGTTCGTTAAAGCCAAGCCATTAGCAGACGCGGGGATTGAAGCCGTGGAAAAGGGAGATATCACATGGATTCCTGAACAATGGCAAAAAATCTACTACCAATGGATGGAAAACATTCGTGACTGGTGCATATCGCGCCAGCTATGGTGGGGCCATCGTATCCCGGCATGGACATGCGCGGAATGCGGTCACATAACTGTTTCTGAAGAAGATCCTACCCATTGTGAAAAATGTGGAAGCGCTCGCATCCAACAGGACGAGGACGTTCTTGATACGTGGTTCAGCAGCGCTCTGTGGCCTTTTTCCACTCTGGGGTGGCCAGAGAAAACCGAAGAACTCAATTATTTCTATCCTACATCCTTACTGGTAACAGCCTTTGATATCATCTTCTTCTGGGTAGCCCGCATGATTATGATGGGTCTTGAGTTTATGGAAAACGAGCCTTTCAAAGAGGTCTACATACATGCCCTTATCCGTGATGAGGAAGGCCAGAAGATGAGTAAATCAAAGGGGAACGTCATAGACCCCCTCACAATGATCGATAAATACGGAGCAGATGCTCTTCGTCTCACCCTTGCGGCGTTGACTGTTCAGGGGCGGGATATTCTATTAAGCACAAACAAAATTGAAACCTACCGCCTCTTTATGAACAAGCTTTGGAATGCCAGCAGGTTTGCCTTAATAAATCTAGAGGAAAACTGCTCTGAAAAACCGCTTCCGGATAAAGGCGAGCTTAGACTTCATGACCAGTGGATCCTTACACGCACACAGCAAGTGACAGAGCAGATTACAAGGCTTCTCGACGGTTATTTTATTGGGGAAGCAGCCCGAATGCTATACGACTTCATTTGGGGCGATCTGTGCGACTGGTACCTCGAAATGTCTAAACCTGCGTTGAAGGGAGATGAAGGGGAGTCACGGGTTAAAAATACCCAGGCAATAGTAGAATATGTCTTTAAAACAGTACTGAAGCTCATCCATCCCTTTATACCTTTTGCTACAGAGGAACTGTGGCACACATTTGGATTCAGCGATGACTCAATTGAACGTTCAGAGTGGCCAAAAGCATCTTCAGCTCTAATTTTTAACAATGCTTTGTCTGAAATGGGAACCCTTCAAGAAATAATTCGTATAATCAGAAACTTACGGGCAGAGGCAAGGGTAGCACCTCAGCAAAAAGTCGAGCGGGTTATTCTTCAGACAGATGATGATGCTTTAAAGGCACTCGTATCTGCAAATATGGATATGATCTCACTCCTTGCGAAGGTAGAGAGAGTTGATATTATTTCAGATAGCGACAAAAAACCTCATGGATGCCTCGCCTCAGTTATGACCAATGGGGAAATCAGTCTGGAAGTGGGAAGCCTGCTTGACATCAAAGCTGAGATTGAGCGCCTGGAACAGGAACTCAAGAGTGTTGAAAAGGATATAGATAAAATGGAGAAGAAACTGGCCAATGAAAACTTCACATCCAAAGCTCCTCAAGAGGTTGTGGATAAAGAACGAGGCCGTCTTGAGGAAAACAAAAACCACCACCAGCGAATCGCGGACAATATAAGCAGCTTGAAAAGGTCGTAGAATATGAGCATTAGAACTCTTTACGAAAAAGTAGAAAATGAATTAATAAGCGCTTCAAGCCCTGGAATACATCCAGGCTTGGAGCGTATTTCCAAGTTGCTAGAACTGTTAGGCCATCCGGAAAGTGCCTTCCCGGCAATACATGTTGTCGGAACAAATGGAAAAGGATCTACCTCAGCCTATGTAGAATCAATTTTGCGATCATCTGGAATGCATGTCGCGCTTTATACAAGCCCCCACCTTGTACATATGGGGGAGCGGCTCCTTCTTGACGGAAAAATGCTTTCCCCTGAAACATGGAAAAAGGCCGCGCGAAAGGTTATAAAAACCATAGGTCAAGACAAGAGGCTCTCAGAGGATCCCCCTACATTTTTTGAAGTTTTTACTGCCGCTGCCTTTGTCATCATAGCGGATTCCCAAGTGGATGCCGCTGTTATAGAAGCGGGGATGGGGGGAAGGCTTGACGCCTCAAACACTCTAACAAAGGTTCTAATCACCATTATCACTTCCATATCAAAAGACCATATGGACTTTTTAGGTGACACTCTAGAAGCCATTGCTATGGAAAAGTTTGCCGTCATTCGTCCAGGCGTACCGGCAGTTTTCGCGGGGGGCGCTCCTTCATTATGTACCTTGTTCGCGAAAGAGTGTCAGAAAAAGGGAGCACCAGGGGTAGTATTGCCTCATGCATATTCATTTACAACTAAAGGACTTTCCATTAAAGGAGCTACATTCACCCTTCATGGCAAAGACGGCATTGTGGAATATACTGACCTGCACACCCCATTGCTCGGTGTCCACCAGGTATCTAACAGCAGTCTCGCTGTAGCCTCTATGGATATTTTAAAAAGGGAGCTAAGCCAGATAACAGAGCAAACCATACGTCAGGGTTTAACACAGACCCACTGGCGGGGACGAATGGAGCTTCTTCCAACCCATCCTCCTATCATGCTGGATGGAGCTCATAATGACGATGGTATTGCCCGCCTTGTCGAGAGCCTGAACGCTCTGGAAATAAACGGGAGTAAAGTAAGATTGACTATAGTCTATGGATCCATGAAAGATAAAGAGCATAATGTGGCGTTGCACCGATTAAGTCAGTTGCAGCCACAGCTTATTTGCACTGAAGTCCCTGGCATGGAGCGCTCGGCTAAAGCTTCCGCATTACAAGAGGAAGCGGCTTTATATAAATGGGCTAATGAACCAGAGGGCATTGCAGATCCAGTGGAAGCACTTCAAAAGGCGCAGAAAAACAGTGACATTATAGTCTGCTGCGGAAGCCTTTATCTTATTGGATATGTACAGACCCATATGGCAGAAGGAGCTCGTTTTTTATAATGACCGCACGAAACTTCTCTCTTGATGAGAAAGAGGGGCATTATATTCTTGAATATCTCTGCCCAGAGGAAAAGGCCTTTTTTAAAGCCAGGTTATTTATGAAAGGCAGCCTTATAGGAAAGGCCATGGGGGATCCGGCTCTTAGCAGGAAAGCAGTGGCTTCTCTTTCAAAAGAAGAAACTTCACAAAAGAAGCTTTTAGCCCCTAAACAAAATCACGGGACCCGTATTCTCACAGAAAGAGAAGAATATTGCCTGCCTGAACGACCGTTTGCAGATGGGGTTTTTTTAAAAAGCACCCTCTATGAAGGGAGTCTTCGTTTTGCAGATTGTGTGCCGGTCATATTGGCATCTCCAGTTCCCCATCCATGGCTGATGCTGCTTCATTCAGGGTTTAAGGGAACTGTACAAAATATTGTAAAAAACAGCCTGGTAAACCTTGACCAAAAAATGAATTTGGACTTCAATCGTATCTATGCATGGATCGGTCCTGGCATCAGTAAAACATTTTATTTTAGAAAAGATGATGAATGGTCACTGCTCGGGCAGAAAGAACTTTCCTCCGCCCATTGGCAAAAGGAAGGGGAGCGTGTATATTTTGATCTGCCTGGCGCCCTTGAAAGCCAATTGCTGGAAAATGAACTATTAGAAGGACATATTACCACTATCCCTCTTTGTTCATATAAAGATCGGCAATATTGTTATTCCTATCGGAGAAAGGACATCAAAGAGAGGATGTTCCTATTAGCTTCTCTGATAATCGATAAATAACAGATACCACTTTCTCTATTTTTTACGTGACAATAAAGAAAGAGGCTTATAACGCAACATTGAAAAAGTTACAAGGAGTGATCCTAAATGGACCTACAACGAGTAGGGGTAATAGGAGTGGGACACCTAGGACAGCACCACGCTAGATTATATACCGAACTTCTCGGCACACAGCTTGTGGGAGTAGTTGATGAGAACGAAGCACGCGCAGCTGCTATCGGAGATAATCTTGGGGTTCCTTATTACACAAATTTCGAAGAATTTATCAAGAAAGCACGGCCAGATGCAGTAAGTGTTGTAGTTCCAACAAGTCTTCATTATGAGATAGCAAAGAAAGCTCTGGAAAACGGAATTCATGTTCTTATAGAAAAACCAGTGACAACAACAGTGAGAGAAGCGGAAGACCTGCTTAACGTGGCTGCAAAAAGAGATCTCGTTCTCCAAGTAGGTCATGTGGAACGTTTTAACAGCGCTGTACAATATACATCTAAGATAGTTCATGAACCCCTCTTTCTTCAGTCGCGCCGACTCGGACCCTTTTCTTCCCGAATCAGCGACGTGGGGGTTGTCCTTGATTTAATGATCCATGATATTGATATTATTCTTTCACTAGTGCATTCGGAGATCGACTCCATCTCCGCAACAGGAAGATGTATACGAACAAACCATGAAGATGTTGCTTCTGCGCAGATATCTTTCAAAAATGGAGCAATGGCCCATATTTTAGTAAGCCGCGTTTCAGAGCGCCGTCTTAGACAGCTTGAAATAATGGAACCAGAGCGATATCTAACCATAAACTATGAAACGCAGGATGTTTCAATCAACAGATGCGTACGTCATGAGAATGGCACACTTGTGGAAGTTATAGAACATCCAGTATTCCCCAAGAGCGAGCCTCTTAAGCTGGAACTTCAGCATTTTGTTACATGTGTACGAGAAGGGAAGCAGCCCCTAGTAGGGATAATGGACGGCAAACGTGCCCTCGAAGTCGCCATTTCAGTTCTCAAACAAATTCATCTAAGCGAAGGGAAAGAAGAATCGATCATCTCGCAATAAAGATGCCCCTCCTAAGGCCGGTGAAATGTTTTTCTCCGGCCTTATTTTTTATGTATTTAAATAGAAATATATTTTTATCATTTTTATTTCAATGTTATTATGTTCACAATGCATTATTGTTGTGTTTTTGTGGTTTTATATAATATATGCTTCGCTCAATTTTGATAAAATATTAATTAGTGAGGGATTCTTATGCCAACTGAAAATATAAATGCGCTTATAGCTCTTGCTATGTTTGTTGGGGCTCTTTTTGTTGCTAGACTCGTTGTTAAAATAGGTAAAGGAGAACTTCCTGGCGGTGCTATATGGGTTGTTTATCTTCGAATGCTTCTTGGATTTTTATTGGCAGGAGCAATTATATTAGGTTTTTATTCTTTTGCAGGGATAAAATAAAAATTGGAAAGAATGAGACTTTTTATTTGGGAGGCGAAGTACCATGACTGAAGAAAAGAAAAAAATCCCTGAACTTTTTGAACTTAGAAAAAAGTATGAGGGGAAAGTTGAAAAAGTGTTAGAAAAGCGGCCTGAACGACGAAAAGAATTCCGCACAGGTGGAAATCTTCCTTTAAACCGCGTTTATGACCCAACTGACCTAGAAGAATTTGATTATGCAAGAGACTTAAACTATCCAGGGCAGTACCCCTTTACTCGAGGCGTGCAACCTACGCTTTATAGGGGCCGTCTGTGGACAATGCGTCAGTACGCAGGATTTGCAACTGCAGAAGAGTCCAATGAACGGTATAGATATCTTCTCTCCCAGGGAACTACAGGTCTATCTGTAGCTTTCGACCTTCCTACCCAAATTGGATATGACTCTGACCACCCTATGGCACAGGGGGAATGCGGGAAAGTGGGAGTAGCCATTGATAGCCTTGCCGATATGGAAATCCTTTTCGACAAAATTCCTCTTGATAGGGTTTCTACTTCCATGACAATCAATGCTCCCGCAAGTGTGTTACTCGCCATGTACATTTGTGTTGGAGAAAAACAGGGCGTTTCCATGAGTGATCTTTCTGGTACTATACAAAACGATATTTTAAAAGAATACATAGCCCGAGGCACCTATATTTTCCCCCCAAAACCCTCTATGCGTTTGATAACTGATATATTTGAATTCTGCAGCCATAATGTCCCTAAATGGAATACTATTTCTATTTCCGGTTATCACATTCGGGAGGCCGGCAGCACGGCGGCACAAGAAGTCGCCTTCACATTAGCCGACGGTATCGCTTATGTAGAAGCAGCAAGCAAAAAGGGGCTGGATCCAAACGTGTTCGGCAAGCGCCTTTCCTTCTTCTTCAATGCTCATAACGATTTTTTGGAAGAAGTAGCGAAATTCAGGGCAGCCCGAAGAATGTGGGCCCAGATAATGAAAGGACGCTTTGGAGTAACCGATCCTAAAGCTCAGATGCTTCGTTTCCACACTCAGACCGCAGGTTGCACCCTCACTGCTCAGCAACCGGAGAATAATATAGTCAGGGTCACCATTCAGGCCCTCGCAGCAGTTCTGGGCGGAACCCAGTCCCTCCACACCAACAGCATGGATGAGGCTTTGGCCCTTCCTTCCGAAAAGAGCGTTGGCATCGCTCTTAAGACCCAGCAGATCATTGGCTATGAATCAGGCGTTGCGAACACAGTGGATCCTCTTGCGGGAAGCTACGTTGTTGAAAATTTGACGAACGAAATTCAGAAAAGAGCAGAAGAGTATATCGGGCAAATAGATGAAATGGGCGGCATGCTCGCTGCTATAGAAAAGGGTTATGTCCAGAAACATATTCAGGATTCAGCCTACACGTACCAGAGAGCTATTGAAAGCCAAGACTCCATTGTCGTCGGAGTGAACAAATTCCAGTTAGAAGATGAGAAGATAGATATGAAGCTTCTCAAGGTCGATGAATCAGTGGGAGAACGCCAAATCGAGAAACTTCGAAAGATGAAAGAAAGCAGAGACAACATAAAGGTGCAAAGCACCCTTGATGAAATACGAAAAGCAGCTCGGGATGAATCCATTAACACGATGCCTCTTATTATCGATGCTGTACGCAATTATGCGACTGAAGGCGAAATTTGTGGCGTATTGAGAGAAGAATTCGGAGAATACACAGAAAATATTATTTTGTAAGTGGAGGAATGAGCTATGGCTGTAAAAAAGATACGAGTTGTAATAGCAAAACCAGGCCTCGATGGTCATGACAGGGGAGCGAAAGTTGTAGCCAGGGCCCTCCGTGACGCAGGCATGGAAGTTATTTATACCGGGCTTCGTCAAACTCCTGAACAGATTGTAGATACAGCGATACAGGAAGACGCTGACGCTATAGGAATAAGCATTCTATCGGGCGCTCACAGCTTCTATTTTTCTAAAATCATTAACCTTCTTAAAGAGAATAATGCGAGCGATATTATTGTCTTTGGCGGAGGAGTCATTCCTGAAAGTGATATTCCTGCTCTTATTGAAATGGGAGCCGGAGCCATCTTCGGCCCTGGAACGCCAACTTCAGTATGTGCAGAGTGGCTTGAAAAGGCCGTTGCTGAAAAAAAACAGAAAGAGACTGTTTAGCTGTGACACTTCTTGCTGAAAAGGCTTTACATGGTGATATCAGAGCTTTAGCGCGCATTATTTCTCTTGTAGAAAATGAGGCGCCCGAATCAGAAGAAATTATGAAATATCTCTATCCTCATACCGGTAAGGCCCTGGTCATAGGGATAACAGGAAGCCCGGGCGCTGGGAAAAGCACATTGGTCGATAAACTAATCCTTGAGTTCAGGAAGAAGAAAAAAACAGTTGGAATCATCGCCGTAGATCCCTCTAGTCCTTTTAGCGGAGGAGCAATTCTAGCAGACAGAATTCGTATGCAACGTCACGCTAACGATCCGGACGTATATATTAGAAGCATGGGGACGCGAGGTTCACTAGGCGGCGTCAGCAGGAGCACCAGAGAAGCCGTTAAAATATTAGACGCTTGCGGCAAAGACGTTGTCATTATTGAAACAGTAGGGGTAGGCCAGTCTGAAATAGATATAGTGAAACTGGCAGACACTGTCTGTCTTGTGCTTGTGCCCGGCATGGGTGATGACATTCAGATAATGAAAGCGGGCATTATGGAAATAGCAGACATCTTTGTAGTGAACAAGGCAGACAGACCAGGAGCAGAAAAAATAGAAACTGAAGTAAAGCTTATGCTTGACTTGATCGGAAAAACAGACTGGTTTCCACCTATTCATATGACCGTAGCGGAAAAAGGAGATGGGGTAGCTGAGTTAGTAGAAGGCATCGAGAAACATGGGGCTTTTCTAAAGCAAAGCATTCACGGCATAAAGAAACAAAAACGCAAACTTGCAGAGGAAATAAAAGACATACTCAGCCGTGACATCGCAAAAAATGTGGAAAAAGCCTGGGAACGTCAGGGAACTGACGACAAAATCGAAGCCATCTTAGGTAAGGAACTAGACCCCTATACCGTTGCGCAAAATATATTGAACAACATAGTCACAAATGAAGGATAAACTGAGAGGGGGCAGTTGAGACATGACGAACCGAAGCATTGACGAGCTATGCGCGGATCTTGAGCGCAAGCGTGCGCAGGCCCGCGAAGGCGGTGGTCCCAAGTC
>NZ_MPPC01000009.1:0-24096 GCF_001896635.1 Aminobacterium sp. EBM-42
CCACTTTTAAGCACCACTTTTTCACCGCTTGTAATATCCGTTGCTATCATCGCGAGGGGGATACAGGCTTCGTCAAAGGAAACATCTCCGAGATTGTCTGTTATGAGTTTGCCGAGTTTTTTATTTGAGAGCAGCCCGAATTGCGATAGAGAGATTCTTGAAATGTCCAGCCAGTTCAACCCTTTCAGAAGAATTGCCATTTCTTCCCAGTTTTTGCCAAAGGCGTAAAAGGCAGAGATGATCGCTCCAATGCTTGTTCCAGCGATATAGCTGATGGGGATGTTAAACTCTTCGATTGCTTTTAATACCCCGATATGAGCAGCGCCAAGAACAGCGCCTCCCCCAAGGGCTAGTCCTATTTTTTTCTTTCTCCTGAATATTCTCATGTTTTTTCTCCATGTTGTTGGTCTTTTTCACATATAAGTATACCTTAGTGAATCCTAGAAAATGATTGCGTTAGTAACCCTCTTAATGAAAGCAAAAGTCAACATAAAAAATGATCCTAATGGTCAGCCTTTTCAAAAAGATAAAAATTTATTTTTATATTCCAATAGAAATATGGTAATATATTTTCAAAGAGAGGTGGGAGGGAACATGAAACGTATTAAAATGGCCTATCCCAAAAGTAAGGGAACTCAAGAAAAGTTGATTCGATTTATCCTTGATTATCCAGATGTTGCTGCTTTTCTCGCAATTGGCGATCTCGCAGAAAAAATAGGCATAAGCACATCCTCTATTTCTCGTGCGGCAGTGGATATGGGATATTCTGGATTTCCTGAGATGCAAAAGGAGATCCAGCAACATTTACGGCGGAGAATACTCCCTACTGAACGTATGGAAAGAGCTGTCACCAAAGACGGTAATTTCACATTTCGCGATTCCGTGCGCAACGATATTGAAAATGTTAAAAAAACTCTCTCAAGAATTCCCGACACTTTGTTTAACGATGCCGTAACTTTGCTATCGAAGGCAAATGAGGTATTTGTTGTTGGCTTGGGGACTCAGTACCCTTCAGCAATGTATTTTAGCGGTGTTATGAAACAGATTCGAGATCGTGTGACGTTGATTTCTCATGAAACAACGGAGTATTTTGACTGTTTTTCCAGAATATCCTCAAAGGACGTTCTCCTTCCTATATGTTTGCCACGTTACAGTCGTTTTACAGTTCATGCGGCACAAGAAGCTGAAAAAACCGGTTGCAAAATCATAGCGATAACAGATAGCGAGATTTCTCCTACGGGAATATTGGCGGATATTGTATTGCAAGTTGAATATGAAAGCATGAGTTTTTTCAACTCGAATGTCGCGGTTATGGCTGTTCTTAATGCTCTTGCAACATCTGTTGCTATGGAAGATTGGGAGCACGCGCGTGAGCGGGTGGGGAAATTCAGCGAAATAGCATTGAATTGGAACGCATTCTATCAAGAAAACTCTGGAGAAAGTATGGGGGAAAGATTATGAGAATAAGTAACAGAATTGCCCGTATGAAACCTTCAGCTACATCTTTAATGGCAGCAAAAGCCCGTGAAAAAAGAAGCCAGGGATTTAAGGTAATTTCTTTTACAACCGGAGAACCCGATTACGATTCACCGTCAGAAGCAGTGATAGCTGCGCGGAAGGCTATGGATGAAGGACAAACACATTATCCTCCGACAAGTGGAATAGCCTCTCTTCGCGAAGCAGTAGGGGAGTATTATCGCGATCATATGGGGCTGATCTATGATCCATCGCGTGAAATTGTTGTAGGAACCGGTGCTAAGCAGTTAATTTATGAAGCGCTGGGTGCTCTTGTCAACCCAGGTGATGAAGTAATAGTTTTTCCGCCGGCATGGGTGAGCTATGTAGAGCAAATCAGGCTTTTTGAAGGTGTCCCGGTGGAAGTGGAAACGTCAGATACGAATTTCATTCCAGATATTGAGAGGACAGAAAAGGCTATAACCCCCAGGACGGTGGCAATGATCATAAATTCCCCTAACAATCCAACAGGGGCTATCTACCCAGAAGAGTGTTTGAGAGGGTTGGCTGAACTAGCTTGTAAAAAGGGCATCATGATTATTAATGATGAGATCTATGAGCGGCTTGTCTTCGATCAAGAAGAATGCCCCCAGATATTGAAGGTTTGCCCTGAAGCAAGAAATTGGGTGCTGAATGTCAATGGCGTTAGCAAGGCCTTTGCAATGACGGGATGGAGGATAGGCTATGCCCTTGGTCCTGGAAAGCTCATAAAAGCGATCTCAGACTTTCAGGGTCATCTTACTTCGGGAACGAGCACCATTTCCCAATGGGCCTCTGTAGGGGCGCTGGTTAAGTCGCAAGAATACTGCGAAACCATGCGTAAAGGTTTTTTTGAACGAAGAAATCTTATTGTAGATTTGCTATCACAGATTGAATACATCAATTTTGTGAAACCTCAGGGAGCCTTTTATGTTTTTGTAGATATTTCTTCATGTCTGAAAAGAGAGAATGGTATTTATTTAGAAAATGACGTTGCTTTTTGTGAAGGACTTCTAGAACGTAAAAATGTAGCTATGGTACCAGGAACCGCATTTTTGTCTCCTGGTTTTGTACGTATTTCTTATTCCTGTTCAAAAGAAGATATTTGTGAGGGGGTGAAGCGTTTCATCGAATATTTGGAAGAAATCCATGCAGTGAATTAATATGCGCAGAATGAACGTCTCCAGTATGTATCCTGGTCAAGAAGTTGCTTTCAAAAGGAGAGTGGTCTTTATGAAGAAGATTCTTGTTGCCGTTGTTCTGATATTCCTGGTCGTTTTTTCTGGAACGGCCTTTGCTGCATATCCCACGAAACCAGTCAACATGATAGTTGCATATGCGGCTGGCGGAAGTACGGATATTCTTGCACGGATTACAGCCAAGTATCTTGAGGCTGAACTCAAGCAGCCTTTTGTAGTCGTCAATAAACCAGGTGCTGGTGGAAGTGTAGGATTTACTTCCATTGCAAAAGCTAATCCTGATGGCTACACAATAGGGCTGATCAATCTTAGCGGGGTTATCGTAAATCCTATTGTTCAACCTGATGTAGTGCGTTATAGAATTACCGATTTTGTTGGCATTGCTAATGTTGTAACTGACCCCGGCATTTTCTGCGTGAGTCCAGATAGCCCGATTAAGACGTTAGAAGATCTTGTAAAAGAAGCAAAAGCTAACCCAGGAAAGTTATCCATTTCCCACGAAGGCTTTGGCGCAGGGGATCATCTTGGAGTTGCAGAGTTCATGAAACAGGCTGGAGTAGAACTTAATCCTGTTCTTTACGAAGGGGATGCTCCTGCCAAAGCGGCTCTTCTTGGCGGCCATATCGATGTTATTGCTGTGAATGTTTCAGAAGTGGCTGAAATGGTAAAGGCAGGACAGCTACACGCCTTAGCAGTCCAGGATACGAAGCGTTCTGCAGAATTGCCAGATGTTCCTACCTTCTCAGAACTTGGATACCCCACCGTAATGCAAGGGACAGCGTCTCGGGGTTTTGCTGCACCCAAAGATATTCCTGCAGAAGCACTTGATATTCTGGTAAAAGCAATGAAAAAAATAGTGGCTACGCCAGAATATCAGAGCGAACTTAAAAACTTAAATATGCCCATCGATTTCATTCCTGGGGAAGAGTTTACGACGCTGTTGATAGAGCAAGATAAGCTCTGGTCCGATCTTTGGAAAACATCCCCTTGGATTAAAAAGTAGGAATAAATTCATGTTTATTCCATGATGTCAGAATAGAATTTCAAGAAACACAACGAGGGAGTAGTTCCTCCGGGGTCAACTCCCTCGGTTTCTATCTCTGGTAAGAAGGGAGAGTCAGGGATTGAAAAAAGCTGATTTTGGAGTCTCTTTCTTGATGTTTTTTGTTGGAATCGCTGCCTTGGCAAGAGCTTTAAGCTATCCTGCTCAAACAAAAATGATGCCAATCATTTACAGTGTCGCATTAATTATCCTATCTTTTCTTCTGGGATTACGAACGATCAGAAAAGAAAACTCTTCTGAAGAGAATGTTGTGCGGACAGAAGAACCGCTTTCAAGGGTTTTTTTGGTAGGAAGCATTATTTTTGCTTATATAGCATCTATACAAATACTTGGGTTCTTTTCCTCGACGATCCTTTTTTTGCTTTCGTTCATGTTTTTGATGCGCGCTGCCTCATGGGTAGTTACCACTCTTGTCTCATTGGTGACGACTACGGTTATCTATTTATTTTTTGAAACTTTGCTCAACATTCCTATACCCAAAGGAATCTTTTTTTAAGGAAGGTTGAATGACAATGATGGAATATCTTCTCCCAGCTTTGGGAAATATTTTTGAACCAGAAGCCATTTTTATCCTATTTGTAGGGACAATAGCTGGTCTTATTGTCGGATCGCTTCCAGGCCTGTCATCAACAATGGGAGTCGCTCTGGCTATCCCACTAACCTTTGGCATGGATCCCAAAATGGGATTGATGCTTCTTGGGGCAGTCTATTGCAGCTCTGTTTATGGCGGCTCTTTGACAGCTATACTTATTCGCACGCCTGGTACTGATGCATCTATTGCAACTACCTTTGACGGTTTCCCATTGACACAGCAAGGGCTGGCAGGAAAGGCAATTGGTATTTCGACCATATCTTCTTTAGTGGGCGGTATTATTAGCGCTATGGCTCTTCTTTGTATTGCCCCTTTCCTTGCGAAAATGGCTTTGAAATTTGGGCCCTCAGAATATTTCCTCGTAGGCTTGTTTGGCTTGTCAGTGATTATTAGCGTTTCTTCAGGGAGTTACCTGAAAGGGCTGATGACAGGAGCTTTTGGTTTGTTGATTGCAACAACTGGTATGGATAATTTTACAGGGTTCCCCCGTTTTATTTTTAATAATGATTCTTTGCTCGACGGTATTCCTATTCTGCCTGCCCTTATTGGTCTTTTTTCTCTTTCTCAGGCGATAAAGATTTCTGTGAGCGATAAAACTTCAATAATTGACAATCCAGAGAATCTAAAATTTACAGATCGCATCCTTCCAGAGAAAGAAGACATGAAGCGCACTTGGAAAACCATGTTGCGATCTTCTATCATTGGAGTGATAGTAGGAATAATGCCTGGAGCGGGAACAGGTATAGCGGCCTTTCTTAGCTATAATGAGGCTAAAAGAGCTTCTAAAAACCCGGAGTCATTTGGAAAGGGAAATATCGAGGGAGTTGCAGCCCCGGAAGCTGCTAATAATGCAGTAACGGGAGGATCTCTTGTCCCAGCTCTTACATTAGGTATCCCTGGCAATGCGGTAACGGCAGTTTTTATAGGAGGCCTTACTATCCAGGGATTGATACCAGGTCCGAATCTTTTCACAAAATATGGAGAGATAACGTATACCCTTCTGCTCTCTCTCTTTGTTGCAAACATAATGTTTGCAATTATAGGACTTGCTTTTGCCAAGCAGTTTGTGAAGATTGTCAAAACCCCTACGAAAGTGCTTGCCCCAATAATTTGTGTTCTAAGCATTATAGGGGCGTATTCGATCAGAAACAATTTTCTCGATGTCTGGCTGCTTTTTGGATTCGGTATTCTTGGATATTTTATGGAGAGGTTTGAGTTTTCACCCACTCCCATAGTTCTTGCCCTTATCCTTGGCCCTATGGTGGAAGCGGAGTTTAGACGAACTCTTACTCTCTTTCAAGGGAGTCTTGTCCCTGTTCTCTTCAGGCCGATCAGCCTTTTCATTATAGTTTTGATAATTATTTCGGTTGTTTTTCCGTTGGTGAGGGAATTAAGAAGGGAAAGGCAATTAGCGAGCGAAAAATAAGGGGTGGTGTATTTATATGGTGGAACTGCTTGACTGTACTCTACGGGATGGCGGCAACGTAGTAGGCGCAGGCTTCCCAAAAGAGCTTACTGAAAAAATAATGAAAGGTCTCATTGATAGCAATATAAAAGTTATAGAATACGGGCATCCTAGTGGATTAGGAGGGAACAAAGCCGGTGTAAAAAATGCGCCTTTGTCTGATGAGGAGTATCTGGAGATTGGCTCGCCTTATTTTTCACAGGCAGAGGTGGGAATGTTTTGCCAACCGAAACATGCCACTATAAGTGAGATTAAACTAGCTGCTCAGAAAGGGTTGGGATTTCTTCGCGTAGGTATAAATGCTGGGGATTCTGCAAAAGCTAAGGATTTAATTAAAGAAATAAGAGGGTGTGGAATAAAAGTACGTACAAGCCTTATGAAAGGCTACATTCTCCCTCCAGATGAACTGGCTGAGGAAGCACGTTCTCTTGAAAGATATGGTGCTCAGGCTGTAACTATAATGGATTCTGCCGGCTATATGCTTCCTGATGAAGTTAAAAAGTATGTTGAGGCTATGATAAAGAAAGTTTCAATTCCCATTGGATTTCATGGCCATAATAATCTGGGACTTGCGGTAGCAAATGGACTTGCGGCATTACAGGCCGGTGCTACTTCTATTGATTGTGGAGTAATGGGGATGGCCCGCAGCGTAGGGAATATTCCGACAGAGGTTTTTATTGCTGCCCTGCTTCGTTCTGGAGAGAGTGTGGAATATGATCTCTTTTCGCTTTTGTCCTTTATAGATAAAGACCTTGCGCAAGATCTCCAACATTGCTATCACAATCCTAATCCACCGGAGCAATTGATACTTGGTCTTTCTGGATGTCACTCAAGTTTTCTTCCCTTGTTTAAGGGAGTAGCAGAAGCGAGTTCCGTTGATCTTTATAAGCTTATAATAAATGTTTCTGCTCAGAATATGAAAGCTCCTACCAAGGAGCTTATTGAAGAATTTGCAAAGAGGTTATAAGTTAAGATGGCTTGGCCGTCTACAACAGATTTTGATCCGCCAGTTGACACTTTTTGAATTTCCTCTATAATTCTAAAGCTGGTGTTTTGAAACTTTACAAATGTATCTCTTATCCTGAGAGGTGGAGGGACTGGCCCGATGAAGCCCGGCAACCTGCCAATAGCAGCAAGGCATGGTGCCAATACCTGCAGCCTTATGGCTGGATGATAAGAGAGGAATGTGTGACTTTTTGCGTGTGAAAAGAGCCCTTCCTCTTGGAAAGGGTTCTTTTTTTATCTATATCTGTTGAATTGGAGGTTGCTAAATGGCAGACAGAAAGTTTTTGATTACGTCTGAATCTGTAACAGAAGGACACCCTGACAAAATTGCAGACCAGATCTCTGATGGAGTTCTCGATGCGATTCTGGCAGATGACCCCATGGGGCGAGTGGCGTGTGAAACTCTTGTGACCACAGGCATGGTTATGGTGGCGGGAGAGATTAGTACATCCACATACGTGGATATTCCCAAATTGGCGAGAGATATTGTAAAAGAGATAGGGTACACCAGAGCGAAATATGGTTTCGACGGTGATACGTGTGCGGTTCTTACAGCCATAGATGAACAGTCTTCTGATATTGCCCAGGGTGTTGATACGGCCCTTGAAGTTCGATCCCATACAGAAATGGGAGAGGCTGAAGTGGCTAAGGTCGGTGCGGGTGACCAAGGCATGATGATTGGGTATGCTTGTACCGAAACTGAGGAATATTTGCCTATGCCTATCGCATTGGCCCACCGGTTGGCACGGCGTTTGGCCCTGGTTCGTAAAAATGGGACCATTCCCTATCTTCGCCCCGATGGAAAGACCCAGGTGTCTCTTGAGTATGTAGACGGTCAGGCAATTAGGGCAGAAAACCTTGTTGTGTCTGCTCAGCATCATCCAGGAGCGACAGAAGCTCAGATTCGTGGTGATATCATAGAGCACGTTATAAAGCCCGTGGTGCCAGAACACCTTTTGAGGCCTGATACGACAATTCTTGTCAACCCTACGGGACGGTTTGTCAAGGGAGGCCCTATGGCTGACACAGGGCTCACCGGCCGAAAGATTATTGTTGATACATACGGTGGCTGGGTGTCTCACGGCGGGGGTGCTTTTTCAGGCAAAGACCCCACTAAAGTAGACCGCTCCGGTGCATATATGACCCGTTACGCGGCTAAGAATATAGTCGCTGCAGGGTTAGCCGAAAAATGTATGATCCAGATCGCCTATGCTATTGGAGTGGCCGAACCTGTTTCTCTTATGGTGGATACCTTTGGAACCGGCAAGATTTCAGACGAGGCCCTTACAGATCTTATTGAACGGCATTTCGATTTCAGGCCTGCTGCTATCATTCGAGACCTCGATTTGAGGAAACCACAGTATCGCCGTCTCGCTGCCTATGGGCACATGGGGCGTATTGACCTTGACCCCCTTCCTCAATGGGAGAGAACGGACCGTGCGGATGCCTTGGCAAGAGACGCTAAAAGGCTGTAAATAACAAGATAAAGAAAAAGGGCCGGCTTTGTACCGGCCCTTAATTTTTTGTTTTTATTCTGTGGAAAAAGCGTAAACTTTCCCATCCATGCTGCCAAGGAACACTCTGCCGTCTCCCAGGGCTGGAGATGCCAGGATCTCTCTGTCTGTCTGATATTCCCAGATCATATTTCCGTCTATTGCAGAGATGGCCGCTACTTTGCCGGTAGCTGTTCCTATATAGACAATGTTATTGAAGGCTATAGGGGTCGCTTGCATGGCTCCTTCGGTTTCATAGGTCCAGAGCATCTGGCCGGTAATAGCGTCCACAGCGTGGAGAATTCCTTTCTGTGTGCCAAAGAACAGCCGGCCATCTTCTGGAGTTGCGGAAGTGGTAATAGCCGACTTGGCGTTATATTTCCATTGGGGGATAATGCCTTTTATCTTTACACAGGAGAGCAATCCGTCCCAGCTTCCAAAATAGATGAATCCCTTCCATGTGGTTGTAGCCGTATCGATGGGACCGCCAGAACCGCCACCCCACTGTCTATTGCCCGTTTTGGGATCCAGGGCGTGAAAACGGCCTATATGATCTCCTACAAAGATCAGCCCCTCATGATAGAGAGGGGTAGAGCGAAGCTCCCGCCCAGTGTCGAAAGTCCAGAGAACCACTCCTGTTTCTGGGTCAAAAGCATAGATTCTGCCGTCTGCGCTGCCAGCAAAAAGACGTTCTGCTCCATATATGGGAGAGCCCCATATAGCGCCGGGAGCCAGGTCCAGGCCGAGAAGAGTTTGCCAGAGCAAATTGCCTGAAGATCTTTCAATGGCAAAGACACGTCCATCTGTTCCCCCTACAAAAATAGTTTTTTCATTCATAGCGGCGGCGCCATTAATGGAAGTTCCAGCATCATACTGCCATATCAGTTCGCCTGTTTCGGCATTAAGAGCGTAGACTGCTCCCCCCTGATCTCCTATATATACAACACCTTTATCATAGGTTGGAGTTCCGGTAAGGGGCATCCCTGCTTCAAATTGCCAAAGCGGCTCTTTCTCTGCTGCTAGACCTGGAAGGGTGAAGACAAGCAGAAAAAATATGGCAAGCATAAGTATGTGGTTTTTTCTCATTACTCAGCACTCCTTTCTAAAATTTTGTCAATATGTCCTTTTCTATTCTATCTCAGTCAACGAGAAAAGAAACATGGTATTTTAGCCAATCTTTATTTTGTTGTTGCATGAAGGTCAAAACAATGGTAATAATTATTATTACTAAGTATAATAGGCTTATTCTATTTAAGTGAGGTGTTTGTGTTGAAAGGTTTTAATTCCCTTCTCATGTCACGTCTGGGCCCCATTATTACAGGTGGAGTGGTAGGTCTTCTGGCTGCTCTACTCGTTCGGTGGGGGAATCCGGGAAACATGGGAATCTGCGTCGCTTGTTTCACCAGAGATATTGCCGGAGCTCTCGGTTTGCACAGGGCTGCGGTTGTTCAATATCTTCGCCCTGAAATAGCTGGTTTTATTCTTGGTTCGTTTGTTTCTGCTCTTGTGTATCGTGAGTATGTTCCCCGAAGTGGTTCAGCTCCTGTCATTCGATTCTTTTTAGGAATGTTCGCCATGATCGGGGCCCTTGTCTTCCTTGGTTGCCCCTGGCGTGCCTATCTTCGTCTTGCCGGCGGAGACTGGAATGCTATTGCAGGTATTGCGGGATTGGTTGCGGGTATAGGCATTGGAATTGTTTTTCTGTGGAAGGGATTCAGCCTGGGACGTTCTTATGAAGCTCCCAAGGGGACTGGTTACTTTATGCCAGTAGCTGCTATTGCGCTGCTTGTTCTTGTGATCATGGCTCCTGCCTTTGGCAAAGATGGGACTGGTCCCATCTTTTTCTCAGAGAGCGGTCCTGGCTCCGCTCACGCTCCCATAATCATTTCCCTCATCGTTGGCCTGCTTGTGGGCTGGATGGCTCAGAGAAGCCGTTTTTGCACCGTAGGAGCTATCCGTGACCTTGTCATGGTGCGGGATTCTCACCTTTTCAATGGCGTTTTAGCCTTTATTGTTATAGCTTTTGCAACGAATATTGTTATTGGCAAGTTTCATCCTGGCTTTGAAGGTCAGCCTATAGCCCATACCAATACTCTCTGGAATTTCATGGGGATGGTGCTTTCAGGATTGGCCTTTACTTTAGCTGGCGGTTGTCCTGGCCGTCAGTTGATTATGAGCGGCGAAGGTGACGGCGATGCGGCAGTCTTTGTGTTTGGCATGCTTGTGGGAGCGGCTGTGAGCCATAATTTCAGTTTGGCGAGTTCTGGAGCAGGCCCAGCTGCCTTTGGCCCTTCAGCAACAATAGTGGGTCTGGTTTTTTGTTTGGCCGTTGGCTTGATCATGAGGCAGCGTCTTAATTAGGAGGCATGGATAATGAGTGAGTCAATTATTGTGGATGCACGAGGCCTTTCTTGTCCTCAACCTGTGCTGGAAACCCGAAAAGCCCTTAAAGATCTTTCTGGAGGGCAAGTTGAAATTCTTGTTGATACAGTAACATCTCGAGAAAATGTTGCCCGTTTCGCACGGAGCCAAAAATGGGATGTGGCAATTGAGCAGTATGAGGGTGGATATAAGGTTGTTTTAACAAAATAGCGAAACTGTTGTGTCGAATATGAAGGCTGTCAGAAGAATTTTCTTCTTTTGGCAGCCTTTTTGATTTATTTTCTTGAAGGTTATCTCCTTTTTGAGATAGAATAAACAAGCTTGTTTTAAAATGAGACAAGATCAATGTATATAAAGAGGAGAGATGTTGTTGAGCCGTTCCATTCCAGTTTTAAAAATAGGGAAATATCAACCGCGTTATCCCCTGATCCAGGGGGGTATGGGCGTTGGCATATCCGGTCCTAATCTGGCTGGAAATGTGGCGCTACATGGAGGGGTCGGCACCATAGCCAGTGTAGGGCTGGCCTGTAATCAGCCTTACTACACGGGGCGCAACTATTTTGAGGCGAATCAGAGAGCCGTACGAGAAGGTTTGATCAAGGCTCGTGAGATTGCCGGCGAAAAAGGAGTTCTCGCTGTAAACTGTATGGTTGCCCTGACCGATTATGAACTTCACGTGCGCTCAGCCTGTGAGGGCGGGGTGAATATCATTATTTCCGGAGCCGGATTGCCTATCAAGCTTCCCGACTATACGAAAGATTTTCCAGAAGTGGCTCTTGTTCCTATCGTAAGTTCTGCGAAAGCAGCCAGCCTCATCGCCCGGCGATGGGAAAGGCTCTACAATCGCTTGCCTGATGGGTTTGTGGTTGAAACACCGCTGTATGCCGGCGGCCATCTTGGCGTAACAAAGATGGAGCAGGTTGAAAATGAAGAGTTCTCTCTTGAGAAAGTTGTACCAGAGGTTGTTGAGTATGTGGAGAAAGAGCTAAAAACCCCGACCCCAGTTATTGCAGCGGGAGGAATATGGACTCGCGAAGATATTGAGCATGCTTTTGACCTTGGAGCCAGTGGCGTGCAGATGGGAACCCGTTTTGCCTGCACCTATGAGGGAGACGCATCAGATCGTTTCAAGCAGGCCTATATTGATGCAACAGAAGAAGATGTGGTGATCATCCAGAGCCCGGCCGGCCTTCCAGGTCGTGCCCTGCGGTCTCCCTTTATAGATAAGTATTTGCGTGAAGGCACCGTTGGAAACAAGCCCTGCATTGCAAACTGCCTGACCCATTGCCGATATCGAACTGAGCGGAAGACTTTCTGTATCGCACAGGCCCTTATCGATGCTTTTTTCGGTAATTGGGAAGAAGGGTTATTCTTCTGCGGTACAAATGTAACGAGAATTACCAAAAAAGAATACGTAGCGGATATTATTGCAGAACTATTTGGTCCGCAAGAGAATAAGTAAAATTTCTTTTTCTCTGTAAAAAGACTATGAGATAATAATGAGCGGGCTGAAAAGCCCGCCTTTTATTATCCGGGAGTGATGAGAAGATGAAAAAGACATGGCCCGCAAGGTTGCCAAGGGCGTGGATTTTGTTGCTTTTAATGTCTATATTCATGGCTTTGCCCACTGCAGGCTGTGGTGCGGTGTTGCCCTTGCCAGGCTCAGTGCCTTTGAGCAGCAGCGGTGAGGGAGTTGCTCAGGAGGAGTCTTTTTTCACTCCAGAAAAGATAAAGCAGCGTATTGTTGAAATAGAGAAAACCATAGAAACTCTTCAGTCTTCCCAGCCTCTGCTTACTTCTGAGCAGGTGGGGCTAACAGAAGGGTAAATAAACAGTCGACTGAAAGGGCTTGAATCCCTTATCGCTCTCTATCAGCGGTATCTTTCTGTTGCTGAACGGGCAAAAAAAACGCAGAGTGATTTTGAGAAGCAGAAGGCGGAAAGTCAAAAGGATATAGCCGCCCTTGTTCCAGACAATCCCCCCTACTCTCTGAGCTTCTACGAAAACTACCGAGGTCGTCTTGAGACTCTATCTCAGGAAATAGATACAGTGACCTACGCCATCCGCCTGTCTGAGAGTGCCATTGTTTCCCTTAAAGAAAAAATTCGCCAGAATGAACAGCATTTAGCCATGCTGAAAGAGGAACAAACTCCCTCAAAATTCTCAGAATGGGTTCAACAGGAAGTGGAACTAGAAACCGAGAAGAACCGTCTTTCCCTTGCCTTTCGTGAAAAGAATGTGGAAGAAAGCCGTCTTCGTTTCGATATGCTCGAAATGGAACGGAAAAATGTAACCGAAGGGATGAAGTGGATTGCCCAGCATTTGCAATATGATGAAGCAGACCTTAAGCGTCAGGTGTCCTTGATCAAGGAGAGAGAAAGGCAGCTTCAGGAACAGGCAGAGACCCTTCGCCAAGAATCAGAGAAGGCGAGGGAGGAGTTTATGAATGCCCAGGCAAGGGCCGAGTCGGCATCGGATGCTGAGAATCTTTCATTATATCGTGCCCAGCAAAGCGAAAAAGAAACGTGGTACGTCTATTATCAGGCTGCCATGGACCAGGCGGAACAGGCACAGGTATGGGCGGAAGAGACGCGGGAAATTTGGGAAACACGCTATTCCCTCCTCGAAAAAAAATTACTTACGGCAGAGCTGATAAAAAGACGTACTGAAACAGAGATGCGAAAAAAGGATCTCGACAACGTCCTGCTAGGGTTGCAGAAGATGCAGGTCTCATTGCAATCAAGGCTGCTGACCCTCGATAGCTCTATGGCATCGGAAAGCGAGTCCTCTCCTCTATATCGCGTACTGCGGCAGGAGAGCGAAGGGTTGAAAAAACAGATAGAACTCAATGGGCAATATATGACGAGCCTGCTGAGCATCTCTATGCTTAACACCCGATTGCTTGAAGAGCTTGAATCACTGTTATCGTCAGTAACCATTACTGAAAAGGTTTCGGTGGCCAGCCTTGAGCGGCTGCGAGCCTTTTTAAATTTTCAGCTCTGGTCGGGTGACGGGTTCTCTGTTTCTGTTAAGAAGTTGATTTTAGCCGTTATTATCGTACTCCTTGGATTTATAGCCAGCAGAAAAGCGACAAAGGGCGTCAAGCAGTATCTCTTCCGTCGCTTTGAAATGGATCCTACAGCAGCCATGGCTATACAGAAGGGTCTTTTTGCTATCCTTGTATTCATATGTATTCTTGCGGCTCTCGATATGGTCAACATCCCATTGACGGCCTTTGCCTTCTTGGGTGGTGCCCTTGCTCTCGGTGTTGGTATCGGGGCTCAGAATATATTTAGCAACCTCATAAGCGGTCTCATCCTGTTTTTCAGTAAACCCTTCAGAGTTCACGATATTGTTGAGATCGAAGACATTGTGGGAACAGTTGAGGAGATAGAATCCCGTTCCACCCGAATTCGCACATTTGATAATGTGGACGTTCTTGTACCCAACCGATATTTTCTCGAGAATCGTATTGTGAACTGGACGCGCACCGATCAGGTCATTCGCGGCAAAGTGAAAGTGGGGGTGGCCTACGGCTCGCCAGCCAGGGAGGTGGAGCGGCTACTCCTCGTAGCGGCTTCCTCCCACAAAGATATTCTTACTATGCCTGAACCCTACGTTATTTTCAATGATTTTGGTTCAAGCTCCCTTGATTTCGATCTTTACTTTTGGGTGGATATGAGAAAAGCATCTCGTTTTGTAGCTCAGAGTGATCTTCGGTATAAGATTATAGAGCTTTTTGAAGAACGTAATATAACAATAGCCTTTCCCCAGCTGGATATTCACTTTGATAAAGATGTTTCTCATAATATGGCCATTGTCAACCACCCACAAGGCAAGGAGGCGTCAAGGGAATGACCCATCCCCCCTCTCCAGAGAGACTTTTCTCTTTGTGTATTGACCTGGCTTCTATACCAAGCGTAACGGGGCTTCCCGGAAGGGAAAATGAGGCAGCTTACTCTATATATCGGTGGCTGGGCGACCTGCCCTATTTTCATGAGCGGCCAGAGAATATTTTTTTAATTCCCGTACAGAACGATGGGCTCAAACGACATTGTATAGCTGCCCTTGTGGAGGCCGATCCTCCATGCAAGGAGACAATTATTATCACTGGACATTTTGATGTGGTGGATGCGAAGGGATATGGTTCACTGGAATCCCTGGCCTTTCAGCCCCAAAACTATACAGAGCGGTTGAAGAAAGAGGCACTTCCCAAAGATGCTCGCGCAGACCTCGAAAGCGGACAGTACCTTTTTGGCCGGGGCATGGCCGATATGAAATATGGCCTGGCCCTGGAAATGGCTTGTATGGAGAAATTCTCGGAGAGCCCTGAAAAAATGCAGGCGAACCTGCTTTTTCTGGCTGTTTGCGATGAAGAGGGGATGTCTGCCGGAATGCGAAGCGCAGTACCCTGGCTCAGGGGGCTTCAAAAAAAGAAAAACCTGGAATATCTTGTCTGCATCAATACGGAACCCTCAGTGGGGGAGTCAGCGGAGAGGGGTTACCTTTATTTAGGAACCATCGGAAAAATAATGCCCCTTTTCTTCTGTGTTGGAAGAGAAGCCCATGTGGGGGAATATTTTAAGGGCATCAGCGCGCCTCTAATAGCGTCGTGCCTTATGACGCTTGTTGAGGGAGATGCTGAAAGCGCGGACAGGTGGAAAGACAGAGTTTTTCCTCCAATGGCGTGTTTAAAACTAGCCGATCTCAGAGAACAGTATGCCGTTACTTTACCGGAGATGGCGGTGGTCTTCTTTAATAGTCTGGTAGTGCAGAAAACACCCGGTCAAGTTCTCGAGTATATGAATAAGAGAGCAGAAGAGGCCTTATCGAGGGCTCTTGCCCTTAGGGAGGGCGAGAGGCAAAAACTGTCTTTCAGTTTCGATCAAGAAGAAAAAGAGCAAGGTGTAGTTCTGACCATTCAAGAGCTTATTCAAGATGTGGCCGGGCAAAAGGGTTGTTTGCCTCAGGATGTGCTGGGACCGATCCTTTCAGGAATCCATTCTGGAAAAACCATACATGATCGTGGAATAGAAGCAGTTCGCCTT
Source organism: Aminobacterium sp. EBM-42 (assembly GCF_001896635.1). NCBI lineage: Bacteria > Thermotogati > Synergistota > Synergistia > Synergistales > Aminobacteriaceae > Aminobacterium > Aminobacterium sp. EBM-42. Next base: position 15,742 of record NZ_MPPC01000009.1, read on the forward strand.
CTTTTGCGGGAATCGAACAGACGAGGTCCCCTTATCATTACGGGTTTTCTCCCGCCGTGGTATCCTCCCCGGTGCAACAGGGATGCAAGCCGGGGAGATAGGGTCATACGCATGGTAGCCCAGGAAATTGTGGAGGAGAGCGCAGATTTAACCGAAGAACCTCTGGAGATAAAAGAGGTCTTTGAAGGGATAATGGACCTCAGCTACATGGGGTTTCAGGGAGAAGAACATGATATGGAGGCCGTTGCCGCAAATATGCCTCTATGGGGAGCGGATTATCATTTCCCCGCAGAAGATTTGCTTTCTCTGGATGTGCCCGTGATGAATCTTGGGCCTATTGGAAAAGATGTCCATCAGTATACAGAACGAATTAATCTCTCTTATGCTCTTCACGTGCTTCCACCCCTTTTTGTGAAGGCTATAGAGAGAATTCCAAAGGTCTACAGGTCTCTTTTATATTGAGGCCGCTCTTCTTTACTTTAGCTTTTGAAAAACCGCATTATGTACATGATTCCCAGCACAAGGGCCAGGAGAAGATGTAGAAAGAGTCAGGGTGGGCATCGCCCGATCCATTTCTTCCATGTCATGGCATGTTCCTCACTTTAGGGAACGAGATTATTGCGCAGGTGAACCAGAAAATCCTGTACGTTGGTAACGATAGGTGTTACGGACAGGCTTCCCCTGTCGCGGAGTTTGTTCACTGCAAATTCTGAAACGTCAATGGAGTAGAAGTATACAGGCCGGATGCGCCCTTCCCTATTGACATAACAGGGAGTGATATTTCCAGTGGCAATAGTGTGGAGCTGAGTAGCCAGGGCTATGACGGTGGTAGCTTTTTTTGTACAGGCTCTCATGGCATCCTGAGCGTCGTAGACATTGCCAATAACGGTTGGCAGCGGGCCGTCGTCACGGATAGATCCGGCAAGGATTACCGGGATGCCTTTTTTTATGGCTGAATACATAACGCCGTCATTAATATTTTCCTCTTCTATGAATTTTTCAATGGAACCGTATTGCAAAACAGTGTTTATAAGATCAAGATGGTGATAATGGCCGAGGGGACGCTGTTCCTGGGTATAGATATCTTGTCCCAAGGCCGTTCTCTTCATGCTTCCTTCCAGATCGTGGGTTGCCATGGCGTTTCCGGAGAGTAGCGCATGGGCATATCCGTGTTCGATAAGTTCAGATAGAGCCTTTTTGGAGTCGTGATCGAATATCACAGCTGGGCCAAGGACCCAGATAATATAACCGTGGTCACGCTCGTATCGCATGAGTTCGTAAAGGTTGTCGTAATCCCGGGAATAGGCCGTTTCACGGGAACGCCCGGTGCGGAAAGAAAAGACGTCGCCGCTTTCTTCGGGCATGGCAAAGGGGGTTGCATGGAGGTAAATTCCGTAACGGCCATCTTCTGAGCGGCCTACGATGACTTTGTCCCCTACATGAAGATTACGAAACTCGACAGCTTCGATTATTCCCTCGTTTCGCACGACAGGAACACAGTCCATGCGACTTTCCCTTACAAGGGACCATTGGCTGTTGACTTTAAAATATTCAGGATAAATAGATAAGGCATGATAACCTGGTGGTGCTACTCCTTCCGCTTCAACTTTGCATATTCCCGCATCAGGAGCTGAAACAAAAGGCTCTTTATCGAAGTTTGGTTCGACATATATTGGCAACTGAAAAGCCATTTCATATTCCTCCTCAAGATGATTATGTAAAATAAGCAAAATTGCTACAATTTCTGATTGCATCACTTAATGCTTTGTCTGTACAATGAACATACTGATTATAACCTATATCATAAATCATTTAGGAGGTGGTAGGTGGTGAAAAGAGGCAATATATGGCGTAAGGGGCTTATAGGTTTTTTATTCGTGGCTCTTTTAATTGGAGTTGTGGGTGTTACCCCTATATCAGCGCAAGAAAAACCTATAAAAATTGGGTACCTGGCGGCATTGACCGGCGACTGGGCAGCCTATGGCCAGACCGAAGAAAAATCCGCAAAGCTGGCTGTTGATGAGATCAATGCTAAAGGCGGGGTGCTGGGAAGAAAGATAGAACTCGTAGTGTACGATTTTAGAACCCGGGCAGAAGATGCTGTGAACGCAGTGCGGCGTATGATTGAAGAAGATAAGGTTGTCGCTCTTGTCGGTGCGAACGGCAGCGGAATAAATATTGCTACGGCTCCGCTGGTCAACAGATATGGCGTGGCTCAGATCGGAACTGTTTCTACCAACCCCCTGGTGACTGTAGATGAAAAAGGTAATGTTCGTCCCTTTTCCTTCAGAATATGTTTCACTGATCCCTACCAAGGCAAGCTCATTGCGTATTTTGCAGCGAAAGAACTTGGAAGAATGAACGCGGCGATTCTTTACGACGTAGGAAACGATTATTCCCATGGCCTTCGGGAGTTCTTCATGGCGAGCTACGGTGGATATGGAGGAACCGTGGTGGCAGACCTCGGCTTTAGAGGAGGTCAGGATGTGGACTTCAGGGCTCAGCTTACGGAAATTCGCGACAAAAAAGCAGATGTGCTGATCCTCCCCAATATGGGAAAGGAAATGGCCCTTATTATGAAACAGGCACGTGAACTTGGCATGAACGAAATTGTTTTTGTTGGCGGTGACGGATACGGCGAATTTATGTGGGAGATCGCAGGGGACGCAATGGAAAATTCCTACTGGATCAACCACGTAGCACCGGAAGACCCAGCCATGCAGCTTTTCTTCAAAGCATACAAAGAGAAATGGAATGATGAATGTAAGGAGTTTGTAAACGGTGTACTTGGCTATGATTCCGTCTACTGGCTTGTGGACGCTATCGCCCGCGCAGGCAGCGACGATCCCAAGGCTATCCGTGACGCTCTTGCCGCTACATCTAATCTTGCCCTTCACCATGCTACTATTACTATAGATCCAGCAAACAATACGCCGAAGGATAAAGATGGCGTTGTATTGGTGGCCAAAGAAGGCAGAGGGCAATTCTACAAGAAGATTAAACCTTAAAAAACAAAACACAGGTCAGGCAATACGAGGCGGAGGGGTTGTTTCCGCCTCGTATTCTCAGGAAAGAGGTGAGATCATAGGTGGCCACTTTTTTGCAGCAAGTGATTAACGGACTTTCCCTTGGTTCTGTGTATGCCCTCATTGCCGTTGGTTACTCTCTTGTTTATTCCGTATTGCTTTTTTCAAATTTTGCCCACGGCGGGTTTCTTGTGATCGGAGGGTACATTTGTTATGGGGCCTTGAAATCTATGGGGGTCAATATCTGGCTGGCTGGCATGCTTTCTCTTGCGGGAGCTGGCATAGCAGCGGCTTTGACGGAGAGGATAGCCTATAAGCCCATCCGTGAGCGGACCAATGTAACCCTTTATTTGCTCATTGCTTCTATGGGCATGAGTATTGTAATTGAAAATATTTTTGTTATCGTAGCCGGCGGGCGTTTCAGAGCCCTCCCCCCGGTGATACCCACCTACCCAGTTCAATTGTTCGGTCTTGCTACCACGAGTGCTTTCGATCTCCTTTCCTTTCTCATAGCCCTTATTGCTCTTGGATGTCTTCAGTTATTTCTTTCCAGAACGAAGTGGGGGCTTGCTATTCGGGCGGCAGCCTGCGATCTGCGTACGGCTGGCCTTATGGGTGTAAATGTTAACCTTCTTATTTCTATTGTCTTTTTTACCGCCGGAGCCTTGGCGGCTATTGGGGGAATATTTCTTTCAGTTCGGTATACTCTCTATCCCCAGCTAGGGGCCATTACCATCAAAGCCTTTGTCGCCGCAGTTATTGGAGGGTTAGGGTCTCTTCCCGGCGCAGTCGTGGGGAGCCTGATTCTTGGTTTGGCGGAAATGCTGGCTGCTGGTTTTATTTCGAGCCAAATGAGGGATCTAGTGGTTTTCTCATTGCTTGTCATCACTTTGCTTATCAAGCCCTCAGGTCTTTTTGGCAAGCAAATGAGCGAAAAGATATAGGTGTTTCCCCATGTCTGGATATACTGAGGGAATCATAACGCTTTTGTGCATTAACGCTATTGCTGCTATGGGAGTTTCTCTTCTCACTGGTTTTACTGGCATTTTTTCCCTGGGGCATGCGGCCTACATGGCTCTTGGCGCCTATACCTCTGCCATTCTGACAGTGCATTATGGGGTACACTGGCTGCCGGCTATACTCCTTGGCGGCGGAGTAGCGGTTATAGTGGCTTATGGTATAGGAATTCCGACCCTTCGGCTTATGGGCGACTATTTTGCCATTGCTTCCATAGGTTTGGGAGAAGCGATTCGTCTTATCCTCGAAAACTGGCAGTCGCTAACTCGTGGAGCCCGGGGGTATCCCGGCATTGAACCCTATACGACATTGCCGGTAGCCCTGACTTTTTTTGTCATCATGGCCCTCTGCATGTTCAATCTGATCAATAGCCGGTATGGACGAGCCTTTAAAGCCTGTCGCGATGACTATGTGGCGGCCTCATTGCTTGGTTTCCATACAGCCAGGCTGCGGGTGCTCAGCCTGATGATCTCCGCTTTTTATTGTGGAGTGGCCGGAGCTCTTCTTGCCGGTTTTCTTTCTTTTATACAACCCATTATGTTCGATATGCTGAAGTCCACAGAGTTAACGGCCGTGGTGGTTTTTGGAGGCCTTGGATCTATGGCCGGGACCATGGTAGGAACTCTCGTAATAACTCTGGTTACCGAGCTTTTCAGGCCTATTTCGCAATATCGAATGCTTATTTACGGGGCCGTTCTCGTAATCATTATGGTGATTCGCCCCGAGGGTATTATGGGTGGACTCAATGGCGGGGGGCTACTGAACAAGATTTTCAGGAGGAAAGATAATGGCGGCACTGCTTGAGCTGAACGGAGTGGATAAATTCTTTGGCGGAGTCCATGCTGTTCAGAGTATGAGTTTTGCTTTGAACGAAAAAGAGATTGTTGGTCTCATCGGCCCAAACGGCGCGGGGAAAACAACAATTTTCAATGTGGTAACGGGTGTCTATGATCCTGATGGGGGCCGGATACTTTTCGATGGGGAAGATATTACCCCTCTCAAGACCTACGAAGTGATTCGAAAAGGGATCGCGCGGACTTTTCAGAATTTGCGGCTCTTCCCCCGTTCTTCAGTTCTTGAGAACGTTATGACAGCAGCACAACAGCATGAAGCCTATTCTTTTGTAGAGGCTGTGACTCATTTTGGCAAGTGGAGGATGAAAGAAACATCCATACGGGATCGAAGTATGGAATTGCTCAACCGAGTAGGCCTTGCGGATCGGGCCCTTCAACCTGCAGGGACCCTGCCCTATGGGTATCAGCGCCGTCTTGAGATAGCACGGGCCCTGGCCCTTGATCCCCGTTTGTTGCTTCTTGACGAACCGGCAGCAGGAATGAATCCTGAAGAAGTTATGGCGTTGAACGAGCTTATAAAGTCTATTCATATGGAATTCCAGCTAGCCATTCTCGTGATAGAACATCATATGGACCTGGTGATGGAAATTTGCCCCCGGATCATCTGCATGAACTTCGGGGCGAAGATCGCGGAGGGGTCCCCTGAGGAGATACAGGCCAATTCTGAAGTATTAAAAGCCTATCTGGGAGAGGAGGACGAAGAATGAGCGATGTAGAAAATATCCTCCTGGACGTGCAGAACCTTCAAGTAAGCTATGGTGCCATTCGCGCTCTTCGCGGCATTTCACTTCAGGTTAAAGAAGGCGAAATAGTCTGTGTCATTGGGGCTAATGGCGCGGGAAAATCAACGTTGATGAACGCACTTATGAGCGAAGTTCGCAGGGAAAAAGGGCTCATTAATTTTTCGGGAGCGCCTTTGGCCCAGCGAAGTTATGATGTGGTGAAACAGGGCATATCCCTCGTCCCGGAGGGGCGGCGGGTATTCGCCCCTCTCACCGTCTACGAAAATTTGATGATGGGGGCTTTTCCCCGTAAGGAGCCGGAAAAGGTGAAACAGGACCTTCAGTGGGTCTTCTCCCTCTTCCCTCGCCTTGAAGAGCGGCGTGACCAATATGCCGGAACTCTCTCAGGGGGTGAACAGCAGATGCTGGCCATCGGACGGGCCCTTATGTCCCGCCCCCGCCTTTTGCTTTTAGATGAGCCTTCTCTGGGCCTTGCCCCTATTATCATTAGGGATATTTTTAAGGAGCTCCGCCGGATAAACTCTGAGGGAGTTACCATTTTACTGGTTGAGCAAAATGCCCGACAGGCTCTGTTGCTTTCCCACCGAGGCTATGTGCTGCAGACAGGAAGCATTATTATGGCAGGAACATCAGAAGATTTGCTGAATAGCGCAGATATCAGGAATGCCTATTTAGGAGCGGGACGAAAAAAGGGCCTTCTGTAGTTTGCTATGAATTTGCAGGAAGGCTTTATTTATAAGATTCAGGAGCCAATCTTTGTAGAGAGGAGAGGCTCCTGATTTTTTTACTGAAAGCAGATTACCCTTTGCGATTGTTCAGAAAGACTTCAAACTGTTTGAGGGCTTCTGAAAAGGTGGCTCGCCCGAACCCCACCCTAAAACGATTTTCCTTTGATCCGAATAGAGTGCCGGGTATTATTAATACTCCGTATTGATCTATAGCCTCCTGACAAAAGGCCTCTATAGGGATGTTCCCTTTCAGGGCGGGGAAGGCTATAGACCCTCCCTTGGGAGGAACCCAGTGGAGAAGGTCATCATGTTTGTGGAAAAGGGTTTCAATTTCTTCAAGGTTGCTTGCTATAAGAGCCCTGTTCCGCTGCAGGATTTTTTCTTTTGCCCGAAGGCTCATGAGAGAAAGAATTTCAGAAGGAGAACTTCCGCAAATAGTGGTGTAGTCTTTCAACTGGGCTGTAATATTGAGGATCTCACGGTCCTGAGCTGCTAGCCATCCCATTCGCAGCCCTGGAAGGCCAAAAGCCTTGGAAAGTCCGCCTAGTGTAACAGCTTTTTCATAAACAGTGCATGCAGAAGGAAGACGGGACATTTCGTCAAACTCAAGGAATCGATACATTTCATCAGAGAAAAGATAGAGATCGTGGCGAGATGCTATATCCACTATTTTAAGAAAATCTTTTTTCTCTGGCAGATACCCCGTTGGATTGTGGGGAAAATTCACGACGATCATTTTTGTTGCGGGTCTGATCATCCCTTCTAGTTCATCAAGGTCTAGGGTCCACTCCCCATTTTTTTCCTTTACAGACCAATAGGAGACTTCGCAGCCCATCCCTTCCGGGATGGAATAAAGGGACTGATAGGCTGGAGAGATGGCTATAACATGATCTCCAGGTTCGAGTATTCCGTTGAAAGCCAAAAATATTCCTTCTTCTGGAACGGCAAGCAGCACATCTTCCTTCGAGAGACCAGTATAGAGAGCGGCTATTTCTTCTCTCAGTAGAGGGTGTCCCAAGGATTCCGTGTATCCGAGCCGGAGGTTTTTCCAGAGGGAAAGACTTTCAGTATCGGCCATTTGCAATAGTTCGGAGAGAGAAAAGCTCTCGCAATCCGATGGGCAAAGTAGAAACTCGGTTTTAAATTCGTAGCGGGCGAAATAGCGTTCAATTTTAAAAGCTGGCAGTTTCATGGTGTCTTCCTCCTCATTCTTTTAACCGCCCCCTACCGGTGGAAAAATATTGACCACGTCTTCGTCACAAAGAGGTGTATCAAGACCGTTAAGATGGGCTATATGTTTGCCATTGACCATAATAATAGTACCTGCCATAAGACGGTGGGGAACTTCGTTGCTTGACCAGATCCATTTATCAAAGGGTTCTCCGAAACGGTTAGAAAAGTCCTCCAAGAGCTGCCTGATGGTGGCAGGAGCTTTCATGTCAAATTCTTTTTCTCCAGTAGCATAAATAAGAAAGGCATGGACACGGAGCTTCATGGGCAGTCCTCCTCCTTTTTAATTGTCTGCTTCAGCCTTATTATCTTTTTTCGCCTGAAAGAATGCAAATAGCAGCTGTTTTATTCTTGACAAATCCAGTAGGGTATAGTATGAATACTTATAATGCAAGCTTATAAAAAGAAGGTGAAACGTAATGAAACTGTCTACAAAGACACGATATGGGCTCAGGGCGTTGCTAGAGCTTGCCCGTCAGTATGATGGCCGTACACCGCTGAGCATAACAGATATTGCATCGAAAGAAAACATTTCAGAGCGTTATCTCGAACAGCTTTTTTTGAAGCTGCGGAGAGATGGGCTTATTGAGAGTGTTCGTGGTCCTCAAGGAGGATACCTCCTCAGCAGGGCTCCCATGGAAATTACTGTTGCTGAGGTTGTGGAGGTTCTGGAGGGAAACATTCAGATAGCTGATTGTCTCGAAGGACCGGAGTGCATGAGAGAGAGTGCGTGCCCGGCCAGGAAGCTCTGGCTGAG
>NZ_MPPC01000022.1:0-15594 GCF_001896635.1 Aminobacterium sp. EBM-42
CGTTCGTCCTGAGCCAGGATCAAACTCTCCATAAATTTCTTAAATTGACTGGCTTCTCGTTTTCGTCTCGCCTATTCACTTTACAAGGTGCTCTGTTGCTTTCGCTCCGCCTTTCGAGCGGCGCGAAGGGTATGATATCATTTTTTCAGAAGATGTCAACTCTCAAAAAAAGAAAAAGAAAAAACTTAAATACATCTCTATCCCTTGTAAATACTGGCTTTCCCTTAAGAAAAAGAATAATTGGCCTCGCCAACATCCCTTTTTCGAAATATTACATACACTTTTGGGCCTCCAAATCAGACATGTTGCCCTTTGGCTATTGACCCTTTTAACAAACAAACACTAAAATTAAAGTTGTTATCCTAATCATTCGCAAAAGCTGGGAGGGAGATTTTTGGATTTTGCAGATCTTATTCGAAAAAGGTACAGCATGAGGGATTACAGTTCACAGCCTGTTCCACAATCAGTAATTGATACATGCCTGGAGGCTGCCAGATTGGCACCCTCTGCCTGCAATTCTCAGCCATGGTCTTTTATTGTAGCCCACACCCCTGAAAAAGTCGCTTCTTTAGCGCAGGCAGCCTTTAATGGCATCTATGCAATGAATTCTTTTGCTGCGAAAGCCCCTGTGCTTATCGTTGTTATTACCGAACGATCCCGCTATAGCTCTGCCCTGGGAGGGCTTTTCCGTGGGGTTCAGTTTAGTCTCATGGATATAGCTATAGCATGTGAACACTTCTGTCTTCAGGCTACAGACCTTGGGCTTGGGACATGCATGCTCGGCTGGATCAATGAAAGAGGGATAAAAAAAGAACTCGGCCTTCCTGAATCAGTGAAAATTGACATTATGATCAGCATGGGATATCCGAAAGACATACGTTTTTTGCCACCTAAAACACGAAAATCCATAGATGACATACGACGCTTTCTCTAACTCTGAAATGAATGCTAATGATTTTACTAATACCGCTCAACAGATCTGACAACAACTCTGTGCCCATCTACTGAGCGGTATTGAAGTAACATCCTTTATATCCTTCCCCAACGGAGAAGGGCTGTTAAATGCCTCAAGAATCACAAACTTCTGGCTGATTATCGCAGCATCGGGCTTCAATAGGCATATGCGCCAGGTCACACTTCATTCCGCCCTTAAGAGAACAGGCATTGAACCCCAGTATTCTCATAAGGGATACGACCTGACCTGCAGATTGGCCTGAATAACAGCAAACCACCACTTTTTTATCTTTGGGAATTTCTTTTAGATGGTCTCCTACTTCACTCCAGAAAATGTTTACCGCACCTTCCAGGTGTTCCTCCTCATAATCTTCAGGCTTTCTGATGTCAAGGATGTAAACATTTTCTTTTCTCATAAGCTCTCCCAACTGGTCGCAGCTAATGAGATTATTGCATCCTTTTTTCAGATCCTCAAAATAACGGGCCACAACTTCTGATATCGTCTTCAAAAATAAAACCTCCCTCTTGAGCACACATAAGAATGATAATCAATATCAATAATACAAAAGGAGTGTCGAATTGTCAATTAATAATGTAAAATTAAAAATTTTTGCATAAGATTAACTCTCTTTTATTCTATCTGCCATAGATATATATAATAATCAGTCATTTCTCCCCATTTCAGCTAAACGCTGTTTTGCTTCCATTATCTGCTTAAGACGCTCTCCCGTAATAATGAAATAGGATTTTTCAGCTACGTTGGAGGCATGATCACCAACCCGTTCGAGATGACGTCCTATCCACATAAGTGCAGCAGCACATTGTGCCGTTACTTTATCGCCCTTCGGCTTTTGAGCGATTATTTGTATAAGCTCTTCAAAAATGTTGTAATAAAGGACGTCCAGTTCCTGATCCTTCAGGTAAACTTCCTCCGCAAGAGCAGGATCATTTGTTTCAAAAGCATTGAGAGCATTTCGTAACATTTCGATAGAGATATTCCTCATCTTAGGGATGTCAATAAGGGGCTTTAACAAAGGATGCTGATTGAGGAAAAGGGCCCGTTCAGCGATATTGACAGCTTCGTCCCCAATTCGTTCAAGGTCTGTTATAATTTTTGCCACAGTAAAAACGAATCGTAAATTCTCACGTACCGGCTGCCGCATGGCAATTGAGCCGAGACATTCCTGATCGATTTCCACTTCTAGCCTGTCTATTACATCATCATTTTCAACAACATGTCGAGCAAGAGCATTGTCCCTTTCTACAAGAGCTTCTATCGCTTTGTAAACAGCGTCAACAGCCTCTTCTCCCATGTTATGGACCATGGAGAGAATTCTCTTTTTATCACTCGAGTAGAGTATCATTTCCGGTGTCAGTTCCATAGTTTCCTTTTTCTTCTTCCCAAAGACCATCTCCCTCATCTCCTCTTTTTCTAAATCGACCTCCGCGGGCAACTTCAAGGGAAGCTGTTACAATAACTCGCAATGTTGCTAGAAGACTCCAAAGAAGCACATCTTGACGACAGTTGAAAAGCCGTCCCCGAAATACCATAATTTGCCTGAGCAACTGATCGTGGGACCTAAATTTTTTTGAGAGTTCCGTTGCTTTTTGAACACTGGCGGCATCATCAAGAGCAAAAGCGCGCAAACTAAAACGAACAATATCTGTAGCAACAAGAAGATAGTCTTGCCATTCTTCTTGTCGAAGTTCACTTGATAATCGCTGTTCTATCCCTTCGTTCCAAAGGGTGTAGAGTTTTCCCGTGGCAACTTCCACAATATCGGCCATAGAAATAAGGGAATAGGAAATTGCCGAATACGTTTCCATTTCCGCGGCATTGTCGATTGGCGCCGGTATAGCAAACATATAGTCGGAACACTGCTCAAGAAGAGATGGAATACCCTTTTGCAGCTTGTAGATCTGTTCTCTGTAACCCGGTGCAAAAAAAAGCATGTAAATAAATGTTTCAATATAATTTGCCATTCTTGTGATTTCTTTTTCCAACAAAGGAACAGCGAGTGGGGGAAAGTCTGTTAACGACTCATCAAGATAGATGGCCTCCCCAGGATCCTTAGCAACTTCTTTGGAAAACCAGTTTCCACTCATCACTGCGGCCCGCCGTACAAGGGGCAGAAAAACGATAACATTGATAACACTCAATCCCACCTGGTATGCTGCCAATTTCATCTCTGGATCAGGGATGGAAATAGCTACTGCTTTAAATAAAAATGGTGCGAGTGCCAACCCTGCCACGACGCCTAAACAGCGATAGGCAAGGGAAAGCCACGCAAGCCTTCGAGCATTGACCCTGGTGCCCATGCTGAAAAAGAGAACAATAATGGGAGTTCCGAGACGGGCCCCCAGAACCAAGGGGTAAAAGGCTTCCGCAGAAGCTACACCAGAAGAGATAAGGGCTATCCCAATAGCTATTATTGCTGATGAACCCTGAGTAAGGGACGATAAGAGAAAAGCGACAACGGCAAGAAGGGCTGGTCTTGTAACAATATGAGCTATAAAAGTTCCGAACTCTGGTTTTTCTATAAGAGGAGAAAAACCCACTTTTAAAAGAAGCATGCCTGTGAGAACAAAGGCCAGGCTCTTCATAATAGCGCCTATTTTTCTAATTTTATCCGAACGCCCATGGGAAAGAAAAAAGCCCAAGGCCAGAAAAAAAGGTGCAAAGGCAATGATATCAAGGGCTAAAAGGGGAGCAACGAGAGTTGAACCCACGCCCGCCCCCATCATAACTAGAATAGCACCTTCGTAAGGGAGAGCATGAATATCTACGAGCCCCACGGCAAAGGCTGTAGCCGCTGTTCCACTTTGGGCTACGGCCGAAAGTAAGACTCCCAGGGTGAAAGCCGATGAGTTCTTCTCTCCCATAGTGGTCAGAAGTTCTTTTCCTCGACTGCCAAGGTGTTTTCTGAATGCTTTATTGCTTTCTTCCAGTCCATGAAGGAGTATGACAATACCAGCAAGCATCAAGGCATAGGAAGCCAGGGTGGAACGCATGCTTAAATCATCTCTTTTCTAACAATTCAAGGGAGGAGCAGAGGCTCATCTCTTCCAGAGCTTTCTTCAAAGTAGTGTATGGCCACTCCGTGCCTCAGTCCTCTGTCGCTTACTACAAATGATTCTTCATTGGCCAAACCCAAAATTTCGTCCGCAATACATGCTCCCGCAAGGATAATATCCGCGCGCCCAGGAGACAGTCCCTTAATTTTGCATCGATCAGCTATGGTTCTAGAGGCATATTGAAGAATTTGTTCGTTTACATCCCTTTTCGTGAGGGTCATTCCGTGAACTCTATTACCACTATATGCCTCCAGTTCAAGGTGAACTGAAGCTAATGTCGTAATAGTGCCGCCTATTCCAAGAAGAGGGCCCAGTTTGAACACAGGGGGCACTTGCTCTAGTTGCTCTTTAATGATAGATCTGGTTCGTTGCAACAACTCATCAGAAACAGGGGAAATCTGTAAATAGCGCTCTGTTAATGGCACCGAACCCAGAGCAATGCTGCATTTATCGAGGACCTCTCTCCCCTTCCCCCTGACAAACTCTGTGCTGCCTCCGCCAATATCGAAAAGAGTCACTTCCTGTAATGGTGAAAAACCAAAGAGTCCTGAAAGAGCCCCTAAAAAAGCCAACTCCCCTTCCTCTTCACCTGACAAAACAGAGAGTGTAAAGCCTGTTTTCTTTGCGAGGCGGTCTATAAACACTTCCCTGTTTTGTGCAATGCGCAAAGCCATGGTGCCTACAATGATAACCCCTTCGACTTCTAGAGCTTTTGCCTGATGTATCATTGTTTCGACCATGAAAATATTTCTTTCCATGGGGACATTCTGAAGGACTCCATTCTTTGTGAGCCCTTCACTTAAACGGGTGATCTCTGTCCGCTCAAATAAAGTAGAGATTTTCTGATGAGCTTTCTCCGCGACAAAAAGTTTTACCGAATTAGACCCCACATCTATTACAGCAAGCCTTTCCTTTTTGTCCATTCTCTCGCACCCCCCTCATCAGAATCCAAAAGCGGGTCCCCATACAGCAGGATCCCGCTTTCAGGCAAGTTTTCTCAATACCTACATAAACAAGAAACTAATATGCTTTGGCAAAGATCGTTTTTCTTGCATGTGGTTTGCCTGTCAGAAAACAGGTCCCTGTACAAGTATCATTCAATGGCATACACCGCGGTGTCGCTCCAGTCTCTTCTCTTATTTTCTTTTCTTCTTCCGGCGTGCCAGCAAAATATGTTTCTACAAATCCGCCTTTCTCTTCAACAATAACCTTTAGCTCTTCCAGGGTAGAAGCCGAGAATGTGTTGGCAATCCTGAAGTCAAGAGCCCTCGTATAGAGATTCTTGTGAATATCCTCAAGAAGGGCCTTGACCCTCAACGGAACATTCTCGAATGGAATATCCTCTTTACTTCCCGTATCTCTCCGCACGGCCCTGACAGTTCCAGCGGCCAGGTCTTTTTCTCCAAGCTCGAGACGCAAAGGAACTCCTTTCTGAAGGTGATAAAAGAACCGATCACCAGGACGCATATGGAACTGCTTGTCTACGAAGGTAAAGCGTCCGCCAAGCATCTGGTCTAATTTGTCAGAAAACTCTAGGGCTCTTGGAAGCAGCTGCTCTTCCATTACCGAATCATTCGTACTGATAGGGAGGATCGCCACTTGCACGGGAGCCACTCTCGGAGGAAGAATAAGGCCGTCATTATCAGAGTGTGTCATGATAAGAGCTCCTATAAGACGAGTAGAAACCCCCCAGCTAGTTGTCCACGCATACTCCTGTTCGCCTTTCTGGTTCTGAAACTGGATATCGAAGGCCCGGGAGAAATTCTGACCAAGGAAATGGCTCGTTCCTGCCTGCAAAGCCTTTTTATCGCTCATCATGGCTTCACAGGTATAGGTGTTCACTGCCCCCGGGAAACGTTCCCCTGCTGTCTTTTCCCCTACAATTACAGGGATAGCCAGAATTTCAGTCATAATACGCCTATAGACCTCTAACATCTTAAGAGTTTCTTCCATAGCCTCTTCCTCTGTGGCGTGGGCGGTGTGCCCTTCCTGCCAAAGAAACTCAGATGTTCGCAAAAAAAGACGGGGGCGCTTCTCCCAACGCATTACATTGGCCCACTGATTGATGAGAATTGGCAAGTCTCGCCATGATTGAATCCACTTGCTGTACATATGGCCTATTACCGTTTCTGACGTAGGCCTTACAACGAGAGGTTCCTCCAAAAGCTCTCCTCCCGCATGTGTTACAACGGCGCACTCCGGAGAAAACCCTTCCACATGTTCTGCTTCCTTCTCCAAAAAGGAATTAGGGATTAAAACAGGGAAATAGGCATTCACATGTCCCGTTTCCTTAAAAGCATCGTCAAAATGTTTCTGTATGGATTCCCACAGGGAATATCCCGTGGGGCGAATCACCATACACCCTCTTACTGGGGCATAATCAGCAAGCTCAGCAACCTTAATGATGTCGAGATACCACTGAGAATAATCTGTCTCTTTCGGTGTTATGTTACGTGCCATGGTTTTCGTCTACCTCCGTAATAGAAAACCATTTTGGGGAGCACTATGGTAAGGGATGATGCCCCCAAATAGGTTTCCCAATAAAAAATCCCACTTTGAAATCATTCCTGTCATTATACAGGAACATCAGGCGCCCATCGAAAAAACGCCCTGGGGCAGAAAGGGAAATGCCTGTTTCCCAAACACTATCTGCTCTTTCTCCCCTGTCGTCGTAAGCCCATCCGGCCCCGCCAAAAAATTCGGCAGAGAGGTTTCCCCACCAGCTTCGTAAAAAAATCCGGCGTAAAGCAAGATTGAACCACGCCATTCTTTCTGCTTCTATGGGGTAGTTTGCATAACTATAAAGTTCTTCCGCTGCACCCAAATACACTGCGTGACTAGCCTCTGTCACATCTCCTTCAGCATATCCGCCCCTGAGATAGAGCCGCCAGTTCTCTGAAAGAGACATGGCATGAAAAACATTGACCCTGTAAAGGAGTTCATCATAATCAGGCCACCATAAAGCAATCTTTACAGAACTGCCTCTCGTAGGATCCAATAGATCGTCAAGAGTATTATATGCCACATAAAATGTAGGACCTAGTGCATTCTCATCCATTCCACCTGAATGTACATTTTCAAAACCCAGTCCGGCGCCCCCCTGCATTTTCCCAAGAGTAAAATGCCTTACGACCCCCGCACTATATCTCTCCCAGCTTTTTTCTGAGGAATTACCAGGAGTAACCTCCCACTTCTGACCAGACAGATGAAGTTCCCATGCCCTTGAAACCTCTGGTGATGAGAGATAACCCAAATCAGCTGCCCATTGCTTCCCCACTTTTAAATTAAGTTTTATAGAATCTCCTTCATTGTAAATATCACGGTAGATACTATTGATAAATAACCAGCGATAGGGATGAAGGTTTGTCGTATACCCCCCTATTCGAAATTCAGACAAGGGACGGCGTTGAGCGGTGAAAATAATGGCAGTACCGGCATCTTTCTCTTCAAGGCGATAATCCACCGCAAGAACATCGATGCGCTTTGAGATCTCTTTGCTGGCTTTCATCACATTCAATGTGTTCACTGGTTTCCCTATCCATGATCGGTACTTTTCCCTGAAATCTCTACATTCTGTATCAGGAAGCCCCTCAAGACATACATCTGTGACAATTTCGGGGCTCTCTTTTTTGTGGTAAAGAGGCAAAGGGGCACCTTCGGATAATTGTTGAATTTCCTTAAGATGGGCCATCGCCACCTCCCGTCCAGCCTCAATCACTTCTTCAGACCTTGATGCATCAAAAAGCGGCATTTTCCCCACGTCAGGAACCAGCAAAAGATCAGCGTCCCTCTCTTCTGTTTCTACGTTCTGCTGAGTCAGAACAGTTATGGATTGGTCTATAACATCTACGACCGTCCGCAGATCCTCCCTCGACTTCAGAGTCTTCGTTACATTTACGGCAATAATAGGATAGCCTGGAAAAAGTTCCTTCGCCGTTTTAACCGGCAAATTTGAAACCAGCCCCCCATCGACTAGAAGGCGTCCTCCAACTGCCCATGGTTCAAAAAGGCCTGGAATTGCCATAGAAGCACGCATTGCGGAAGCCAGGCTTCCATTTGTCAACACAACCTTCTTTCCTGTTTCCAGGTCAGTAGCCACAGCCGCAAAGGGAATGGGCAGTTCATTAAAATGAACAATCTGGACTCTTGAAGCCATTTGAGCAAATTTCTCTAAAAGCTTTACTCCCGAAAACCCTCCAAGAGAACCGCTGGCGCCTCTTCCATGGATAATCGATATCCAGGGAACCGCATCTCCCTCTCGCTCACCAAGAGGTAAAAACATGGGAGAAGCCCGTTCAGAAAGAAGACTCCCTAAATCTATATTATTAACAGCTTCTTCAAGTTCAATCCCTTTGTACCCGCTAGATGCGAGGCCCCCAATAATTGCCCCCATGCTTGTTCCTACTATTCCTGCTACAGGAATGTTGTATTCTTCAAGCACTTGAAGAACCCCAATATGAGCAAGCCCTTTGGTTCCTCCCCCAGACAGGGCAAGGACTATTCCTCCATGAGAAGCTGCTGCCCAAGCTGATCCGTTCCCCCAAAAACAGACTAAAAGAACAAGTCCGGCCCATAAACGTCGAAAATTAAGCATCTGGCAGCCTCCTTTTGTGTAATATGATAGGGTTATTTATGAATTTTAACTTACACTGTTCCACTAAACAACTCTTTTAAACACATCCGTTCTTGTGCTGTCTATTAAAAGAGGGTACAATTTGGATAATTATTAACAGTGCGGTGTATGAGCTTTTTAAAAGAACCACTCAATAACCATGGGAGGTGCAAAGGGGAATGGAAAACGAGAAAAAGGGGATGTTTGACTGGTATTTCAAAAGCAATTTATTAATTCGGATTCTTATTGGACTCGTACTTGGCGCAATTGTAGGATTGGTGGCTGGCAACTCCATACTTTGGGTCAGGCCCTTGGGTGACATCTTCGTCAGACTTCTGAAAATGATCGTTACGCCTATTATTTTAACCACCCTTGTTGTGGGTTCCGCGAGCATAAGTCCGGCAGAGCTTGGTAAGGTCGGCGTCAAAATTGTCATTTACTACCTTTTCACTTCTGCAGTTGCCGTTGCAATCGGTCTTCTTATGGGAAATGTATTTCGACCGGGACTAGGACTTGACCTTGGCTCTATAGGGGAAGCAGCGGGAAAGGCGTTAGAGAAACCGTCCCTCGCAAATACTTTCCTCAATATTATCCCAACAAACCCCTTCGCTTCTCTTTCTGGAGGCGACGTACTCCCAATAATTTTCTTTGCTATCCTGTTCGGTCTTGGCATCAGCTATCTTAAGATAAGCAAAGATTCACGAATTCGCGAAGCGGGAGAACTTCTGTTTAAGTTCTTTGACGGTGCTGCCGAAGCAATGTATAAGATCGTCGGCTGGGTCTTACAGTATGCCCCTATAGGAGTCTTCGCTCTTATCTCCGTGGTCTTTGCCCAGCAGGGAGCTAAGGCCATTGGGCCATTATGGGGCGTAACTCTGGCTTGCTTCCTCGGCTATATCCTTCATCTTATTGTTGTTTACGGTGGGGCTCTCTCTTTGTACAAATTAAGTTTTTCTACCTTTTTGAAAGGCTCAAAGGAAGCCATGATTACCGCTTTTGTAACGAGAAGCAGCGGTGGAACCCTTCCAATAACAATGCGTAATGCCGATGAGAATCTAGGAATCGCAAAGAACGTATACTCTTTCACCCTACCATTAGGCGCCACTATCAACATGGATGGAACCGCTATCTACCAAGGCGTCTGCGCTCTCTTCATAGGCTTTGCCGTAGGACTGCCCCTTAACTTTAGTCAGCAAATCACAGTTATTCTCACTGCTGTTCTAGCCTCAATTGGAACGGCGGGAGTACCTGGTGCCGGGGCTATAATGCTGCTTCTTGTTCTGGATTCCATCGGCCTGCCTATAGAACAAGGATCCCCTGTAGCCGCGGCCTATGCCATGATATTAGGCATTGACGCCATTCTTGATATGGGGCGTACCTGCCTGAATGTTACTGGGGATATGGTGGGATCAGCTATAGTTGCAAAGAGTGAAAACTTGCTCGATCTTTCGAAGTGGGGGAAGTGACAGATACAGTAAAGAGAAGTTAATCAATAAAAGCTGCCTGGAAAAGGCAGCTTTTATTGTTTCCTCGCAATTTTACGTTGCTTCCTCCAGAGCCTGTAATTTCGAACAACAAGGCGCACCATGGGAAGCTTCAGCAACATCGGATCGAATTCATATTCACCAACACGCCGATATTCATCACAAATATCAAGGAGTGGAGATTTAGGACATTTCACAATCTGATCTGGATAAATGCTCCTATATCCAGAAACCACGAAGGCGATTACAGAAGCAATAGCAGCGAGACTTGCCACTCGCGATCCAAAAAGCTCTGCTGCCAAGATAGTCGCTGCTATGGGTGTGTTAGCTGCTCCTGCTAGAACAGCAACAAAGCCAATACAGCTAAAAAGTACTGGGTCAAGGCTAAAGATAGAAGCAAAAGTCGCACCTGATGCCGCTCCTATAAAGAGCGTGGGCGTTACCACTCCTCCACTTCCTCCAGCTCCTTTGGTCAAACCTGTAAATAGTGACTTCCAAAAAAATGCCAATTTGGGAATCTCTTGACCGGTTATAGCGTCTGTTATAGTCTGAGACCCTAACCCGACGTACCTTGGCCCCACAACAGATGATAAGAGCACCAAAAAAAGTCCCCCGCAGAAAGCGCTAAAAAGTGGATGAAAGGCCAGTTTTCTGTATCCTCTTCGTGCCAGATGAAGAACCTCTATAAAAAGTAGCGCTACAAGACCGAAAAAGACCCCCGCAAGAACTACCCATAAAAGGACATGAGGGCCTGTCATTTTAGGAATATACAAAAGAGGCTGATATATATATGCCATGCCAAGGTTTAAAGAAACCTGATAGCTTACCATCCCGCTGACTATGCATGGCAAAAGAACATCATAAAATACCTGTCCCACATATAAAACTTCAAGGCCAAAGACAGCACCAGCTACAGGAGCTCCAAAAACTGAAGCCATACCAGCAGAAACACCACAAACAACCAGTTTTCTTCGATCTATATCATTTAAACGAAAACCTGTGGCAAAAACATTAGATACTGCTGAGCCTATCTGAGCACTCGGACCTTCCTGTCCAAGAGAACCACCAGTGGAAATGGTGATTACAGCAGCTATAACTTTGACAATAACAGTATAAACGTCGATCCTTCCCTGGTGATGATGGACAGCCTCTACAACACTCTCTGTACCTTGAGTGCTGTCTGCAACCTTTAGATACCGAACCATGGAAACGCTTGCAAGAAGTCCCAAAGGGAGCAAAAGTATTCTCCAAGGCGGCAAACTTCCCACTCCTTTGGAGCATTTTTCAAGGGCCAGCATAAAAGTAGAAACGGCTGTCCCCACAAAAACACCTATAACGACAGCCAGCACAAGCCATTTAAATACGCTATAAAAAAGAGCGAACTCTTCTTTGAAGAGTCTCGACCATTCACCCTCCCGCAACAAACTCACTCCTTGACCTGCCCTCTGGTTTTAGAGGCAAGATAACGACGAATAATAACAAAAGCAGCCAGATCATCCACATCTCTATTGGGAACCCTTAAAGACTTTGGTATAAACTTCCATACCCCTTGAGGCGGGTGCAAACGCCAATAAACTTTCCGGGCTTCCAGAGTCGTACCATACTCTTCAACCACTTGAGCATCAAGTCCTCTTTCTTTTAGAAAAAGCAGCACTTCTTTACATGTGGTTCCATTACCTACAACAATGGTAAGCTCGCTTTCACTTAAAAGAGGCTCTTTTTCTCTTTCTTTAAGCCACGGAAGCAAATTATGCCATTGCTTTTGCATAAAAACTTCCCAAAAAGATGACAACTCTTCTTTATTCACAATTCCTGAAAAAAGCAAGGCTCCTTTGCTATCTGCGAAAGCCCAGCCTATTTTATCTTTTCCGGGATCGATGCCGAGTATCATGAGGAGTGCCCTAATGTAGAGGCCCAACGGGGGTAAAGCCAGAGCCACTGATCGGGATATTGAGATATCCACGAACTTATAAAATTGTTGCAACTGGCTACAGCTTCCCACATGTTTTCGCCAAACTTTTCTGAAGATTCATCCTCAAAAGGAGGGAGAATATAAAGATCGTGGTGGATGTGATCAGGCCTTCTTATCATCACAATGGGCAACATTGGGCTTCCATATTTAAGACTCATTTTTATCGGCCCATAGGGGGTACTGGCAGGGAGACCGAGAAAGGGCGCAACTATCCCCTTATCCCGAGCATCCTGATCTATCAGAACACCTAAAATTTCCCCTTTCTTAAGACAGGTCATGGCGGCTTTTAAACTAAATCCCTTGCTTATTGTTAAAACACCGCAGTCACGCCTGTAATCAATGATCAGATCGGTAATCCTTTCATCCCGCTGCTCGGCTCCTATGGCGTTCACTGGGTAACCCTTTCTTACGAGAGAAGCCGCGGCCATCTCCCAATTGCCTATATGGCCTGTAATAAAGATTACTCCCCTGCCTTTTTCATAGGCTCGTCGAAGATGTTCCTCTCCATGGATAGTTACGAGAGAGTCGAGGGTATGAATGTTTTTGGGAAGACATGTAAATTCAGCTACAGACCGTCCCATATTGGCATAAGAACCTTTCACTATCTTTCTTGCCGTTGTTACTCCCACACCCAAGGCTCTGACGCATCGGCGTTCTGCGCTATCAACCCTTCTTTTGCTGAAAGCCCACAAAACGACACCTAAGAAACCGCCGAAAGAAACCGCCAAAGAATGGGGCAAAGCATTAAAGGTTTTCTGTGCGTATTTTATTATTTTCCACGTTGTATCTTTACTTAAACCCACAAATACATCCTCCCAAAAATCTCTGGTTTTCATCTCTTAATCTATGTGTAACTATGATCATATTGCGTTATACTTATTGAAAGGGAAAATTCTTCAGGAGGTGAGAGTAATTTGTTACGGCGAATTCTTTTCCCCATGGATATGTCTCCATTTTCAAAGGAAGCGCTTTTGTGGCTTTCAAAAAGAGCGTTACAGCGCCAATCAGATCTTCTTGTTGTGCATGTAGTGAGCCCTGCCGCAGGCCTCAACACTCCTCATCTCGTACAAGAAACAGAAGTAGCCCTCAATGAATTTTGTCAGAAAAATCTTCCCGAAGAGCTTTTTTATAAAGTTATTGTCGCTACTGGGGATCCACTCGAGATCATCCCTGAATATGCGAGCAAAGAAAAATGCACTTTCGCTGTAATCCCGATTCAGGAGGCCGAAGAAATCGCTCCCCTAGTGAAACAACTTGCCATCCCTCAGCTTATCCTTCGGTCAAGGAATGGGCATTTCCCAGAGGGGGATATATACAATAATATCACTGTTGCCGTAGACCTTTCTCCCGAACGCACTGACATGATGCTAAGTGAACTTAGAGACATCTTACAGCAAGTGGATACCGTCCCGTCTATAACCCTTGTCCATGGCATACCCCTCGAAGATGCGGAAGATTCCCAAACCCTTCTTAATGCGGCTGAAGGAGCCCTTGAAATTGTAGCACAAGAAGTAAGTACCTGGAACCCAAACACATCCATCCACATTGTAAGCGGACAACCTGAAATAGAACTGACCCAATGGATAGAAGAAACTGCGCCAAGCCTTCTCGTTGTCGGCCTTTCTACACACAGAGAGATGTGGCAATTAATTCTTGGAACTACCGCAGAAGCACTGATTGAGGGAACGACTTGCCCCGTGCTTGTTTTTCCTACTGCCTGACAAATAAATTGGAAGGTATCATAGGTTCAAGACGATCAATACGAGTATGTATCAAAAATTGAACAAATGAACGGCGTTTCAAAGGGTTATCCTTAAAAATAAAGACCGTCTGATCCCTTGCTGTTTCCACTCTATCACAAAGCATGGAAAGTTGTTTTTTTACCATTCCTTCTATGTTTTGCTGGGTGCGTATTGTTATAGTGCGAGAGGAAGCCCCGCCTTTAGCATAAGACCGCTGCAATGTCCTGATCTTAGAAGGTTCACTGCTAGAAGAAACAAAAATATGATAAAAACCCTCTTCAGCAAAAGTATTAATGTAAAGGTCAATAGTATTCTCTCCAGCTTCTTGTGCCACAACGTTCCATGGGGTGGGAATTTCCCGCACCTCCCCACTAAAAGAAAAATCACTGCTCCAGGCAACTTTTAATGCTTTGACTGCCAGTTTTTTAGAATCACTTGTTTCAATTTGGCTATGGTAAAGTTTTGTAGCAAATTCATAGTCAATATGAAAATCTGGAATAAAAAACTCCGGATCTCCTGATTGCACAATAAAAAGAATTCCTGCTGCCATCTCTTTTCTGTTTATTTCGCATAATTCTTGAAGATGTTTCACTGCCCTTAAAGAAGGAGCGTCAGGGAACATCGCTATTTTACGTCCAAAAAGAGTACATGATTTAACTTCTATCAACATTTGATCCGTTCCATCTGAAACGAGGAGGTCAAAACGGCTGTTACCCCGGGAAACCTCCCTTTTAACAACCCTGAAATTCTCCAATCCCGGGACGAGCCCTCCATCAAAAAGCCATGCCGCTACGTCATTTGTTTTATGGGTATGCAACATCACTGGACCATGTTCCGTCATAGCTCCAATAACAGTGAATTCCGTTTTTCGCGAGGGGTTGACGTGAGGATCTTTATGTAAATAAATAAGCGTGTCCGGCAGCAACACCTCCCATAAACGACCTGGGTTGGGTAAAAAGGCCTGAACTTTCTGATCGCCATGAAGACATTCCACCAAAAAGCGATTGGGCCTTGCAAGAAAGGTTGCTTCCAGAAGGGGCTGTTTTCCTGCTATCCTGAACATTTCGGACATGCGACTTCCTCCTCAAGACTAAACTCAGCTCATCTTTTCCAATAAAAGAGCAATAAAAGGGATAGCTATAAGTACTATTGAAACACGAATAACATGGAAAACAAGGGCTAAGGAAGCATTTGCGCCAGACTCCACCGCGGCTAAACCTAACCCCGAGAGTCCTCCAGGAGCCATGGAAAACACCGCTGTCATTAAATCCATTTTGCATAATTTGGAAACAAAACAAGCCATAAAAACACTGAATACAAGAATCACAAGACTATAAATAATTGCTACCGGGATAAAACGGGGAATCTGTCGAACAGAAGCCACGTCAGCCTGGGCGACAATAACAAATGCTACTAATAATTGAGAGCAAAAAGAAAGGTAGGGGAGACGAAGAGTCTCCAGTCCCATAAAGCTCTTTGCAAACAGCCCTCCCAACATACCCCCCACGAGAGCCCCTGACGGGATTTTCAAAGTATATCCAACAACCCCTCCTATTAGAACCGCGACGCAAAGATTGATATTTGCCATTCTTATACTCCACCGCCTCTTTCAAAAACGGGGGCTTTAAAAGCCCCCGTGAAATTATTCCACATATAATTTTAGCTCAACAGTGTAAGCATGACGGCTGCAGCCACAGCAGTTCCGATGACGCCGGCCACATTAGGTCCCATGGCATGCATGAGGAGGAAGTTGCC